>JBBQVE010000001.1:0-165565 GCA_038211855.1 Saccharimonadales bacterium (SeqCode)
AAAAAACTACTAATCAAAACGTGAAAGGTACTTACCCCTACATATCAGCCCATAGGCTTATAAAGTGAAGCGCATGAGCGAAGCAGGCTAAAAGTTATTTAGACATCCGTATTTTGGCTATAGTCACTAACTAATGAATACGTCCTACTTCACTACTGCGCTTCACATGAATTACCACCAGTGTTGAACTAGCCATGTCTCGTAAGCAGCTTTCCAACTTCCATAGCGAGCTATAGCATAGTTGGTAAACCAATTGTTCTGACAAACATAGTCATCACCACACGGTAACTTGCTACCGGGGCAAGACTGTCCAATACCTCTACAGCCGATCGAATTGACTGCTCGTGTTGAGCAACCAGACTCATGCATATAGATGTAATTGGCATATATGTTGTCTCCGCAAGTTACTTGCGATGGTGGTGTTGGTGGTACCGGAATAACCGGCTCTTCCTTTACCACAGATACAGCCGGGGTTTCCGGGACAATCTGTGGCTTAACAGTTTCCTTTGGTGGTTGTGGACTTATCGTCGTCACCACCTGCGATTTGGGGGCAACTGCGTGAGTCATCGTCACTGTGTTGCCTTTCGCTGGATTCTGATTGTTAATTTGCGCTGGAAAGGCGCTGGCTTGACCAAGACTGATTAATATCAGGATGGCAAGTGCTATGCGTATTCGCATATCTACCTTTCTTTTAAACATCTCGCATGACTCCATATCATGCTGTTATCTAGGGTTACTGTCCTGATATTTCAGGGTTTTGGCTCACCTTTTGATAACTTGCGACTACGACGTTCTGATTCGTAGTCCCTTTGTAATAAAAAAGCCCAAAGATTTCTCTCTGGACTTGACAAACTATTTAAAGTAATTTATAACTTATCAGTAACGGGGGTAGTACTTTGATTAATCGTCTAATTGAAGATTATCCAAAATATACATTGTACGACGTTCTTTCTATATGTCTGATTGACTGTCCGTGTGTGGCTCCGCTGCCTGTATTTGTATGACCCGCCCATCATTATGAGTGATTTTGTGGTATGCCTGCCCTTTACCTAAGCCTGATGATTGTCTCGCCTTGATCCTGTGGCTGTGGCTGATTCATTGGTTTTAGAGGCGCTGACTCGCTATGTTCGCTTTTTGTTTGATTTAGACGCTTTTTGCGCTTACTACGGGTTCGCTTGGAAGAAGATGTAACAGGGGTCGTTACAGGGGTGGATTCGGGAGCGCTTTGTGGTCCTTTTACGCTGGTGAGCCTTCGTAGCTTTCCAATGAAGAGTTTGGCGTCGTCCTGAGCACGTTCTGGTGTGACATGAGCTGCCTTTGGTGCAGATTGTGGTTCAGGCGCCATATGCGGCTCATGATCTTGCACAGGAGCTTGCAGCGGCCGGGATTGCTGTGGTTGTCGTGATGGTGGACGGTCGTGCTGCGATCGCTGTGGCGCTTGCATCGGGCGGGTCTGAATATCTATAGCCGTCTCAACCTCTTGTTTCATGCGGGCATACTGGCTACGCGACCAGTCAATAATCTGCGGCGTGAAGTCAGACTGGTTATCAGGTATATTTAATGACGAGCCAGAAAATGGCGGTGTTTTTTCGCCAGAAATCGTCATGGTGGCAATGAAGTAGCGGTTGTGCAGTTGCATCAGATCATTGGCTTCAAACTGCGGCATGAAGTACTTAGAAAGGAACGAGGCGTCGTCAGCTCCGACGCGGAAACTCACCATCGAACCTACGTTGCCAAAGACAGCATCGCGAACGATTTGAGACATCTGGGCAACGTACTGGTTGGCAACGGTCAGGTTGAGTCCATATTTGCGGGCCTCGCTCAAAATTACCGCGAAGGAATCAGTCGCAAAGTTCTGGAACTCATCAACGTATAGATAGAATGGCTTGCGCTGCTCCAAAGAGACATTGGCCCGACTCATAGCAGCCAGTTGGATCTTCGTCACCATCAGCGCACCGAGGATGGCAGCGTTGTCTTCCCCTACTACCCCGCGCGACAAATTGACGATTAAAATTTTGCCTTCGTCCATGATTTCACGCAGATTGATAGAACTTTTTGGCTGGCCGACGATATTACGTAGCATTGGGTTAGCCGTAAAGGCGCCGACTTTGTTTAGTACTGGTGCAACCGCTTCGGCGGCAAATTTGTCGTTCCAACTGGCAAACTCGATTGTCCAGAAGTTACGAACCACAGGGTCGCTGACATGGGAAATCACATCGTCGCGGAAGGTGCGCTCGGTCAGCATGCGGGTAATGTCCAGCATTGTAGAGTTTGGATAGTCTAACAGCGCCAAAATCGTGTAGCGCAGTATGTATTCCAGGCGCGGACCCCATGATTCGAACATCCGCTTCAAGACTCCGACTAGTTCAGAACAAGTATGGTTTTTGAGGCTTGGATCGGTGACTTCAAGCGGGTTAAAACCAATCGGATACTCACTATCAGCCGGGTTAAAGAACACGACATCCTTGAGGCGGCGTTCCGGCACGAATTTCATGATGTTATAAGCGTAATCGCCGTGTGGATCGATAATGGCGATGCCTTGATCGTAATAGATGTCGGACAGTGTCAATAGCTCCAGCAATCCCGATTTTCCAGTTCCCGTCTGACCGATGATATACACGTGTCGTCCGCGGTCTTTGCGGTTGACGCCAAATACGGTGTTGGTGCCACGGAAGTTGGTGATGCCATACATGCTGATTTCCTCAGCCGCGGTGTTTTTGGCAGTTGGGATGGTATTGGGTGGTTCAGCAGTTTTGGTGGTCGCCCAGACGATATTCGGCGTTTCCACGGTAGTGTGCGGCAGGTGGAAGAGGCTGGCGAGTTCTTCGATGTTCAAGATAAAACCGCTATCAATAAAGAACCGGCTACGGTATTCGGCGACTTTTTCGCAGGCAAAGCTCGGCTTCTTATTTGTGAAGCCATTCAGGTTGGTCGAATTGAACTGTTTAAAGGCGCCGACGACGGCCTGCATACGGTGTTTGGCGGTATACTCATCGGGCCCTGCGTAAACAATACGGACTTTTACCTGATATCCGAGCTTCGTGCTCTTCTCTTCTATGGCGCGGACTCGGGTTTTGTCTCGTTCGGAGAGCTCAGCAGCGCCAGAGCTGCCGCTCTTGGCTTCTGGTGGCTTTATGAGGGCGCCGAAGAGTTGCCCCACATACCCGCCACCACCGAGGCTCGGTCCCCCGCCCCGCTTGATTCGCGAGGCCTGTTTGGCGCCACGTTTGTGCCAATCGTCAGCTATCGGACGGGCCATAATCTGAATCCAGACCTCTTCTTCGGGTTTATCGAGCTTTGCCAAGGTAGCAGTAATAGCTGCTAAGGGGTCGACTTCGAAGCTTGGGAACGTCTTGATTGGCAAAGTATCGTGCGTGGTAAGGGCTAATTCGCTGGTATAAATGACCGGTTGTTCCAAGGTGCGCTCGGAGTAGTCCTTCGTCTGTTCGTAAATCTGGACCGTCGGGTACTGGGCATAAATCTGGCCTTCCACAAACGCCTGCAGATGGCGCGGCGTCCACATATAAAAACGGATACGACCGGCAATAGCGCTCATCTCAAGTGAGAGGTGTTCTTGGACGCGGCCATTCATGCGCAATTCGCGCCTAGGCGATAGAATACCGTGAAGTGCCGCCAACATCTGTTCGGCCGCTAATTCCTTCTTGTCGTTGGTGCGCGGAATTTCGAGCATCAATAAGACGGTATCGTCATAGCCAGGTTGTTTTTTGCGCTTCATGATTGCCATAGAAAATAACAGTCTCTTTCAGATGTAATTATAGCACTAGTGCGATGAGTAGGAAGCTTTGATAAAGTGATTCGGCACAGTGAGATAACCTGTCCTGCGTTATCATCTAACCGGTAATGTCGAAGAGAGTGTCGGTACCACGTACTGAGGGTCACTTAAGTACAAGTCAATATCGACCCACCAGAGAGTAGGATCCGTGTTTTCGGGCCTCGTACGGATAGTGCCACGCATAACCGCATCTGTGTTCTTATCATATATATAGCCGTCGTAAGTCTCAAATATAAGTTTTTCAAATTCAGCTGACGGCATGTACTTTCCAATTGGATCGACAATGCCCACTTCTGCCGCAACCCTGAAACCAGCAGGTACGTATAAGCCGGGTCTTGCGTGAACACTCATTGGTTCGGGGTAGAGGCCAAACAGATGATCAACCACTACCGCCCCTGCACTCGTTGCTAAGCGTGAGTATTCTTTTTCTGCTATCTTTATAGCCTTACGTAAATCTTCATAGCCGTCTGCACCTATACCAATATGTCGCAAGAAAGTGTCCTGTGAACTGGGTGCATTGGGTGTCTTCATATACTCTGGTTTGTATTCCAAAAGTGGTCGGCCGCCATCAAAAATAGGTAATCCTATTTCTGGATGCAGCGGATAATCTCTTTTTAGCATAGCTTAACCAGTAATTTATTTTTCGTCGGCGAGGGTGTAAGTGGCTTTGGCGACGCGCTTGAATTCGGGTTTGCCCTGGAGGTTCAAAAGGATGGTGGTTTCTTTGACAAAGCGCTTTTTGAGGACTCGCTTAACGATTTCATCACGGTGGAGGGGTTCTTTGGCGTCTTTGAGGACCTCTGTAATAACATCGGCGACAGTTCCCTTTTTGTAGCCCCACTCTTTGAGCGCGTAGATACCACGGCCAACGAGCACGAAGCGGCTGTCTTTGATAAGTTCGTTATGAATCGCCTGAGTAGTGACTTCTTTGCGTTTAAAGCCGCTGTCGCGGATCGAACGGGCAATGTCGTTGAAGTGCATCTGTTTGCCGTTTTCGTGCAAGATGACGTAGATTTTGTCGCGGATGTTCTTGGGGTTGACCATAGGCCACTTGGTGAGGCCGTAGCGGCCGTTTAGCGTCGCGAGGTGCTTGCTTATGCTCGCAAGGGCTTTGGTCTTGTCTGCATCGGGGTGGCCTACAGCGCCGGCGATCTCTTCGATCTTGGCAGGAACACCGATTTTCTTGATGCTGTCAATCACATGACCGACTTGGTCGCGAATAGCTTTTTCGCTGTGGGTTTCGCCGATACCTGCAGCCATGTGGAAATGGTCACTCTCGTCAACGTAGGCGAGCGACGGCACGAGTTGCGCAAGGAAGGAGATGCGGGCTTGGTCAAGCTTACTGCTGCCATCGGCCATTCTCTCTGTCAGATCACTGATGCGGGCGACGTGTCCGAGTTCTTTGATTTCAGCGGTAAAGGCGGCTTCGACTTCTTTGATGTGCGGCAGTTCATCTTCAGCCATAGCCTTGAGGCGTGCCACAACGGCTTTTTCTAGTTGGCGGACGCGTTCACGAGTAATGCCAAGTAGTTCCCCGATCTGCTCAAGAGTTTCTCTGCGATCAAAAAGGCCGTAACGGCGGGCGATAATTTCACGCTCACGGTCACGATCGATTGTATTGAGGATATCAGTAATTGTCTTTTCGATATCCAACTTCGGCTGGGCTTTGGTGTCGGCCACTTCTTTCATACATACCTGCGCTTAGCTTGTTAAGATAATAATAGAATAAATGTTTTTAAAAGTCAAACAAATGTTGTTACATTTTTATTGTAACACGTACTGGCACTTTATTGTAAATAGTTTCGTGTCAATATCACTACGAAAGATACTCGCCATCAAGACAAATTGTGGATAAACTATTTTTAAAGTGCTTATCAGCGAGGTTATGCTTTCTTTTTGCGGACGAAACGGCGGGTTTTGCCTTTGGCCGGCGCGGCAGCAATAAGCTTTTTAGCTTCGGCTTCAGTAATATCTTCGGGCTTGGTGTCCTTAGGAATTTTAGCATTCTTTTTGCCGTCAGTAATATAAGGGCCGTAGCGGCCTTTCAAGACACGGATGGCGCCAAAATCGCTGATCATGGCCTCCGCGGCAGCCGTTTCTTTGGCGGCAATCATCTCGCGGGCTGTCGTTTCATCGATTTCGAGGGGATCATGCGGTTTTATGGAGACAAATGTCTTGCCGACAACCACGTACGGACCAAATCGACCGATGTTGGCTTTAATTTCCCTGCCATCTTCGGTCGTGCCGACTAAACGTGGTAGTTTGAACATCTCCATCGCGCCTTCAAACGTCACTGTATCGAGGGTCGTGCCAGCTGGCAGTGGTGCAAACTTCGGCTTTTCTTCTTCGCCTTCAACTTCACCCATTTGTAACATCGGTCCAAAGCGTCCAAATCGAGCGATAACTGGTTTGCCACTCTTAGGGTCGGTGCCGAGTACGCGGGCTTGGCTGGTTTCGGTGCGAGTCGCATCGGCAGAACTGGCGATTAACGGATGAAAATCTTTATAAAAATCGGCAATCATCTTGTTCCAAACAATCTTGCCATCAGCAATTTCGTCGAATTCTTCCTCGGCCTTGGCGGTAAACGTGAAGTCTACAATCGGTGCAAAGTACTTCACCAAGAAGTCGGTGGTCATTTCGGCCATGGCGGTTGGCAGTAATTTTGATCTGTCGGCCCCTGTGGTCTCTTCTTCTGATACTTCACCGACTGATCCGTTCTGCTGTGCAATCACCCGTACAGCGCGTTGTGTGCCCTCTAGGTCAGTCTTTTCGACATAGCCGCGGGTCTGAATGGTAGAAATCGTCGGTGCATAGGTAGATGGACGGCCAATGCCCATTTCTTCGAGGGCCTTCACAAGAGAAGCCTCGCTATAACGGGCGGGTGGGCGTGAGAATGTCTCGCGGGCGTCCATTCGTCGCAAATCAAGACTATCGCCACTTTTGATGCTCGGCAGAATCGTGTCGTCTTTGCCGCCACCATAGACTTTAAGGAAGCCGTCAAAGCTGAGCACCTCACCTTTGGCGATAAACGGTACTTTTTGACCGCTCATTTCAATGACGGCCTCCGTTTTTTCGATGCGAGCTGGTGCCATTTGGCTGGCCACGAAGCGCTGCCAGATGAGGTTGTAGAGTTTTTCCTGCTGGCCGTCGTCACCGGCGGTCAGCACATCAGGATTTGTTGGGCGAATAGCTTCGTGCGCTTCTTGGGCGCTGGCACTTTTGGTCTTATACTGGCGGACTTGATGATAGTCTTTACCGAAGTTCTTAGTGATGTATGCCTCAGCAGCGCCAATGGCTTGACCAGAGAGGTTAACGCTGTCGGTACGCATGTATGTAATGTGACCGTTTTCATAGAGGCGCTGAGCAATTGTCATAGTTTGGCGGACGCCATACCCCAAGCGGCGGGCGGCTTCCTGCTGCAATGAGCTGGTCGTAAATGGTGCACCAGGGCTGCGCGAACCGGGTTTCTGTTCAACAGCAGTGATTTTATAAGTAGCGTCGTTGCTGACCTTTAACAGAGATAAGGCGTCGGCATAGTCGTCAATTTTATCTTGGCGTTCGGCTGGCAGATCGGCGCCAGCAGGTGTCTTAAAGGCAGCGGTAATCTTGAATGAGCTGGCGCTTTCGAACTTCTTGATGTCGCGTTCGCGCTCGACGATGAGTCGCACTGCAACAGATTGGACGCGGCCAGCGCTGAGCCCCGGACGAACCTTCTTCCATAGTACCGGGCTGAGTTCATAGCCGACCAAGCGGTCAAGCACGCGGCGGGCCTGCTGGGCGTCCACCAGATGTAAATCAACGGTTCGTGGGTTGGCAATGGCGGCTAAAATAGCCGGTTTGGTAATCTCGTGGAAGACGATGCGTTTGGTCGTTTTTGGGTCTAATTTGAGGGCTTCACAGAGGTGCCAGGAGATGGCTTCCCCTTCACGATCTTCATCGCTTGCCAGCCAGACGGTGGCTCCTTTGGCGAGTTTACGGAGTTCGGCTACAACCTTCTTTTTATCAGTTGGAATTTCATAAGTTGGCGCGAAGCCGTTTTCTTTATCAATACTCATGCCCTTCTTCGGTAAATCACGAATATGACCAAAGCTGCTTTTCACGACATAATCACTCCCGAGAAATTTCTCGATTGTTTTAGCTTTGGCTGGAGACTCTACGATTACAAGGTTTTTTGTCATATATATAGGTTTAAGCTTAACACGTCTAACTTGGTCAGAACCAAAACGTGCGCTCAGCTACCCTATCAGCTCAATGCCCCAAAAAGCAAGTTAGTTTTGTTGAATCATTCTACTTTCGCCGTTTACGGCTCATCAGTACGACTACACAATTCGTAAAGTAGAAAACAAGCAGACAGAACAATATAAAGAGACACGGAACGGTGTGAGCACATGGGAGCGGAGCAGCAACGAATCGTATACCTTGCGTACTCTTCTCTTGGCTTGGTTTCTTACTCCACAAATCACTTGATCACAAAATCAATGAGGAGCGGCGTGCCTTTTTTTCTCAGTCGGTACTTTTGGATTGTCGGCCCGGTGTTTCATTGTGCAAACAATGATAACGAACAAGGCGTTGACTCCGAGTACTGCAAGTGTTGCAGGCGTCTGAAGGCGTGTGCTGGAAAATTGCAGCGTCTTGTAACTCTCGAAGATCAAAATCAACGAAATTACTGTGGTGAGTCGCATCAGTGGCATGTAGGCGTGTTCTTGCACGTAATAATAGTGGATGGCAACCCACTGGATGAACAGCAAGACGATGAAGAGGAACAAGCCCCACAGCGTACGCGCTGGCTGATAGTGGCCGCCGTTAAGCAGCACTGAGAACGCGAGCAACACGTTCAAGATGATGACATAGCGGATGAGATTCTTATAGTAGAACATCGTTTTCCTTCGGTACTCATACGGGGGTCCCCGGACAACATAGCGTTGCCTGTGCCTTTTTAAGTCACTAGATGAGGCAACACTTCGCTTCCCTTCTCGGAAGTGACACAATGTCTCACCTAGTTCTGTTGGTCTGTCTGCGTGTTAACGAGCGTTTAAGGAGTTAAAACTCGACTTAAAACTAAATTATAATAGCATATTAAATACTTTAAGTCAATAATTTAACAGTTGTGAAGTTAAGCAAGTGCCCAGTGGTCGCCACCGAGCGAACGGATACGTCCGTGTATCTCGAGCATAGTGAGGGTTTGGGCAAATTCTTGGCTTTTGAGCTGGCTGGCTTCGAGGAGTTGTATACCTTTGGTGGCGCCAACTTTGAGTGCTTCCAGAACGGCGGTTTCTTCGTCAGAGAGGCCTTCAAATGATTGCTGCAGGCTATGGCCTTCGATTCCGAGGGCGTGAAAAATGTCTTCGACGCTCGTGACTGGAGTAGCGCCCGTTTTGATCAGTTGGTTGGTGCCGGCGCTCAGCGCGCTGGTGATTGGCCCAGGAACAGCCATAACTGGTTTGCCGAGGTCGAGGGCAAACGCCGCTGTATGCAAGCTGCCGCTTTTGATGGCGGCTTCGGGAATCACCACCACGTCGGCCAATGCAGCAATCAAGCGGTCGCGGGCCACAAAGGTAAATCGCGTAGCATGAAAGCCTGCCTCGTATTCGCTGACCAGCGAGCCACCTGTTTCCAAAATCTGCTTCGCCAGCCCGTAATGTGACGGCGGCGAGACGGAATCGAGCCCGTGGGCCATGACGGCGATCGTCAAGCCACCTGCTTCTACCACTGTTCGTTGAGCAGCCGAATCGACTCCAAGTGCCAACCCGCTGACCACTACCACCCCTGCGCTTGCTAGACCGCGAGCCAGTTGTTCGGTGACTGCCAATCCGTACGGTGACATTTTGCGAGAACCGACGATTGCCACTGAAGGTCTTTGTAATAATTCACTGGGGTCAGCTCCTCTGTAAAACAACTGTTTTGGGGCGTCGTGCAACTGGGTGACCTTGTCCCCTGTTATCCCATCAAGCTTATGTTTTATAATCATTATATTGCTCTATACACAAAATAGTTACTTAGTATTGACATAACGTCACAAATTTGCTAAAATTGCAACTTGTTAAGCCTATCCAAAAGGTAGTGCTTCAAGCACCTTTACCCAAAACGATACTGTCAGTTATAGCAATATAGCCTGATAGTTGTCGAATCGTTTTAGAGCGTGCCACGCGTAAGCCGTCGTTACCCTCTACGTTTTACTCTGGCGCTTCAATCCTTCGGGAAAGAAACGTTCTAAAACAGATTATTCCCTTTAACCCCGCACGTTCCTCTCGTTTTTATTGAGTTTCGGAATTGATGCGGACAAACCTTTGAGTGGGTCCTCTGGAGTATCTTTTACGAGATTACTTTAGCGGGAAGGCCTTCAGGGTGGGTTGAAGGGTGTAATGAGCCTCTAGCGGTGCCCACCCCCTCTAGAGGCTCTTTATATTTCTGAGGAAATGTGACGAAACATAAATGGAGCCAGTTTATGTTATATGGACAACATTTTTGAAATGTCCGGGAAAGTGTGTTGTTGTGATGGTACAATCTAAAAGTATGAATCGTCCTAAATTCCCCCAAATCCGTGGCCGTTTTTCTTATATGGGTTTTGATAACTCGCCTGAATATTACAATCGTGCGGCTGAGAGTCAAGTGAATGATGGTTTTCATGAGTTTGCCCGTACTCTAGCCGCACTTGGGCTGAGAGTTGCACATGGAAAGTTAAGGATGTATATTCCTCAATCTGTCAAAGATCTACATGGTCAACCTTCAGTATTTGGCGGTTTGCACCGCTCGAAAGCGGATATTCCAGATTTTGTAACAATCACTGAGACAGCAGGCTTTCACAACACGCGACCACTTGCCAAAAATGAATATTTCAAAAAGCGGAGGACTTCTGTCCCGTTTCATGAGTGGGGGGCTGTCTCGGTGGATCGAGATAATCCGTATCATGAAGGAATTAATAAATTCGGTGCTGCGGCATTGGCGGCAGGAAATTCTGTCATGTTATTTACAGGTGGAACTCGAGTGAAAACTTGGCATAAAGATGGTAGTTTAACAGGTATGGACACAAGAGTCGCAGAGAAACCAAAGAAAGCCGCCGCCTATATTTCAATTCAGAACCAGGTGCCACTGATCCCAATTGTATTCGCTGGTCTTGCTGATAATGATAAGCGCAGACCACTTTTCTTGGGTAAGCCGGTCGTAGCAGTCCTCGGCGACCCAATTATTCCAACGCTTTGGACGCCTGAACAAGAGATGGCTGATTGCGCACTTCATATGTCAGACGTACTACACAATGCCCAACAGTCCGCCCTCAATCTTGCCTACATAATCCGCGAAACTATCTAAAAAATAACTGTGCGGGTTTCGGCGTAGAGTTCGCCACTGGCAGTGTAGTCATTTACGATCGAAATAACTTCCTTGTGGAGGTCGGGGATTTCTTTAGCTTGAGCGGTTGGAAAGTTGCCCAAAACAAAGTCAGCACTGTCGATTTTAGCAGGCTTTTTGGGGCCGATACCAATGCGGATACGACCAAATTTATCCCCAATGTGCTCAATCAATGATTTGATGCCATTGTGGCCGGCAGCGCTACCATCAACAGAAGTGCGGATCTTGCCAAAATCAATGTCGAGCTCGTCATGAATTACCAAAATATCGCTCGATGGGACTTTGTAAAAATGACTGATTGCCTGCACTGCTTCACCACTGTTATTCATAAAGGTAGTCGGCTTGATGGCGATGACGCGGGTGCCGTTGATGATGGCATTGGCAACCTGACATTTCAGGTCTTTTTTGTTTGTCCATGGGCCAAGGTCAAGGTAGTCAACGACGGCGTCGATCGCTTCGAAGCCGATGTTGTGCCGTGTACCAGTGTATTCTTTGCCTGGATTGCCAAGGCCAACAATCAGCTTCGTCTTGCTGGCACTGGTAGTATAGAACGGCGTGTTGTTACCGATCTCACTTTTATCAATAAATAATCCCATTAAATAAGATTATAGCTTATTCTTCGGAGTCGTCCGAATCGCCGCCGGATTTCGGACGGTTCTTGGATGGCTTTTTGCCAGTTCGGCGTAGCATGGCGTTCTTCTTTTTAACGGGATTTTCTTCTTCGATTTTCTCTTTGATCTTGTTTTCGTCGCGGTCAATCAGCCAGATCTGCAGGGCGGTACCAGCGAAGTTAAAGGCTTCACGCAGTTCCCTTTCCAGATAGCGCCGGTAGCTCCAGTGCACAAACTTGGTTTGTGAGCCATAGATGCGGAAAGCCGGGATCGGGTTTTCTTCTTGCACCATATAACGGAGGCGCGGCTGCTTGTTCTTCATGCCGGCCGGCGGGTGGCGGTCGGTCATTTTGCGCAGCCATTTGTTAAGCTCGGCGGTTTTGATTCGCTGGGCGCGGGTGGCCATGATTTCTAGAACGAGGTCGAAGATTTTGGAGACGTTCTGGCCGGTTTCACTGCTCGTAAATATTAGGCTGGCCCACGGCACAAACTTGAAGTCTTCTGCGATCCGCGGCGCGAGTGCATCGCGGGTATAAGCGTCTTTATCGGCTGTATCCCATTTGCTGACCACTAGCACGAGCCCTTTACCGGCTTCTTTGACGTAGCCAGCAATTTTTTGGTCGAGTGCAACACTTAAATCGTTCACGTCGATGAGCAATAAACAGATGTCGGATTGCTCAATGGCAGACAGCGAGCGGATGACGCTGAACTGCTCGACACCCTTCTCGATTTTGCCATTGCGGCGGATGCCGGCGGTGTCGAGGAGTTCGATTTCGCGGCTGTGGTAGCGGACGATGTTGCGGTTGATGTCGCGAGTGGTGCCGGCGCGGTCAGCGACGATGGCCTGCTGCTTGACTCCGAGTGCGTTGAAGAGGCTTGATTTGCCGACGTTTGGACGGCCAAGTAAGGCAACGCGGACGCGGTCGTCGGCCACGCGGATAGACGCCGCTGGAAGCATCCAGTTCAGTTCGGTATACAGCTCTTCGAGGCCACTGTGGTGGATAGCACTGGTCTTGATGATGTGTTTAATGCCGAGACGCTCGTAGTTGGCGGCTTCGCCTCGGACGGCGCGGTCGCTTTTGTTGACCAGCAAGATAACTGGTTTGCGACTTTTGAGGGCCAATTTGGCGACGCGGCGGTCTTCTTCGCTTAAAATGAGGCCGGCTTCGATGACAACCAAGATAACATCGGCGCTGTCAGCTGCCTGTATAATCTGTTCCTGAATTGTAAATTCAAAATCATCGACGGCGGCTTTCATGCCGGCGGTGTCAACCAGCCAAAAGTCGTGTCCTTCCCCAGTTGTAGCGCGGGCGGAGATGCTGTCACGGGTGGTTCCGGGTTCATCAGCCACAATAGCCTCGCGGGCGCCAATAATGGCATTGAACAAGCTGGACTTGCCCACGTTCGCACGGCCAACAATGGCTACAATCGGTGTTTTCTTATCTGACATGTTGTATGTATTATAACAGAGATGATATAGATAGCAAAAACATATTTCTAATATTTATCAAACTATAGCTGCGAAATCCGCCGGGAAAAGCCGTGGTGAGGTGACGCAGTCCTCGATCATGACCGGCCACATCACGGGTAAGGTAATCTTGCGGGCCGGACAGGCCAGGTTGGAGCTTTCGGGAATACCTTGCAACTCCTCAGCGCGTATAATAGCGTTTTCATACTCCGAATGAACGCGCAGATAAGGAGTCGTACTCTCATCGTCGCGGTATATCTGGAAGGGGCATGTCGTCCCAACGCGGTCGGTCCGATAGCCACCAGCACTGACGTGCAGCCAGTCTTCATACAGGGAATTCTTGGCGCTTTTCATACCGGCGAGACGAGAAGTCGTTTCGAGCTGGCTACGTTCGTTCAGAAGGATAGCACGCAAGGCTCCAAGGCTCATGCGGCCTTCGTCCATACCGTATACTCGGTAATATGCAAGATATGCCTCAGGAGCAAATGAAAGCACGCGTGAGATAATCATCAGTCCGTCAGACACAACCCTGCCATGTGCCATATCTTGTAGTGTCGCAATCTGTAATAGCTGCGATCGATTTTTTACTGGGTAGAGTTGCTGGAGTGCTAAGCCAGCAGCCTGCTGAAGCTGGCTGCTGCGCCATGTAGCCAAGCGCTCATAACGGGTATTGCGTTCGCTATGCAGATCTATGCAATCCTGTTCGCGTGCGTCCCCAAAGCGGCCACGGAGATCAAGCCGTTTTGTGGCGCGCGCTATCGCCATGCGCTGGATTTTGTGCAACCTTATAGAGGCTTCTGACTCGACGGTAACTTGCTTCATTTTGTGATATTTTAAAACTATATTATGGTATTTGCAAGAATTTGCCGGTTTCGAGCGGACCGAGTTTGTAATCGCCCATCTCGGAACGATGGAGGGCTTTGATGGCGTAGCCGATTTGCTCAAAGGTACGACGGATTTGCCGGTTGCGGCCTTCATGCATCTTAATTTTCCATATCGTACGATCTTTGTTGAGCAGATCAATCTGTAATTTGCTGTCGCCGTCTGGCAGATGTACGCCCTGTTTGATGATTGATTCGTCGGTTTCGGTCAGTGGTTTATGGAGGGTGACTTTGTAGACTTTTTCCTTTTCATAACTGGGGTGCGTGAGCTGCTGGTGGAGTTGACCATCGCTCGTTAAAAGCAATAATCCAGAGGTGTCTTTGTCGAGACGTCCGACGATATCCAGATGGTGGTAGTGCATCGGCAAGTATGCATACACGGTCGGCGCGCCCTGCCCATTGCGGCTGCAGACGACACCTGCCGGTTTGTTGAGCATGATGGTGACCACTTCTTGATTGAGTGGCTCTACGATTTTGAGACCAATTTTAATTTCATCCTCATCTGTCACCTGCATGCCTTGATCGGCACTAGTACCATTGACGGTTACCTGCCCCGAAGCAATCAGTTCATCGGCCTTGCGGCGCGAATAGGTGCTGTTACTGGCAATCCATTTATTTAGTCTCATTGGGGGTAGTATAGCGTACTACAGCGCTAAAGAGTTGGGGTCAATGACATTGCCAGTTGTCTGATTCTTAGCGACTTCTTTAGCGACGAGTTCGTCAAGATTTGAACCGTTTGGCTTCGACAAATCATTGATTGGCTGGATGACTTTTTCGCCACCGGCTTTTGGAGATGGAGAGTCAGATGGCGCACTGGTGGCAGCTGTCGGCGTTACTTCGGGTCCGGCGACTGGTGCGGCAGGCATAGGGGCTGGAGCTGCTGGGGTTGGGAGCGGAGCTGGTTCCGGTGCTGGGATTGGGATTGGGGCTGGCGCAGCGGGAACTGGGTCGGCGGCAACCTCGACAGGTTTATCGATAAAGCTTTCGATTTGTTTAGCAATTGCAGCCTCTTCGTCGGCTAAGCTCTGGCTTGGTGCGGCATTAACTTTGGCTTCAGCAGTTGATGCGGCCGAAGTAGCATCTGGGACTGGCGCTGATTCTGCAGCAGGTGCGGCCCATAATTCAGCAGCAGTTTTCTCTATGTCAACTTCTACATGTGGGGTTGGTGCTGGAGCTGGCGCAGGTGCGGCGGCTGCAGGCACGAGGTCGGTGACGCCGGCCGTTGGTACTGTCTGGATATTGGCGGTTGATACAAGGCTAGCAGTTGCGTCATCGGTCACAGGAATTGGAACTGCTGGCATAGGGGCTGGAGCTGCTGGGGTTGGGAGCGGAGCTGGTTCCGGTGCTGGGATTGGGATTGGGGCTGGCGCAGCGGGAACTGGGTCGGCGGCAGGAATCGGTAGTGGTGCATCACCGCTCACGGCATCGCCCGCCAAAACTTCACGGGCAACTTTTGCGACGTCTTCAAGCGTAACTTGCGACTTCACGAGGTAACGATCAGCACCAAGCTTCTCGGCGCGGGCTTTGTCTTCGGCCTGTGAAAGGGCTGTCATCATAATGACTTTCGTGTTCTTTGTTTCAGGGGTAGAACGAAGAATATCCAGCATATCAAAGCCGCTGATCTTTGGCATCATAACGTCAGAAATAATCAAATCAGGTTTTTCGCGGACGGCGACTGCGAGGGCTTCCTCGCCATCACGGGCACTGACGATATCATAGCCCTCGGCCATCAAACGTGCTTCGTAAATCTCGCGCAGGTTGTTGTCGTCTTCTACGAGCATGATTTTGGCCATATCGTTTTTGTCCTATGTACCCTTGTAGTATTACGGTTTATGCTTACTTACCATTATTGTAACACGTCCCTGTTTATGCAATTGATCCTGTAGTAGGAGTGCCTGGCGTACTCGGTGTAATAATAGAGGAGTCACCCTGTCCTTTTTCTTTGGCCTGCAGATGAATTGCCCGCTCGCTACTGAGTCTTGGTAGGTTAATAAAAAAGGTGCTACCCATCCCAAGAGTACTTTCTACCCAGATACGACCATCGTAAAGCTCGACAATCTTTTTGCATATAAACAATCCAAGTCCTGTACCGCCGATGGTGCGCGTCGCAGAGTTGTCGACGCGGTAGAACTTTTGGAAGAGGTGGGGGAGATCCTCTGCAGGAATGCCGGGGCCGGTGTCGTGGATGCGGAACTGCACAACTTTGTCGTCGCCGGTGATGCCGATGGTAATCTTCCCTGCCTCAGTGTATTTGACGGCATTATCAAAGAGATTGGTAACGACTTCTCGCATGCGGTCGGCATCAGCTAAAACGTAGTACAGCGGTTTGACCAGCTTGCTTGCATCGGACATAGTACCGCCGCTGGCAGAACCAACGATAAACTCCATCGCTAAGCCTTTTTTTTCGGCCACAAAGCGTAGGTCTTCGGTAAGATGTTCCAGATAGTCGCCCATTTCATTCACGATTGGGTGACTCGAAAGACGACCGTCCTCGGCCTTTGCGCTGGTGAGCAGGTCCTGGAAGAGCTTGCCGAGACGTTCGGTACTTTCGTGAGCTTTTTCGAGGAAGCCGCGGGCTTTGGTGTCAATTTTGCTGACTTTTTCATTTAGGGCGAGAGCCAAGTAGCCTTCGATAGCGGCTACCGGCGTGCGCATTTCATGACTAGCAGTAGAGATAAATTCGGCACGCTGCTTTTCTTCTCGGCGTTGTTCGGTGACATCGCGGAAGACACAGACGGCGCCTTGTATGTTGCCGTCCTGGCTGAGTAAAGGTGATGCACTCAGATCGACAGCGATGTGTTTGCCATCTTTACCCACAAGTGTTGCGGCGGTGTCTCGGTCACTGGTTTTGTTCTGGAAGACGCGTGCAAAAGGATGCTGTTCTTCGTTATAAGCGACGTCTTTTTCGTCAACGAGCTTGAGGACAAGTTTGTAATCAAGACCAACAGCCTCTCCCGCCAACCAGCCGCTGATCTTGGTGGCAGCTGGGTTGAAGAGCTGGATTACGTTTTTGGCATCAACCATCACAACGCCGTCCTCTACCGAACTGAGAATAATATCGCTTTTGACCTTTTCACTCTGGAGAGTGGCAATGGCTGTTTCGACTTTTTTTGATTTTCCAAAGAGTCCCATGAAGTATGTACTGTCCACCTAAAAAGCTTATGTTCTGTAGGTGTATTATCTCTGTTTTTCCATACTTGCGCAAGGGGCTAATCTTTGACGTACGTTACAAATTCTGTTAGAATATACAAACTTTGTCGAGCCTGTCGCTCCAAAGCACATTAACAAGTTGGAAGCTGCTCATGGTGCGTGTTAAGGATAAGACCACGTCGTATCTTTGCCATGCATCATGTGCATTTTAAGAAAGAGACCACCACCGAGCACTTCGCTCACAACACAAAAAGGATACATCAACACTATGAACAGGAACTTGTGGACATCTTCCGAGATCATTGGAATCGTCATTTCGTGTGCACTCTTTGGAGTCGCGAGCGGATTTTTGCTGTTTTTCATCGACCATCCCCAACACGGACTCTTTGCCTGGATTTCCTACGGCGCCCTCATCCTTAGTCTCGTGCCCATCTATATCATCTATATCGAATCAACAGAGAATCTGAAGTGGGATTACCGCTGGCTGATGACCCCGGTCTTTTGTGTGCTTGTAGCAGGTTTTGCAATCTGTTACCTTGTCATTCGTGACAGCAATACTCATCATTTCGTGAAGCGTTATATCTTCTTCACCACCGTGTTCCTTTCGCCGTTTGTAAAAATGACGCTTGCCCTAGATGGACAACGACGTTTGCAACCAGTAAAAATACACAGGTAAACAAGTCGGTCACAAATGAATGTGAGAAGAGGATGCGCTGGTGTACGAAAAAGTTCTTACGTGGCCCTGCCTCGTTCCTTTTCTCTTCCTTAACGCTTCCTCTTGTCATCTTCATTTTGTAAATACAATAGTTGCACTGATGAGTCCTCTCAGGACGAAAATGAAGAGACCTAGTTGGCGACTATATACTTAGTGGCTTCGAGCAGGCTTCCTGCGGTGTAGTCGGCCTCCGGAACATCTTCTTTTTTGTTGCTGGTATGGACGAAGATGGTTTTGGTGCCAGCACGGATACCTGCCGTGACGTCAGATTGACGGTCGCCAATAAAGTATGTCGTTTCGAGATCAAAGTTGTGCTCATCGGCTGCGCGCAGAATCATACCTGGGTTTGGCTTGCGGTATTTGCTCATCGAGCCTTCGAAATCAGGCGAGTAGTAGGTTGCCACAACTTTTATACCGCTCGGTTTGAGCATTTCTTTGACCTTTTCGTGCAGAAATTCAAATTCGTCCTGTGTGATGCGGCCTTCGCCGATGCCGGCTTGATTCGTGATAAAGATTACGCCGTAGCCGTTATCGGAGAGAAGCCGAAGAGCTTCAATGGTGTCTGGGAACAGTTTAATCTTGTCGACGCTGTCGACGCGCATGTCGGGCGGATCAACCAATACAGTGCCATCACGGTCAAGGAGGACTATTTTCATACCCCTAGCTTAACAGAGGCTTCAAGAACTCTTCTAATTTTTATGGTCGCAGCGTGCCCGCAAAAACTTGCCACGCCAACAAGGATTTCGCGACAAGACTTAAGACGATGTAAACACGCTCGCCATACAGGTAATTTTTCCAGGGGCCGACCTTCTTATACTGCAGAACCATATTGAGCGCAAAGCAACTAAAGAATACGAAGATTGATACAAAAATCCAATAAACAAAAGTTGGCGCGGCACTACCGTTATGGGCACTAAACCAGAAGTAAAAAGCGATAACCGCCCAAGGGATGATGCCAGCAAAAGTGCCGATGTTAAAGCTCAACCAGCTGGTTTGAGAAGTTGTCTGATTATGTACTTCCATCACGAGTCCCATAAGATTCATGAGAGCGGTCAGGCAGAAGATCATCGCGAGACTCACAACATCATAAACACCTACTAATAGCGCGATAGCGACCATCATCGTGCTAGCCGAAAGTGCATATTCAAACCAACGGGTTTTATTGATGCCGAGCAGTAGATTTTTGTTATAGGTTTTATTGTAGATGGTTGCAATAAATAGGTGAGCGGCCGCGGACAGAAAAAAGAATGCGACGATAAGTGCGGGCAATGAGAGAGTAAAAAGTGTTTTGCTGGCCGGTAGTAACTTTTGTGTAGCGCTGTCGAAACGAAGATAGCTGCCGCTTATTGGAAGACGAAAGCTGCGACTCAGGGCCATAACTGCGAGTCCTTGTGCTGTGTGTAGTCCCGCCATAACGAAATTGAATTTTCTTAGGCCGCTCGTCGTAATTTTTTTCATATTCAAATAGTATCACAATCGACTTACGAGGGTCATGGAGCTTCAAATAATAAAGTATGCACATACAAAAGCCCCATCATTTGATGGGGCTTTTGTATTGGTGATCCCGGCGGGATTCGAACCCGCGATCTCCTGGATGAGAACCAGGTGTCCAAGACCACTAGACGACGGGACCGTTGTTTCGTGCCGTAAAATCATATCATAACAGAGGCGGATTTGCTATTTTACACTAGTAGCACAGTGTGGCTGTAAGGATTCTTATCGCGCTCCCAGCAGAAATAATCGACAATACGCAACAGATTAGGAGTACAAAAAATGAGAAGAAGATACTCAACGGGCGGAATTATTTATATCATTATAGGTGTGGTCGTGGCGAGCAATCGGGGCTACCTTACAGACTTGGGTTCGATCGGTCACATACTCTCTGCCCTGCTGGCAATCCTGTTATGGCCGCTCCTCTTGGTCGGCGTCAGTCTGCACCTAGCAATTTAAGGGCGACGAGCTTCTTAATAATTTCAATGTCATCCCCTGTTTATGACTCGAGCTGTTTGAGATATTCAACGAGTTCGCGTGGGGTGATTTCGGCCTTGATAAGGTAGCCATCGGCTTGTTTTTCGATGCGTTCGCGGGTGCCTTCTTCTTGGTCGAGGTTGGTCGTAACGATAATCTTGGCTTTGATTTGCTTCGGACGATCCGGGCTGCGCAAACGGCGCAACACCTCAATGCCGTTAATGCCGGGAATCATCAGATCTAGTAAGATGATATCGTAGATGTCTTTTTCGGCTTCAACAACCGCTGTATCGCCGTCCGGTGCCGTAACAACTTCATAGCCGGCAGTTTGCAAAGCACGAGTATACAGCTCGCTAATGAAGAATTCGTCCTCGATACATAAGATTTTGAGTTTCTGATCCATGCTTTATCTCCTGTACATGCTATGGTTCTTAATCCAGCCGTGTGCTCCCCTCATGATACCATCTTGACCCTGTGCTTCAGCGCCATGTCGCGCTTCATCATACTGCTCGAGGGTAAACGTGAAGATGCTGCCTTCGCCTTCTTTGCTGTTGACCCAAATATTGCCACCATGGGCGTTGACGAGTGCTTTGCAGAGATACAAGCCAAGGCCGGTGCCCCCGATCTGAACACGACTACGGTGACTACGGTAGAATTTATCAAATAACTTTGGTACCACACTGGCGGGAATACCGAGGCCATTATCTTGAACGCTCGTTTCAACCATACCATCGCGGCCAATTTTACTGGTAATGGTAATCTGTTCGGACTTGCCGCCATACTTAATGGCATTATCAACGAGGTTATTGATGATTTCATGGACGCTGATACGGTCGGCGGCGACCAGTGGAATCGATGGATCAATCTCAAGAACTATATGCTTGCCATGGACTTGGGCACGCAGCTCAAGGTCGGCTACGGCAGAGGTCAGGATCTCTTTGAGGTCTTCCTTGTGCAGCGTCAGCGTGAGCTGATTCTCACCGATGCGGGCCACATTCAGGATATTACTCACAAAGGCCGTCAGTTGCTGGGCGCTGGCGTGCATCTTATGCATAAAATCTTTCAATTCAGGCGCCAAACCTGGGCCAAGCTCGTCTTCAAAGACTTCTATATAACCGCGCATAATGGTGAGCGGTGTGCGCAGTTCATGCACGGCCATCGCGACAAAACTAATTTCTTGATCATCAGCCGCATACGATTCGGTGTGATCGAAGAAAACGAGGACTGACTCAACCTCACCAGCGCCCTTGCTATAACTGGCCGCCATATCGAACTGCTTCGTCGGGTTGCCATCTGTATCTACCAAACGCACACGGTTCCAGGTAGTGCCTGCCTTCACAACATTCTTCTGACAATCTGACAACCACGTCTCATAAGTGAGCTCGCTTGGAAAACTCATGTTTAGGATATCATTGATGTTTTTACCGATTGAGGCTTGTCGCTTTTCGGCATCGATACCCAGATACACCACCGCCGCATCATTCATATAGTGCAAATGTGAGGCACTATCGACGGTTAATACTGGCAACGGAGTGGCATTTAACATCTTTTCGCCGCCTATGACGGCCGCTTGCGGATGTGGCTCCTGTTCTTGACTATGACCCGCTTTGCTGGCCATTTCATATACTTGGAGGGCCAAAACAGATACCATCTCACGGCCAAGTTTTATATGTTCGATATCAGGAGCTGGTGTAGCAGAAGTCTCACGACTGACGTGTAAGATGGCCTGACGCAGATTTTTGAGTGGTTCGAGGGCGTAGGATGTCGTGGCTGCGGACATAAAATATGCACAGACAAACCCAATCGTGATCGAGCCGACCGCTAACGGAATGTTTGGAACATGCAGATGTCTGCCTGCGAGCCACACGACGAGAGGAACGAGCGAGACAAGCATAAAAGCCATCCACAGTCGGCCAATGAGGGCTTTTTGGACGGCTTTTAAATGGTCCATTTTTACGGTGCAGCCGGCGCTGCAGGTGCCTTATAATTTACCATTGTGGCTTGGCCAAGTGCCGTGAACCAGGTTTGTCCAGGGTTAATCGGCAAAGTCACGCCGTTTGAGTCTTGGAGAACGAGCGGCGAGGTAGCCTGCGGTTTGCTCCACTTTGCAGTCGTCACGATACCGTCTTCGAAGACGACTGCATCGCCCGTTCCAATGCTAGCGTAGTCGCTGTGAATATCATCCGGATCGATGTTATAGCGAATGATGAGGGCGACAACGACCTTCGGCTCGAGCTGTTTACCGGACTTTTCATCAACGTGCGGCGCACCGGCTTCGCTGCGTTTGTAAGCATTGTTGGCGGCATCATAGTCGTAGTGCACGAAGAAATTGGTGCTAGAGATGGCAAAATCGAGGGTGGTAGCGTTTGGTGTCTTACTGGGTGCCTCGGCCTTTCGAGCTAAGCCAGTAAAATCAGGATTGCCCCAGTTCCTGTCGCTCCGTACTTTATCAAGCACTGACATACTCGTATAGGCATTGTGTGGCGCATATCTCGAGCTGACGCGTTGAATCGGGTTATCGGCCCCATTCTCGCCCATATCCATCAATTTAAGTTGGCTAAGCATCTGCAAGGCCACGGCACTACCACCGATGTGCATATAGGTAGCATTGTACGGCAATAGCCAGTTGATGTAATACGGCCGAGCACTCCGCACCGGTCCGATGTAGGTCGGTTGTTCGGTCTGGAAGAGGGCCAAAAAGCGTGTAATGCCACCTTCGGCGATTGCTTCGTAGACGACGCCAGCGTCCAAAAGACCAGACTGTGGACGTGCGTCGATACTATTTTCGATCATGACACCAGTGACGCCGCGTTGGTTGAGTTCAGGCGTGACTTGTACGCCAGTTAATTTGCTTGCAACCGTTGTTGGCTTTGGTGGCTCAACCGCCTTCTGGATGACGGGCGCAGGCTTCAAGACAGGTACGACTTTTTTAGGACGCGTCAGCAAAAAGGCCGCCACGACACTCCCAATTAGCAAGACACCAAGAGGAATAAAGATGAGCAGCTTTTTTTTGGTTGTCAGACGCGTAAACCAGTTTTGCTTTTTGCCAGCGCTAACTGTGAGGGTTGGTCCTGTATCGGTATCAACCATCGCGTCATCTGCCGCCATCTCTTCTGGAGGGACAAATTCTGGATCTTTTAAGGTATCATCTGGTTTTTTTATAGCTTTGGCGTTGTCCATAGTTCACAAGTTCCCCACTAAACATTGTTATGCTTATTGTACGTGGCTTGGTCTCTGAATACAAACCGCCGTGAAAGATGTTAAACTAACAAGTAATGACAGATACAACGACTGAACGAATTGCTGCCTTGCTCAGCGAAGGTCTGACGCTGAGGTCGCGTGCGCAGATTGAAGCTACCTTCCCTGCCCGCTCGTTGCCGCCAGGCGCCGAAGTGATGCGTGTGCCGCCCAGTCCGACGGGTTTTGTACATATTGGTACGATTTATGCAGGTCTCGTGAATGAGCGGATTGCCCACCAAAGTGCCGGCGTCTTCATTTTACGCATCGAGGATACAGATAAGAAACGCGAAGTTGCTGGTTCGGTTGCGCGGATCGTTGAAGCGTTTGATTATTTTGACCTACAGTATGACGAAGGCCCGATCCGTGAGGGTGCTTATGGGCCCTATTTTCAAAGTCAACGCGGTGATATATATATGGCCTACGCTCTTGAACTGCTCCGTTCTGGCCGCGCCTACCCCGACTTCGCTACACCTGAAGAATTGCAGGCCACTACGGCTGCCCAGCAAGCTGCCAAAGTACGACCTGGTACCTATGGAAAGTGGGCACTGTGGCGTGAAAAAACTGATGAAGAGGTCACTGCTGCGCTTGATGCGGGCACACCGTTCGTCTTACGCTTCAAATCCACAGGAAGCCATGAGAAGCGCATTACTTATGAAGACGTCTTCAAGGGCCGTATGGAAGTGCCCGAAAACGACCTCGATGTGCCGCTGATAAAAAGTGATGGCACGCGTCTGCCAACCTACCATCTGGCGCATGTCGTTGACGACACGTTGATGCGTGTCACCAAAGTCTTCCGCAGCGACGAATGGCTACCAAGCACGGCGCTCCACATTGAACTCTGCCAAGCCCTCGAGCTTACTCCTTTTACCTATGGCCACTTTGCGCCAATCAGTATTTTGGACAAAAACGGTGGCGGCAAACGCAAACTTAGCAAACGCAAAGACGACGAAGCCAATGTGGAGTTTTGGATAGCGGCAGGTTACCCCGTCGAAGGCGTCAAAGCCTATCTATTGGGCCTCGCTAACTCAACGTTTGAAGACTGGTACCGTTCCAATCCAAGTGTTTCTCTGTCTGAGTTCCCTGTTTCTTTAGAAAAGTTAGCTGCCAGCCGTGCTCCGCTCCTCGACATGGCCAAGCTACAGGACTACTGTAAGGACTACATCGCATCACTACCTCAAGACGAGTTCAACAAACGATTGATTGCTGCTCAGACTAATAAAGATTTCAAGCATGCCCTTGAGGTTAATGCCGATTACACGAATAAAGTGCTAGAAATCGAACGTACCGGTGAAAAACCGCGCAAAGACCTAGCCAAGTGGGAAGATGCCTTCGACAATTACGCCTATTTTTACGATCAATTATTCACGAAGGATTTTGCTCCTCAGATTTTGGCGCAACTCGAAGATATTGACACGAAAACTGTTGCACATGCCTGTGCTGCTTTTTTGGAGTCTTATGACCCGGCTGATGAGTCGCAGATCTGGTTCGAAAAGCTCAAAGCGGCCGCCGAAAAATGCGGTTTCGCAACAGACAATAAAGCTTTCAAAGCCAATCCAGAAAAGTTTGTGGGCAACGTCGCCGATTTTGCGCGAATTGTCAGAGTCAAGTTAACTGGTAAAAACCGCACGCCCGACCTCACCGCCATCATGCGTGTAATGGGAATCGACCGTATCAAAAACCGCTTGCAATAATTGAGCTTTTCCCAGAGAGTTACAGGCTGGCGGCGATTCTGACAAGCTGATCGCTCGTCAGATCGGAGTTGCCCTCGATTTGATACCACACTCCACCGTTGACCCAAGTAGCATTTGAGCCATCGTAGATATAAATAGTCCGTCCACGATCTTGATAGGTCTGATATGCTTTGCCACCGATGGCGACGAAGTTGCTCAGAAGCGTATCGCTGGTCCAGGTACTGGTCTGTTGGGAGAGTTTATAGTTGCGGCTCGCGTCACTGTTGGACTTGAAGCTGACAACCACCTGCCCGGCGCTATATTGCACGGGACCTTGGAACGTAAAGCCAGATGGCGAGTATTCTGGCATTGTCGCTCCAAATCCGGCACGAGCAGAAGCAACTCGCATGGCCAGGTTCGGAACGTTCTGATAGGCATAAAAACCGCCAATCAATAGGCCGGCAAGCACTGTAGTAGAGATTGCTAAAGCCTTCGCGCTGATTCCTATCCTCTTCGCTATGCGCTTGTGCATTGGTTTCTTGGGATCATAAAACGGCTCATTGTGGCTTTGGGCAGCCTCAAGCGCACGATCCAGCAAATCAGCCGTCTTGGCTTTCTGGCTAGTAACTGCGCTGATAACTGGGACGATGGCCGGAGCTGGTCGGACTTCCAACGGTACGACTTTCTTAATAATTTGTGCAGGCATTTGTGGTGCCCCAAACTTGTGGATCAGAGCACTCTTTTCTACCTGTTGGGCATGTTGTTCACGGCCGAGAGACGTGGCGGCGGTTCGCGGGGTGATAATCGTTTTTGCTACTGGCTTACTGCTCGTAGCGGCAACGAGGATTGGTTTTGTAAGCGAAGCAGAAGACGGCTTTTTGACCACTGAGCGCATCAAAGTTTTGGTGCGTTGGACAGGCGTTGCTGGCAAGCCGCTGCCACCTCGAGCAACAGGGACAGAAGTCGAGTGCTTCGGTCGTTTCACAAAGCCGTCAACGACCATTTTTTGGGTATTTTTTGGTGTTGCATGTGTGCCAATCAAGGCGCCAGTGACAGCGTCGTAGCGCTGACCGTTGATTTCGATGAAGTTTTGCTGGTTGCCCACGGTGTTCGTTTTTACCCTCTAAAATAAGCTTTTTTTGGCTCGAATGTCTGTGAGGTATCGTACACCACAGCCGGCTGTCCTGCAAGCTGTCCGATACCCGTAATAAGTGGTATACTGCAAAGACGAGAAGCAAAAACAAATGGACTATCTAGACCCCATCAAGAAGCGCCGCCACCGCATACGACTGTACATCGGCTACGGTCTTTTAACAGTTGCCGTCGCGATTGCTACGGTTATTCTCGTCTATATTGGTAACGGCTTCTATGTAGACCGAGTGACGGGTGATCTTATTCAAAATGGACAATTCTTTGTAAACAGCACACCCGACGGTGCATCTATCTTTCTGAATGGTCGCCAACAGCGACCCAAGACCGCTGGTCGATTAGTTGTTCCAAGCGGCGTGTATGATGTCTCCATCAAACGTGATGGCTACCGGGATTGGCGAGCCAATAATGTGCTACTCGAAGGTGGGACGGTCGAGCGGTTAGATTATGCGCGTCTTTTGCCGACCGTCCTTACACCAACGCCAGAACAGACTTTTGCAAACACATCCTATGCCGCGACAGAAAGCATCGACCGTCACTATATGACGCTTCAGTTTGCCGATCATCCGCTGAGTGTTTTTGTATTGGATCTTACGCAACCAGAAACTGCTCCAAAAGAAATAGCGTTGCCAAAAACGATCTTTAATGACCCAGCTCAAATTGGACAATTGAAAGTCACGGAGTGGGCCGACGATAGTAAACACTTCATTGTTAGCAACGTCGTGAACGGCGTCGTCCAAGACTATATATTAGTAAACAGTAATGCCCCCGACCAGTCACTCAATCTTACAAAAGAGCTGCATCTTGGTATAGCTGAGGTTACTTTCCATGATCGAGTCTATGATCAATATTATGTCTTTGACGCGACTGCCAAGACGCTCAGTACCGATAATTTAGCTGACAAAACACTTCGAGTAAAGGTCAAAGACGTCGTCACCTATAAAACGAATGGCAGCGACTACATACTCTACGTAACAGCGGCTGCTCCGGCCGATAAAGGCAAGATGCAAGTTCGACTCGAAACGGGCGACAAGTCGTATCTTATGCGAGAGGTACCTGAATCGCCAACTTATCTGCTAGCAATTGCGAAGCTTGGCAATGCGCCTGTTATGGCTATTGGTGTCTCCAACGAAAATAAAGTAACCATTCTACGCGACCCACTGACTTATTTGAGGGCGAATCCAAAGCAACTGTTGCCGCTACCGACGACCGTACTCCAGCTGAAAGCACCGACCGAAGTGTCGTTTTCAACAGATGTGACAGCAGTGATGGCTCGTGGTGGTCTCAACTTTGCGACCCATAACTTTGATCTCGACAAGACGACAGCGTACAAACTGCCTGTACCAATCAGTGACGTGCCGGTCCAGTGGGTAGATGGTAAGCACATGACGGCCATTAGTGGTGGTTCAGTCTATATGTTTGATTTTAGTGGTGAAAATCTTCAGAAAATGGTTGCGAGTCTCGATGGGCTTGGTATTTACTTCGACAATAGCTACCAGTCAGCTTATACTTTCACCGCCGATCAGAATGGCAAAGTCTTTAATATCAATCGCACCCTTCTTATCGCCAAGAATCAGTAAGCTTCATTTTAAGTCCGCACTCCAGGCGGTTTCAACCATTCCCCCACGAGAGGCCCTCGGCCACAAGCGTTAGAACCAGTTTTTAATTTTTTGCCAAAGAGATGGTGAGTTGCCGGGTAGGATACCTTTGCTAGTCAGGGCTGGCGTCTTGTTTTCAACTTTCGCATTGGCGGCAGGATCTGGAGTTATCTGTTCACCGACCACAACCAGACGGTTCAGAGACGTGCCAGGAGGGTCACAAGTGATGAGCGTGGCGGAGTTGGCTTTTGAGGTTGGTCCAAGGACACTGACATCGGTCGGCTTTACGATTTTTTTATCAAATACTTGGTAGGTGTAGCGTACACCGCCCTTGTTTAGGCTAAAGGTATCACCAATATCGAGGCGCTTCAGCAGTACAAAAGCGAACTTATACTTCCCCTTGTTGAGGATATTGTTACTGGAGTGACCGACGATAACGACATTGCCGGTTTGACCAGGAACTGCCGAGGTTGAATAGTGTACAACACCGTCCTGCAAACTATCTTCAACAGCCTGTTCATTGTTGCTGTCGGTACCAAAGATGACAGGAATCTCGAGGTTAATCTTGGGAATAATGATTTCCTGATCTGGGCCGATATCGCCGGAGGTACCAATAATCGGCGTGGCACTCACCTGGTGACTTGGACTTATGAATGGTGCAATGAAGCGTTCATTGAAAAAGCTGAACAAGAGCAAAACAACGACCAATGATGCCATACCAAGCCCAAATAGCAGCGACTGGATGTGATGCTTTGCTGAAAGCTTTACGCCTTTTGGCATTGCTTTGCGCATCAGCTGGCGTTTGATTTCTGCAACTGTACGCGTGTCATTTGGCTTGTTTTTATCCCATGAACCGCCGACGACTTTTTCGGTTACTTCATCTGCTTCGTGGAGGGCTTTTTTGGGATGCTCGACGGGCTGTGCCTGAGCAGAATGGGCGCTATAAAACTCCTGCCATACTTCATGTTTTTCGGCATCGGCCAATCCGGCGTAGTAAGCGTGCCATTCAATTTGAATCGCAGCCAGACTTTTGCCTGAATTCGTGAGATCGAGCATGTACTGCTGGTGTTTGGTACGTTCGGCGCCTGCCTGATAGGCTTCAATAGCTTCTTCGTCGGCATCAGGCTCATCTTTATAGATTTTGGCAAGTTTACTTCGCACGATGTTGAGAGCGGCCATATTGTGGTCTTTTTTAGCGTTCTGCTCTTCTTTTATGAGGAAGGCAGCATCTTGCTGTGGCGGTAAGACCAGAGAATGTTGACGTACTGATTCTTCTGACTCAGTTTCTCGATCGTCGTTAATATCGTTCACGCGATCCATGATCGCCTGCACATCTGCATCTGTTGTGACATCCGGCATTGGATATTGCGAAGAAATCGGCTGCAGGTTCAGCTCCTTTTTCTTTAAAAGATGCCGCTTGGCATCCTCCTCCTCAGTCGGCGATGTAATCATAAGTAGTTAAGAATAGTATACCGCACTTAGACTCTAACAGGTATAATGTATCGGACTCCCTATGCCGCAGTGGTGGAATGGTAGACACGCCGGACTCAAAATCCTGTGAGCTTTACGCTCGTGACGGTTCAAGTCCGTCCTGCGGCACCAAACAAAAAAGAGATCGTTAGATCTCTTTTTTGTTTGGTAGAAAAGAGGAGACGAGTGATTCGTAAGCTTTCGCCGGCTGCTGTAGCCAAAAAACAGTAGCTCTGGCAGCTGTCGAGACACGCCACATCTTTTCATCTGTATCCGTTCTTTGGGAGACGACCCTGCCTTTGCTGCCGACAAATATCTGTCCATCATGGCAGAGGATCAAATGGGCTTGATGCAGTAAGCTAAATTCGTGCAACCAGGCGGCAACGAGGGTTGCCCCCATACTGAATAACAGCGGTTCATCATAGCCATCATGCATCGCTAGTTTCTGCAACTGCTCAATGCTGACGACAACTAAAGTATCCGGTCGATTGAGGATGTCGGAAGGAGTTTTCAGGAAGTAATCGGCTGCATCTCGCGTAATAGTCAGGAGGCCTTGGTACTTTTTTACGAAGCTCTCGAGCGTCACGGCAGTCTCGCTGTTACGTCCTAGCTCGCCTGCGAGTAAAACGGCATCGGCCCAGTGCGAGTGCATAAGGAGTGCATCGAGGGCTTCGCGGCTAAAACTGCCACTGGGATTATTGGGCGCAAACTCGGCTTCTAACAGATGACTCCCAACGATTTTGCGCAGTGCCTCAGGCAACAAGACGCGGACGATGCCAATGCCAGCGTCAGTCGCTGATGCAAAAGCCTGCCCAGGCGCCGCAAAACCAAAACTGTTACCGCCTACTATCAGTAGTTTGCCGGCCCCCTGCTTGGTTTCGGGACGGCTCCAAAGAATATCTGGAAAAAGTGGCGTGTCATTACTCTGTTGCTGCCAGTAACTATCCATCGTAGCCAATCTGTTACCTATACGTTTACTGATTTTAGCACGTAACTGCCGTTCTCGGGCTGCAAGCCGTAGACGACGTCTTTACGTTCAAGTACGACCATCCAGTTTCTTTCGCGGGCGACCTTGAACAGTGCCTGATTTGGGTTAAAGGCGATCGGTTGCGCCACCATATCGAACATGACAATGTCGCGACTAGTATCCCCAACGGCAATACTGCCACGGGTTAACAGATCATGTTTGGCAATAATCGACTTCAAAACCTCATCTTTTTTAGCGGCAAACGGCTCAACTTCACCTGTCAGCTTTTTGCCATCATCAGCATAGTAGACACCGGCAGCACAACTGTTAAAACCGAGCGCCAGTGAGACAGCCTGCACGACACGTTGTTCTGAGCCGGAAATAGCAATCAAAAAGAAGTTATTCTTTTTGAGTGTGTCGATTAACTGTCGGGTATAGACATAGGTTGTGGAGTTCAGCGAGAGGGCGACGGCATTCACCGCGGCTTCATAATCAGTCAGCTTCAGCTCACCGCCGGAATGTTCAATGATCAGATCGACGGCCTGTTTCATATACGTGCCGAAGTCTTCGTCAGCAATCCGTTGTCGGCCATCATGCAGAATCCGCTCAATATCTCCTGCCACCGCACCGTCAAAGCTGCCGCGGTTCACCAACTCTTTGATAATCAGCTGCAGTAAACTGGTACGCACGATCGTACCGTCGATATCAAACACCGCAAACTGTCGACTCATATAAACATAAGTATATATGATTTAAGCGAAACCGTTTAGTCGGCGAGCTCAATACTGATCGGACAGTGGTCAGACCCCATTGCCTCTGGGTGAATCGTGGCTGCTTTGAGGGAGTCTTTCAGCGAGTCGCTGATCATAAAGTAGTCAATCCGCCAGCCGACGTTGCGTTGACGTGCCCCGCCCCAGGCAGTCCACCACGTGTAAGCATCTTTTTCATCTGGATGTAGGGTTCGAAAAGTGTCCAAAAAACCGGTAGCGATCATTTTATCGAAACCTTCACGTTCTTCTGTCGTAAAACCGTGTTTACCGACGTTTTCGGCCGGTCGAGCAAGGTCGATTTCTTGGTGGGCGACATTAAAGTCACCGCAAAAAATCACTGGTGCGTCCTTTTCTAGTTCTTTTACGTGTTCAAGAAAAGCCGGATCCCAGATTTTGTGGCGCATACTCAGGCGTTCCAGCTTTTCCTTGCTGTTTGGGGTATACACGGTCACCACCCAGAAGTCCTTAAATCGAGCGCTCAATACCCTGCCCTCGTCTGTTGTGGTACCAAATATATCCTTAAAATCATATTTTTTTTGGATAGCGGCTGAAAAGCCATTCCGTACTTCTAATGGCTCTATTCTCGAGAAAATCGCGGTACCAGAATAACCTTTCTTCTGTGCTGAGTGCCAGTATTCGTGGTACCCCGGCAGAACAACAGGTGACTGCTCCGGCTGGGCCTTCGTCTCCTGCAAGCATAAGATATCTGGTAGTTCCCGCTCCACAAATTCCTGAAATAGCCCTTTGTTCCACACAGCGCGGATACCGTTGACGTTCCACGAATAAATCTTCATAAGATAATTGTATCATTTGACATTACCTTTCGCCGTTTACGGCTCGTCAGCACGACTTTCACATTCGTGGAGGTAATAGGAGCAGAGATGAGGAATTGGATTTTTTGGTGCTGGGGTTAGCCGGCAAGTAAAAATGGTCCAGACTCATGTCTGCTCACCTAGGACGATCCCAGGATTTAACGATTGCTCGCTCCACGAAAAGTTGGACCCTTCGCTTCTTTGCTAGCTTACAGTAAGACATCGTTCGTGCCTTATTCAATCTTGATATCCTCGAAAGGAAATCAGCCCGCCTGTGAATTCAGGTGTTGGGGGGGATTCGTGCGTTATCCGCCCGTGGTCGTCGATGTGACGTTTTGAGCAGCTGCAGCTTCTGCTTTGCGGTTGGCATCGCGCTCGGCAATTGTTTCACCAACAGATGAAGGCTTGTCAGTGGACGCATTGAACTGCGGCACATTGAAGATTGTCATCGGTGCATCTTGGTAGAGGGGCGACATCAGCTCAGGAACAAAGACGTAAACGTCTTCGGTAGTGAAGAAGAAGTAACCTTTCTCGTTTTCGCCGTAGCTGCCGTCGTCCGTTGGACTATGAACCACTACCGGCTGGCACCCATGATTGTGCTTACACGTCCAGTAAACCTGATCGGTAGGTGTCATCTGGGAGTTGGTGGAGCTGATCTTGCCCTTAATGGTGTAGTAGCCAATTGGCTCTTTCACCCCAGGGTTGAAGATGTAGGCATAGCCGAGCTTGTCAGGGTTATTGAACCTGAGCAGCTTTTCACGCTGTTGCTCCAATTCCAGGAAGGTGTTCATCTGTGCCAGCGGGTACAAGTGCTGGGAGTTCACCTTATCCATGTAACCGTTGACGACATCTTGACCAGCTGTCTGAGTCTTGCCGTCAGCTCCTGAGGCACCACTACTGCATGCTGCAGCAGTGAGGACGCAGGCCAAAACAAAACCGAGCATTCTGATAGGGTTCTTCATGTCTCTCCTTGTGTAGGAATTCTGGTTGTACTTCTGTACTTCTAGTTGGCTAGGCGTTGGGCTTGCAGTCGGTTTTTGGATCCTGCTGGTTGATCTGCTGTGGCAGGTCAGGCGTTCTCCAGTCTTGTGCAAGCACTTTGTGCCCATTGGCATCGTATTCGGTGACGGCCGATACGCACACATTCTCTACTCCTATCAGGTTCTGCTGGTCGATGGTCGTGTCTTTGCCGGCCTTAGTGTCTGTATCGATTGCCTGTTGGGCGATACCGATCTTTAGATCTAGTGCCTTGATGGCGGCGAAACGATCTTCGAAAGCCTGCTGCTGTTCAGTACGGTTCTGATTGCTGTTGTTCTGGATAATCTGATCGCCACGACCTTTCGGGCCGCTGAGCAGAACCTTGAGTCCCCAACCGCCAAGCGAAAGAACGATCGTTGCCAGAATGGCAATGATCACCCACTTCTTGGTAGTATTGACGACATCGCGGTCGCTCATGTTGAAGTTGCCCTCATTGTCGTATTTCACTAGTGTCTCCTTGATAGGATGTCACCTGCAGATGCAGTACGTCGAGTAAAAGCTGATTTGCTTAGACCGATAAAAACAAACAAATAGTTTATTTACTTATGCCGGTCTAAGCGTTTCTATAGCACGAATTGTCAATTTGCATCCTTCACGCGATTTGCATCGGCCCAAAGAACGTATATAATTATACAACATAGTTTACAATTAAACAATAGTATGTCTTACTGATTTTATTGACAAAAAGGAGTATAATAGAAGATAGTAGCTAAAATAGCAAACATAGTAATAAACAGACTTAATGACGATTCGACTGTTTCATTTTAACCGGCATAAAGCCAAATCTGCGCCGCGGGTCGACTCCGACAAATCCTCTGACTATCGTATTATTAGAAAGATTAGTCGGGCTGGTATGAGTGGTATGTCTGCTCGGCATTTCAAGCGTAATAGCTTTATCTGGCAAAGTTATAAATTTCACTCCAGGAAGTAACTTGAGTACTGGCTCGTAGCCATGCTTGTTCATCAGCAATTCGAGTATGGACGAACTTTCAGACGTTTCGTGTTCCTTTAGCCCAAGTTCACTCACCGCGGCGTTGAGTTCAATTGGAGTGTAGGAGCCATGTACGACATCTGTATTTAAACCCCAGCTTGTTGCCAGCAGATACATGTCGTCATGGTGCCATCGATAGTGACCACGGTCACCGGGCTTTAAACGAGCACCCGTTGCATAGACTTGACGTGGCATAGTTACCTGCAAACCGGCTTCCTGTGCGCATTCCAACATATACTTTCCAATGTCGTGATACGGTCGCCAATCAAGTAATCGCGGATGGTTATTGAAGTCGTTTTTTGGGGCGGCCTCAATAAGTTCATCTGGCACCTGACCAATAATGAACGGCTCCGGAAGTTTGATCGCCTCAGACAAGGCCTCGGTAGACATAAAGATATAGTATCGCATAAAAAGCATAAAAATGCAACATAAGCTTTATATTTCATAGAAGTTATGGCAGAAACTTATCCTGCTCTGCTACACTATCGGTTAATGGCATACAAACGAGTCCTTTTGAAACTTTCAGGTGAGCAGTTAGCTGGTGACGCAGCGGGCGGCTTTGATCCAGAACGCGGCGCTTGGCTGGCAAGTGAAATCAAAAAAGTTGTGGAGAATGGCGTTCAGGTTGCCATCATCGTCGGTGGTGGCAACATTGTGCGCGGTGCAACGACGGCCGGGAACGGTATTCGCCGCGTCACGGCAGATCATATGGGCATGTTGAGCACGATGATCAATGGCCTTGCTTTAACCGATATTTTTGAAGCCAATGGCATTCAGACGCGTTGTTTGAGCAATATTTTTGCAGAACAAGTTGCCGAAAATTACTCTTTTCGGCTCGCAGATAAACATCTTGAAAATGGCCGTGTAGTAATCGTAGCCGGTGGCGTGGGACGTCCCTACTTTACAACCGATACTGGTTCGGTCAACCTCGCACTCGAGCTCGGCTGTGACGTTGTGCTAAAGAGCACCAAAGTCGATGGCGTCTACGATAAAGACCCAACGAAATTCCCTGATGCAGTTAAATATGACACACTCGATTACCAACAGGCCGTTGAAAACCCTAATATCATGGTTATGGACAAGGCGGCAATGGGACTCGCAATGGAGCATAAAATTCCTATCATCATCTTTGAAGTTGATAAGCCCGATAACATCGCCAAAGTTGTAACCGGCGAAAAAGTCGGCACACTTATCTCGTAGCACATATCTTCAAAAATATTGTATACTAATCTCTTCATGGATGATTTTGAAGAGTTCCACTACGTTGACGATGTACTAAGGGTACATGGCTATTCTGTTCTTCGAACATCGTTCCAAGCCCGGACTTCGTTACGCGAATGGATTGGCCGCGGCGCTATGAGTTTTATTACTATGGGTCCGAATGATTCGAAGGCTACCACTAATAGACTGATGGGTACGGGTGTCATCGGTCTCGCTGCAATTGGATTAAATCAAATCATGGCCACTAAAACCGGCCTGAATCCGCTGGATATGGCAACGCACCTCATGCTACCGAGCGGTCAATAACGGCCTTTTAGCTCTCGTTGTACATTGCGGGCGTCATCTTTAATTTTGAGACTATGGCGCTTGTCGTACTGCTTTTTGCCTTTGCCGATAGCGATGCGAACTTTTATAAAGCGGGTACGTGTCAGGACTTCCGTTGGAACAATAGTTGAGCCTTCGTGTTTAGCGCTCATCAAGGCGTTGATTTCACGACGTTTCGCCAGTAGTTTACGTGCCCGAGTCTGTTCATCAACATCAATCGGCAGGCCCACATTCCCCGTAATTGTCATGTTGTTGAGCCATAGTTCCCCATCGCGGACGTTCACAAATGCGCCCCGTAATTGGCCTTTGCCAAGGCGTAAAGCCTTCGTCTCGCGGCCGTTCAAAGCAATACCCACCAACAATTCATCGCCCAAATCATAGTCGAATCTGGCGCGGTTGTTTTGGATGCGTTTGACTTGAGGCTGCTTGTTTTTCACTTCTATATAATAACAGAGGTTGAGTCATAGACATAACCGTATATAAATGCTATAATAATTTTATGTATAAAAGTGTAATAGTTGTGCCTGGTTTTAGTGAAAGTATTCGTTTCACCGAAGGATTAGCGAACGAGCTTACCTCTGGCCCATTTGCTCTTGCAGAGGATGCCGACATTGTTCGTGTTGCAGATCTTTTTGATGATCCGCTCAAATACGAAGCTGCGATGTCAGAACGACTCGTTGTGACGCATTCCGCTGGAATCATGGCTGTAAATAAAGCAGCCGAGATTATTGCACTGAATGCCCCGGAGCCGACGCGTCTACGCACCACGGTCCGTGGTGCGACGGTAATTGCTTTTGATAAGGCAGTAGGCAAAGAAGCTGGTATTTCAAGCGGAGGACTGCTTGAGCCTGTCTTAGAAGTCGCGAGACACCCCTTAATTAACGCCAAGATTCCGCTCGCCATACGTAAGTTCTCATCATCCCAGAAACTTATAGATAACGCCGATGCGTTTCCTGGTGGCCGGTCCCTATTTGCGACCGAACAAGATCAGTTTGGTTTTGCCCGACCTGAAGCGATAGCGCGAGCGAACGATAATGGAGTTTTTGCACGCATGCTACAAGGCAAACATAATCATGCAATGTTTCAACCAAAAGACATGATGAGTCAAATCGCCACGGCTCTAGCCGAACGCGTGTATTAACAAGTTTACATAGATTTGTGAGCGGCGCGCTCTTTGGCGAGTTGTTCTTTGGCAGCGTTCCAAAGGGCTGGGTCATTTTGTTTGACTTTGGCATAATACCACCACTCCACACCCCATAAATTGATCTCTTTCATGCCTGTTGCAACACCGTAGTCGATGCGTTTTTTGAGGCGGTCGGGACTGAGTGATTTGTAGCCTTCGCTCAACGGCGCATTGGCAATGCCCATGAAACTGTCTGGCACCCAGGCTTCGGTTTGTAGTTCGTGGATAATCATGTTCTTCCCCGTCATAATCTCGGCACCGCCCGCAAGGCTGGCATAGAACCAAGCCGGCAGTGGATATTCAAAGTACCGGTGCGAGACGGTCTTGTCCCAAACTCGTTTGTAAACTGAGATGCCAAACTCGTCAGGTCGAGGATCACCAAGCGGTAGGCCAATCCAGTTGTTGCTTCGGCTAATGATGACTTTATGGTTCGGATCCTGCGTTTTTACATAGTTGAATTCGTCGACAAGGCGGGAGCGAGTGAAGTCGGTGCACATTCCAAAGACGGTCAAAAAGAATTCATTTTCTAGCTGATAACTTTGCAGCGCTGGATTATCTTTGTATCTGTTAATCACTGCCCCCATGAAGGTTTTGAGTTGCGGTGCCCAGACACTCATCGGTTCCGTCTTTACCCATTCAGGTGGGTGACATTCCGGCCAACGCGGTTGTCTGATACCGAGTGCCAACGAAATCGTGCTATGTGTTTCTTGGGCCATCTTAAACTCCCAGTCAAGCTCGCTGAAGTCGTACGTGCCGTGGGTCTTTTCGATCACATCCCAGTAACTTACCAAACGGAAGCTGTGTATCCCGAGGTCTGTGATGAGGGCGTGCATGGTGTCTTTTGGGTCGAGCCCAAAGTAGTTGGCGTATTCAGGAATGAACGTCGCACCGATGTTGAGGGGATCGTTGCGGTGCCTGAAGATATACCACTCGCCCACCCCGTACATACCCGAAAGAAAAACGAGAAACGCAGCCAGGATAGTGGCGATTACTTTTGTGAAAATATTTTTCTTCCAAAAGCGTTTGACTGATCGAAGAGGCGCTAAAGCAGAGCGCTTCCAGCGCGATACTGGAGGAACAAGTTTATCCGTCTTCTTAGGCTTACTCTTTAAGGGAGTCTTGGGCATTTTCTGCTACTATCATAGTAATGGCTAAAGATGCATTACGCTTAAGCTTAGTTATACCAGTTTATAACGAAGAGCACCATATCAAAGGCTGCTTAGAAGCTGTTAAAACACAGACGGTTGCGCCGTTTGAAGTCATTATTGTCGATAATAATTGCACCGATAGCACCATCGGCATCGCCAAGCAGTATTCGTTCGTCAAAGTTGTTAAAGAGACACAACAAGGTCGTGGCTGGGCGCGCTCCTCAGGCTTTGACGTGGCGCGTGGCGAGATTATCGGCCGAATAGACGCCGACAGCCGCATTGACCCAAATTGGGTGGAGCGCGCCCTTAGTCGGTTTGAACATACTGTTGATCTTATGGGTATAACGGGTCTCGGAAACGCCAGTATGTTACCGCGCACTGGACTGATTCTCGGCACATTTTGGTCACGAGCCTACTACTGGGTTGTGCACAGCACATTTCATACCATCACGATGTGGGGCGCAAATATGGCGATTCATCGTTCGGCGTGGCTCAAAGTGCGCGACAACGTCTGTAATGACGATGTAATTGTTCACGAAGATCAGGACATCTCTCTCTGTATGGCGGCAAAAGGGATGCGCATCGAGCAGGATAATCACCTCGTTATTACCACACGTGGCCAAACGTATCATTACTTCCCAAAAATTATTCATTATTGGCAGCTTGAGCACAGCACCCTGCATCATCATCAAAAAAGAGGCACTTTTCAGGCAGAAAACTTCCCGAGACTCAGTTTTTGGAGCACCCTGCCTGGCCAACTGTATTCCTATGTGATTGGCGTCCCGTTTCTTGTTCTTAGCGTTATCTTACTACCGATTGATCTGTTGATGGTGTTGTTAGGCTATAAAAGAACCTGGCTCGACTAAGCGCCTGGACAGCTGGCCCACATGCCAACTTTGCTAGTTTGCGCTTTAGACTGCATTGCTTTGAAGGTGGGCATTTTGGTAAATGGAAAGCCAGTGTAGGCATGGGCATAGCCGAGGCTAATCAAACGTTGATTGTACAACGTACCATCTGTTAAATAGACATATCGTAGTAGACGGCCGTAGCGGTCGCGGTTAGTGGAGAGTGGATCGAGGGTCAGCTTGACGCGGGTGCCGGCTTTGAGGTGGCTGTGGGTGTAAGCGCTGGCCTCGGGGCCGTAGCACTGCACGGGTTTGCGCGGGTCGACGGTTTCCGGCGTGTCAGCACCAATGAAGCGGATTTTTTCATCGACACCCTGCATATCAACGGCGATGGTGTCGCCATCGAATACCTTGCTCACGCGGTAAGTACCAACTTCGTTCCTGCCAAAGTATGCTCCGCCAATTACTGCCACAAGTAAACAAAACATTAGTATTTTACGTGCTTTTTGACTTCTAAGCCATTCCGTCATGTAAAACACAATGTACCACCGTTACTCGGCCTCCTGCAATGTCTAATTTACAAGACCGAGCGCACGGGTCACATATGTTGTAGTAATCTTGGTGCCATCGAGGGCAATATAGGCTTCGTTTTTGTGTGGTGGCTCAAAAATATCGGCAATGCGGTCGAACATAGTATCCGGTGTTTCACCGGCGGGTACCAAAACTTCTGTCTGTGTCGCGAGTCGACGTTGTTTAGCGGTACCTTTTGGTACCATTAGCCATAGTAGCTTCGACTCAGCTTGCACGTGCCGAGCAAGCTGATACTTCTCACTGCGATGTTCAAAGCGGTTTAGGTTTGCATCATACACAACACTCGTGCCATCATTTAGTAGCCGCGCACATTCTTCGTCGAGTTTTTTATACAGTTCATCATGCTCAGTCTGAGTAAAAATAGGCTTTTTGAACAGACTAAGACGATACGTATCAGAAGAAAGATGTATAGCGCCTGTTAATTTGCTAATCTCACGGGCGGCTGTCGTCTTGCCTGATCCTGGTAATCCCAATAACAAGTAAAGCGTTGCTTTAGCCACGATGTTCAGGGTGCTTGTGTGATGAAAAATCGCGTGATACGAGGATGAACGCGCACGGTACTAAGATAATGCCACAGACTGCCCAGAAAATCCTGAACCACCCAATCTGCAAATTATTGCCGATCTTGAGAGAATGAATAAAAATCAGAAACATCGCAACCGCTTGACTCACGCTCACCCATGGCCAATAGCGCGCTACCCATGGGCGGCTTTTCATTCGTTTAAAGAACTCATAAGAGATAAAGACGAAGAAAGAAAAGCTACCCAAAGCAACTGCCCAGTTCACGCTCGGTGGTAAATAGCGATAGTAGCTGAGTGGTGGAAAGCCTTTGCCGGCCTTGTACTGTGCATAAGCGAAGATGGCAGGGTGTAACAAGATGCAGACCAGGACGATATAGCCTGTAACGCGACTGTAAAGTTTGGTTCGCCATTGCATTGCTCCCCAAAAGTAATGCGTCCACATTGTGAGCCACGCTAACATACCAAGGAGTGGAAACAGTCCAAAGGCGCTGATATTGTTTGTCTTCCAGCCTAAGCTTTTTGCCCAAACATAAAAGGCTACGCTGCTAAGAACGAACAGAACTGCCCACATAATGGGAGCGCGGCGAGTATTTATTTGATCAGATGGTTCGTGCTGCATATCTGATGCTTATGCTATCACTTCAGACTTGAAAGCGCGAGCCGAACTACATATCTATGAGATTAAGCGTTTCGCGGTAAGCGTCAGGGCTTGGATTGGTGGCCGAATGAAGACTAGTTGCCATAAAATGGAGCACATCACCCGGATTAATTTCTATTGTGTGTAGTATCTCATTTGGACGGCGAGGATTATGCAGATTGAAGTGACCGGGTAGCTGCAAACCAACAACGCGCGATGATCCGCTTCTGTCATGGTGTGGTACAAGCATTGCCTCCGGTGCATAAGACTGTAGAAATCTCACCTCGGACGGTGTGCCGGTGATTTCGTCAATAATATCTGCCAACTGTGAAAGTATGAGTGCAGCGGCCGTCTCCCAAGTTTCTGGTTCGTTCTCCTCGGGTTGATAGATATCGGCGATCGCCGGCGTTCTTTTCGCGCCTTCGGGATAGGAGAGCCAAGCTTTCAGGACGCCCGTTACGTCGACAGCCTGGTTTATTGGAGCATTGAAGAAGAGCGGACGGCGCTGCTCGCGGAACCGGCTTATCAGTGCACCATAACTGGCAGCTTCATCAGCATCAAGGACACCTCGATAGAGAGTGGCTTCATCAAAGCTATCGACGAACATAGCTAAAAGTCGATGCCTTTGTTGGCGAGGAATTTATCGTCAAAATGGTGCTTCAGCTTGGTCATGTTGGTGGCAATATCTACGAGAGGCAAAAACTTGTCTGGGAAGTTACGTCCAGTGACACAGATACTGGTTTTTGGGTCGCGGTTCTTCAGGAGGTTTTCGAGGTCTTTGGCTGGCAGGAGTCCATCATGTATAGAGTTATTAATTTCATCACAAATCACGAGGTCATAGTTGCCACTCTTGGCATAGCCAAGAGCCTTTTTGTAGGTGTCGAGGGCGGCTTTTTTATGTTCGTCAGCAGTAACGTTCTTGGCGCTCATGTCGCCAGCGTTATAAAAGCCTTTGCCTCCTTTGTAGTATGTAAGCTGCTTTCCAAACACATTCGTTTCAATAAGTTTGGCAATCGCTAACGATTCACCCGTTTCCCAGGTTTTCACAAATTGCACATAAGCCACTTTCCAGCCGCGCCCAAGCGCACGAAGTAATAATCCCAAAGAAGCACTCGTCTTGCCCTTGCCATCTCCGGTATACACCACTGCAACGGATTGCTTTGTCTCAAAATCTTCAAATGCCATACCCTTAGTGTACGTGCTAGTACTCGTTCTAAAAAGACAAAAAATACAATTATGTGGTATTTGTTACTATAATTTGTAAAAAGTGTTCTGGTATGTAAGACTAGGATATCAATACAACTGAAATTACTTCTCTTTCTCCTGCCGACCAACAGTTACAGTTGATGCCTCTGAGTGGTATAACGGGTCGTTTTGGGACTGAAGGTCTCGGGAGGCGTTTCAGCCTAGAGATTGCTGATTTCCCCTTAGATGACCAACAATTCTGCAATAGCGCATTGTATATGGCGACTTATCTGCACCGTGAAGATATGTATAAAGGAATTAGCTATTCCTCGCATCTACTTCGTACTGCACTTCGACTCATTCGAGATTACGATGTGACTGAACCTGACATGATTGCGGCGATGCTACTGCATGATTCGGTCGAAGATCACGCTGATGAAATTATAGAATTGTCGCCGTTTGAGGTACCCGATGGTACCTTGCATGCCATGGCAGGTTTTGTCATTGCGCGTGCGTTTACGGAACGGACGAGCGACCTTGTGATTTCGGTGACAAACCCGCCGGCAACCGAAGTATTATCGATAGAGCAATTCAGGGAACTTTATGCCGAAAACGTGAAGAACAAAATCGCGACTAGTTCCACGACTTTTTTATTAAAATTATCTGACTTTACCGATAACGGCCTCGGTTTTCTGTGGACTGAAAATCCTGCCACCTTGCGGAAGTTTGCGCTCAAGTATTACCCGGTTTGTGACATTTTTATTACCCAGCTAGATGTGTATCGGCAGTCTGGAGCGCTGACAGAGCAGCAATCCGATATGGCGCTCAAACAGCTTACGCACGGAAAAGCAAAGATGGAAAAAGTTCTTGGGTTGCCGACAGTTTAGTCGGTTGCAGCATCGCGCATATGTTCGTAATGTACCAACCACTCGCTGAGCTGTAGTTCTACCTGGGCTCGCTCTTTTTGGTCAGGTTCTCGGGCTTTAAACAGATGAGCATCGGCAATTTGAATGCGCGGATCGTCATGTTCCTCATCGGCAATATCCGGGTCTAGCCACCCAGCTCGCATCTGAGAAAGCAGCTGCTCATCGTCTACTTCTAAAGATCCTGCTTCGCCACTAAGGACAACCATAATAACGCCAATTCGGCGCTCCAGATCTTTGCGACTAAAGTGGGCATACTGAGCTTCGATGCCCACCTGTAGCTTGTCGCCACCGTCAGGAATGCTCATGGTATGCCTCCTTATTTAATTACAGTTTGGCGAGCGCAGCGTCGATACGCGGTCGGTCAAATCCCACAATTACTTCCTTACCAACACGGATGACAGGTACGCCCATCTGACCGGTCTCTTCAACTATTTTCTGGCCGGCGGCAGTATCGACCTCTATATCTACCTCGTTATATTTGACGTTTTTGCTATCAAAATACTGTTTTGCTGCCTTGCAAAAAGCACACCAGGTGGTGCTGTAAACGGTGACTTGGGCTTCTGCCATATGGGTGCTCCTTATCTTTTATCAAGATGTTTGTAGTTACTATACATAGTATAGCATCTCTTGCAATACCCTTAAAGGTGTCTGTTACACTAAAAACATGAGCAAAAAAATTTTGGCTGGACTGATAGGAGCATTGTTTCTTGGTTTCGTTATGTTTGCAGGACTACGGATGGTGCTTGCAAAAAATAAGGCGGTTCATTACCATGCAAATTTTGCCTTGTTTGTGAATGGCAAACGTGAAACTTTCGATAACTTTACGTTTTACGAAGAGGAGGCTGCCTGTGACCTTGCACAGGCTGATAACCCCAAGCACAATGCCCACATGCATGATAAGGTGAATGACCTCATCCACGTCCATGCCAGCGCTGTCACATGGGGTGCCTTCTTTGCCAACATTGGCTTCACTCTCGGTAACAAAGTAGTAACCACCGAAAACGGGGTATTTGTAGATGGTCAGGATGGTAATAGATTGCAATTTATTCTAAATGGCACCTCAATCACATCTGCCGAAAACAGAGTTATAAAATCTGAAGATGCCCTTCTGATCTCTTACGGACCAGATGATGCGACCGGGCTTACGGACCAGTATAAGCAGATCAAGCATTCGGCCGCTGCGGCAAATGCCAGTAAAGACCCTGCTGGGTGCGGAGGGAGCGCGACACTTACTTTAAGTGAGCGCTTCAAAAGAGCGTTCGACTTCACGAAGTAAAATCCATTAAATGTGATATTGCGCACACATCAATCTGTTGCTATAATGTAGCTACTAATGGGAAAAGCCGCCGCGAAACGCACGACGACTATTGACCCTGTCGATGAGAAGATCGTACAGGCTACTAAGGCACTCGCAGCGCAACAGTTCATGGGTGCATCTCTGAATATGGGATGGAGACTGGCTATTACCGTAGTTGTGCCAATTGTGGCCGGCGTCAAAATTGACGATCACTTCCACACATCGCCTTCTTACACGCTTGTGGGTGTCATGCTCGCAGCTGTAGCTGGAAGTGCTGCTGTGTGGTCAACCATCAAACAAGTCAATAAAGATCAGTCCGATGAAGAAGCATACGAAAAGAAAGTAGCCGAGAAACTTAAGCGAAAGGAAAAAGCATGATAGGAAGTTTGTTACAGCGATTTGCGATTGATCCAATCATTCACATAACGCCACTAACCATCTTTACAATAAAAGGCTTTGCAGTGACGAACTCAATGTTTTATGGCTTGCTTTGTTCTGTTCTTATACTCGTTTTGCTTATAGTTGCTGCCAAGAAGATGACCTTGAAGCCTAAAGGCGGTATTATCCAGATATTCGAAATTGGGACTGATTTCATCACTGATCTGCTGAAGAGCTCGCTGAACAGCGAGGAAAAAGCCGTCAAATACGCTCCGTATTTCGTCTCAATCTTTTTCTTCATATTGCTATCTAACTGGCTTGGGCTTTTGCCTTTTGTCGGAGAGGCTTTCACATCGCACGGCGAACCGTTGACGCGTCCTTTTACGGCTGACCTCAACGGAACCTTAGCTGCTGCCACTGTTACGTGGCTTTTGATTCAGTATTTCTCAATTAGAGAGTCTGGCTTTTTCAAGCACATCCGCCACTACTTTAATGGCAGCTTGAAAAATCCTATTACCTTGCTTCTTGGCATTTTTGAAATGTTCTCTGACCTCACGCGCATCTTCTCACTAGCGCTTCGTTTGTTCTTAAATGTTGCCATCGGCGAAATTATCATTGCAGTATTTTCTGCACTTGGTGGTTCTGCCGGCTGGGTGACTGCCCTGCCCTTCACTATCCTTGAACTTCTTGTCGGTGGGTTGCAGGCTTATATCTTCGTCATGCTGTCCATCATGTATTTGGCGGTCGCCGTCAACCATGGAGGCCATGAGGGGAGTACCGAAGACCACTTGACCGTTGATGAAGTCGTCAAAGCTGAAGTCGGTAAAGCCGCTAATTAATCGTAATTAAAGTAATTAAAGGAGCTAGTAAATGTTTAACGCTGCAGATGCAATCAATACCACCGTCCTCGCTAAAGGTATCATGATGGGTTTTGGTATGTTCGGACCAGCAATTGGTATTGGACTTATCGGTAACGCTTTCATGAATGCTGTTGGTCGCAACCCAGAAGCCAGTAAGTACCTTGGTCAAGTGTTGGTCATCATCGCTATTATCGAGCTTATGGCACTTCTCGTCTTTGCCTCAGTCTTTATTATTAAATAAACTCCAAGTGAAAGGAACATTGCATGATACACATGTTATTTGCAGCTGATTCAGCCGCCAGTGATTCACCGCTGGCAGCACTTGGGGTGAATGGAAAGAGCTTCTTGTTCTCTCTGGTCACGTTTACCCTTGCCTTCTTGCTGCTCCGGCGCTTTGCACTGAAGCCGATTACCAAGATGCTGGCTGAGCGTCGCAGGGTCATTTCTGACGGCATTTTGCTCGGTGAGCAAATGGAAAAAGAAAAGGCTCGTCTTGACGGAACTGCTGCCGAAATCGTTCGTGAAGCCCGTCATGAAGCTGACAAAATTATCTCAATCGCGCACAAAGAATCTCGTGAATTGATTCATTTGGCGGAAAAAGATGCCAAAGTCAAAGTTGAAGCCATTATGAAAGATGCCGACGAGCGCATCGGCGAAGATGCTGATCGTGCCCGGCGTGGTGTCGAAAAAGACATTGTGAACTTGGTATCTGAAGCCACCGAAGCAGTCGTCGGTGAAACGATTGACGGTAGCAAAGACGCTGCCATTGTCGACCGAATCGTGAAAGGCCGCAAAAGATAATGGTCACCCGCCTCGAACTAGCCGAAATTATTGGTGAACGCACGTTGCGAGAGCCGATAGATTCTCTTAAGAATGCCATCGCAGCATACCTCTTAGAAGAAGGCGATGTCAGTGAACTTGATTCACTGATGCGCGACGTTTTGGCATATCGGGCGGACCATGGCTACATAGAGGCAACATTATTGAGCGCCCATCCTTTGACTGATGCAGTGCGGAAGGATGTGGCCGACCTACTGAAGCAAGAATATCCCGCCGCCAAAGCAATCTCGATGAATGAAACGATTGACCCGAGTGTTGTTGGTGGCCTACGAATCGAACTGGCGGGTAAAGAATTAGACCTGACCGTCAGAGCAAAACTGAATACCCTGAAACGATTAACCGCTGCAAGGAAGGATTAACGCATGAGTGCCATTATGAAAGATATATCAATCGCTGACCTGTCGGTCGACATCCGTTCGGCGATTGCTGAACTAAAGAAGCGCCCGGAAATTGAGCAGACCGGAATCGTCACCCGAGTTGGTGATGGTGTGGTTTGGATTTACGGCCTGACTACCTGTGGCTATAACGAAATGATCGAAATCGATGCAACCGACGGAAGTGCGATTACGGCCTTTGCGTTTAACCTAGCAGAGGATGAAATCGGTGCTGTATTACTCGGTGATGACACGCTTATTAAAGCCGGTGCCAAGGCAAAATTGACCGGTAAAGTGCTCGAGGTCCCGGTTGGCCCAGAACTTGTCGGCCGCGTGGTAGACCCGCTCGGTAACCCGATCGATGGCAAAGGCGCCATCAAAACGACTCGCACCAGCCCTGTTGAGAAGATTGCCCCTGGCGTTTTGAGCCGCAAAAGTGTCCATGAACCACTTATGACTGGTATTATTGCCATCGATGCCATGGTGCCAATCGGCCGTGGTCAGCGTGAGCTTTTGATCGGTGACCGCCAAACTGGTAAAACCGCTATTGCCATCGACACCATGATCAACCAGCACCAGCAAAAAACAGGCGTGATTAATATTTATGTTGCGATTGGGCAGAAGATGAGCAAAGTTGCCCGTCTTGTTGAGCGCTTGAAGCGTGAAGGCGTCATGGACCAGACTATTGTGGTGGCGACGAGCGCAGCCAGCCCTGCATCTCTGCAGTATTTGGCACCTTACGCTGCAACCAGTATGGGTGAATACTTCCGCGATAACTCGCAACACGCTTTGATCATCTATGATGATCTTTCTAAGCACGCTGCCGCTTACCGCCAGATGTCACTGCTGCTCCGCAGTCCACCAGGTCGCGAAGCCTACCCAGGTGACGTTTTCTATCTACACTCACGTTTACTCGAGCGCTCAGCTAAATTATCGGACGATCTCGGTGCCGGTTCTCTGACCGCCCTGCCAATCATCGAAACGCAGGCTGGCGATATCTCGGCCTACATTCCTACTAACGTGATTTCTATCACCGATGGTCAGATTTTCATGGAAACCAACTTGTTTTATCAGGGTATTCGCCCCGCTGTCTCTGTTGGACTGTCTGTTTCACGTGTCGGTGGCTCTGCGCAGACCAAGGCCGTGAAGTCAGTTGCCAAATCGTTGCGTGTGGAGCTCGCTCAGTTCCGCGAACTCGCAGCCTTCAGCCAGTTCTCAACCGACCTCGACGCTGACACCAAGCAGAGTATCGAACGCGGTCAGCGCCTCACAGAACTTCTCAAACAGCCACAATATACCCCGTATGCCATCTGGCAAATGTACGTCATGTTGTTGTCTGCTAGTAACGGTGCCTTCGATAAAGTTCCGGTTGAGAAGATCAAGACCGCCGAAGCTGCCCTGCTCCGCGATCTGAAGCACGATCACGCCAAATTGGTCGAGCATATCAACACCGGTGCCGAAGCCGACGAGGCGGGCCGTGAAGAAATTCTAAAACTCGCCCGTAGCATCGCCAAAGCCTATGAACACGTAGAAGCGAAGAAGGCTTAACTCAATGGCAAGCACCCAAATTCTCCAAAGGCGCATCAAAAGCGTACGTAGTACTCGCCAGATTACCAAGGCGATGGAATTGGTTGCTGCCTCAAAAATGCGTCATGCAACAGAGGTCGCGGAAAGCGGTCGCAGTTACCGCGAAGCCGCTCACGAGTTACTTTCACGCCTTGCGACTGTCAGTGATGTAAAAGAGCATCCTTTATTTATCCAGCGTCCAGTGAAGATTCGTCTTTACATCGCCATCACATCTGATCGCGGCCTCGCTGGTGCCTACAATTCAAATATCATCCGTCTGCTCACCAAAGCCGCCCTGGCTGACGAAGCCGCCGGTATTAAAGTCCAAGCCATGGTAATTGGGACGCGCGGTGTGCAGTTTGTGCGTCGTTTAGAAGGTATTGATCTGTTGGCAGCTTACCCAAGTTTCGGCGATCAGCCGTCAGCTAATGACATTCGCCCGCTCCTTTCCAGCGCGGCTGATTTGTATGCCACCGGCAAAGTCGATGATGTGCAGTTGCTCTACACGCAACACGTTTCGAGCATTGTTCAAACCGCTACTGCACTTTCACTATTGCCTGCCCGCCTCGAAGCTGGCACCAGCAATGAACCCGTACAGAAACTCGACAGTTTTACTTTCGAACCGTCCGTGACGGCTGTACTTGATAATGTTACTGAGCGTCTTTTGGAAGTCCAAATCTGGCAAGCGATGCTCGAAAGTATTGCGAGCGAACACTCGATGCGTATGCTTAGTATGAAGAACGCCACTGACAACGCCAACGATCTGATTGATGATCTGACGCTGGCCTTCAACACGGCTCGCCAGGCGAACATCACCCAGGAAATCGCCGAGGTGACAGGTGGTGCGGAGGCCATGAAATGATCGATTCCACCGTGGGCCACGGCGTTGACCGTGAAGCGCTGCATAGACTAACTGAACCACAACCAGCAACAACCCAAGGAGAAGAATAATGGCAACAGCAGAAGCACAACAAACCGGAAAGATCAGCCAAGTCGTTGGTGTGGTTATCGATGTGGAATTTAGCAAAGGCAATTTGCCGGCTATCTACAATGCGCTCGAAGCAACTTTGAATGGTGAAAAGCTCCTCTTTGAGGTCGCTGCACACTTAAGTGAAACCAGCGTCCGTGCCATCGCTCTTGGTGCGACCGATGGCTTGGAGCGTGGCTCTGACATTCGTGATACTGGCGCTGCCATCAGCGTGCCAGTTGGCGAAGATACCCTCGGCCGCATGTTTAACGTCATTGGTGAGCCAATTGACGGCAAAGGTGGCACATTTAAGAACAAGTCCCCAATTCACCGCGCCCCACCCGATTTTACTGAACAGGCCGGCAGCATTGAAATCCTCGAAACCGGCATTAAGGTCATCGATCTCATCGCGCCAGTGACTCGCGGTGGTAAAGTCGGTCTCTTTGGTGGCGCAGGTGTCGGTAAAACTGTCCTCATTCAGGAACTCATTAACAATATTGCCAAATTCCACAGTGGGTACTCTGTCTTCGCCGGTGTAGGTGAGCGTACTCGTGAAGGTAACGACCTTTATGGCGAAATGAACGAATCAGGCGTTATCAAGAACACGTCACTCGTCTTTGGTCAGATGAACGAACCACCGGGTGCACGTCTGCGTGTTGCTTTGAGTGGCCTGACGATTGCGGAAGGCTTTCGTGATAACGGCAAAGATGTCCTGTTGTTTATCGATAATATTTTCCGCTTTACCCAAGCTGGTTCTGAAGTATCAGCCCTACTTGGTCGCTTGCCTTCAGCTGTGGGGTACCAGCCTACTTTAGCCCTCGAAATGGGTCAGCTCCAAGAGCGTATTACTTCAACTCGTGCAGGTTCAATCACTTCTGTACAAGCTGTCTTCGTCCCTGCCGATGATGTGACCGACCCGGCGCCTGCCACGACCTTTGCTCACCTTGACTCAACCATCGTCTTAAACCGTGCCTTAACCGAGCTTGGCTTGTATCCTGCTGTTGATCCACTCGACAGTTCCTCAACCATCCTTGACCCAGAAATCGTCGGCGAAGAGCACTATACGGTCGCTCGTGAAGTCCAGCGTATTTTGCAGCGCTATAAGGACCTTATGGATATTATCGCCATCCTTGGACTAGAAGAGCTCTCAGATGAAGATAAACTTACTGTTTCCCGAGCCCGCCGCATCCAGCGTTTCCTGACCCAGCCTTTCTTTGTGGCTGAGCAGTTTACGGGTTCAGCCGGTAAGTACGTCTCCTTGGCTGATACGATTGCCGGTTTCCGCGAAATCATTGAAGGTAAGCACGACACACTACCCGAAAGCGCCTTTTATATGAAGGGCGATATCAACGAAGTTGCCGCTACTAATAAAGAAGACAAGAAGGACAAGAAATAATATGATTGGCGAAGGCTTCGCCGGCATTGATCCAGCATCTCTGGCGGATGTTGAACGCATGAGCGCTGAGGTGATCACGCCCTCTATTGACCGTAACTTCGGTGATCAAAGTGCTGAACAGTTCAACGCAGGCATTGATGTAGTTAAGCCGGTAACTTTAAATCGTTTGCCAGGCGAAACAGCAGTGCAAGCTCATGTGAGGCTGCAGGCCGAAAAAGGAACGAACGAATGATTCACTTTACCCTTTATACATTGAATGGTGTGAAGTACGACGATGATGCCTATGAGATCACCTTGCCTACCCTAGACGGCGAAATCGGTGTTTTGCCAGATCACATGCCGCTTATTAGCGTCGCCAGCCATGGTGCCATTTTGGTGCGCAAAACAGCGAATGAACGTGATGACCAGCGAGATGTTTTTGCAATCAGCGGTGGTACCATTCTGGTTGAAAAAAATACCCTTAAGGTGCTTGTTGATGAAGCCGATCATGCTGACGAATTGAATGAAGCAGAAGTCAAAGACGCTTATGCCCGTGCCGAAAAGATGAAGGCTGAAGCCCACGACCAAGTGTCGCTCGATCATGCGCAGTCTCTTATGGACCGCCAATCAGTCCGCCTTAAAGTCGTTGGCCTTAAACGCAAACCCCGCAATAGAGGGTAGCTAAAAATAAAAAAGAGCCCTTTCGGTTTTTTTATTTTGTAATAATGTTGAGAAATTGTTCGATACGGCGGATGTCAGCTAGGACATTTGAACGACTTGCATCAAACAGGGTGAGTTCAAGTACGGGATCACCGCCGTGCTTGGCAAAGGTGCACTTCTCCCCGATCTCTTTACGAATACGCATGGTCTGAAGGGACTTCAGAGCCTGGACTTTGTATACACCCTGTATTTTTTCTAATTTGCCCTCTTTTTTGGCATAAAACTGTAGGACAGCAGTGTATCCAAGGACTTTCTTAGGGATTTTCGGCACTTCAGGTATGCGCACGAGCATGTCGTTGAAAGAGTGGTCAATGCCAAAGGACAGCTCATACATCTCATGACGGAAGCCACCCATTCGTGGACCCAGTTCAATCACCTTCCAATTATCTTCAGTTCGAATAAGCTCAATGTGGCAGGTTGTGCTTCGCATTCCGAGTGCCTTTACCGCCCTCACCGCCGCCGCTTGGGCATCCTCGGTATGGCTGGAATTTAGCTGCGTTGGCGTCATACGCATGTAGCCAAAGAAGTCGTCAAAACCAACCTCTCGGCCGGTTTTTACATATACCATCGGCGTGAAGTACATTTGACCGACATTATCAACGTAGACATCTATCGAATACATGTCACCTTCCATGAATTCTTCAACAAGTACTTTCGCTTCACCACGGCCGCGCTTCTTCTTATAAATCTGGTCTATCTTTTTGATGGTGGTTTTTACTACTGCCTCGAGTTCTTCACGGTGATAACAGATACTCACGAGCAGTGAGGCAGCGAGACCCGAAGGTTTGACGACCATCGGATAGCCAACCTCTTTTTCGATTTCGTCGATCGTTTCTTTCGTGTCATCATGGATTACTAGAAAACGAGGTGCAATCGACTTGTCATAGCGACGTAATATACGGCGCATTTTAGTTTTTTCCGTCGTCCATTCCAGCGATGTTTCAGTCGGTGTCGTGCAAGCTGGTATAAATGGAATCACTTTTCGCAAATAAGGAACATTCCCATCGCTTGAACATGTCGCAGCCAGTATTTCATCAGTATATGGACGAAGACTTGCCTGCAAGGTGTCCGTATTTTGAAAATCCGTACGTACAATTGTGACATGCTCAGCTAACTCTTGCCACTCAGCAACAGGGTATTCATCATCTACGAGTAAAAGCGCTTCATAAATGCGACCTTTTTGCTCAGAGTACTTTTCAAGTGCTCTTTGTTGGTACTTCGAAAAGCCGTTCACAAAAAGGTATCTAAAACGTTGGTTTGTTAGCGGTCTTGAAGGCATAAGAATAACAAATTAATGAGTATATTATACAATAAAAGATTACAGATAGCAACAGTTTAGCTGAAGCTCTTACTGCGTACTATATACGGTTGTCCCTATCTTTAGCAAGCATACTTTGTGATGTAGAACACACCTTCTATAGAGAGATCAAATATTCAGCTACTTTTTCGGTAATGTAATCGGCAGCTCCACCCATACTTGTAGCTGTTAAACCAGGTTTACTATTAAGCTCGACCAACTTAATGCCGCGCTTGGTATTCGCAAAATCGGCCGAAATATACCGGGCATCAGCTTTGAAGTAACTATCAATCTCGAGGGCAAGCGCTTTAATATTGGTCGGAATTTCCTCTGGGTATAAGAGGCGCTGACTGGCACCCTGGGACATATTGGCTTTCAGCTCACCTTTTGCCGGTATACGGAGCTGGCCACCAATAACTGAACCCCCGGCAATCAGAACTCGTATATCATGAGGTCCCTCTACGAGACCTTCAACATCTGCAAAATCATCAATAAATTCCTGTACCATTAACGGAAACCGGTCAGGCACTTGGTCATATATTTCGCTTTTTTTGCCGATATAAATCTGGTGACCACCATTGCCTTCAGGCTCTTTCACTACAACCATTTCACCCACTAGCTTGGTGAATGCTTCTTTTACCTCGTCGAAATCACGGCAGATAAACGACAGTGGCTGGTATCTTGCGAATAGCTCATAGGTTTTATTTTTGTCGTTGGTTATTTCGTGGATATATTTTGGATTAATAACAAGTACGTCTTCATCTGTAAAACCGCCTTTTTCAAGTATGACATCAGCTCTCACATCATTTACTTTTTTGAAATCAGCAACCTCGCTCATTTCATCGACGGTATAGGCAGTCGAAAATAGACCGTCGCCTTTGTAGGTAGTCTTATCAGTTGCAAAATAGGCTCCAGCACCGAGTCTCTTCAGTGATAAAATTAGTTGTTGATACGACTCTTTATAGTACTGGTGATTAAATGGATAGCCCTCTTTGTCGATTGTCCTACAGAATATAACGATGTTTTTCATGCGAGGCTTACCAAGTAATCTGCGAGGCCGCTCATGAAACTGCGGGCCAATTCACCCGTTGATTCTCTGAATAAGCCAGGCTTATTATTAAGTTCCACCATTAACCACCCTTGCTTTCCTTTGGCAAAATCAATCGCATAGTAGCGCGGTAAAGATTCGAGTTGGCTGTCAACGTCCTGGACTATGTCAAGAACTTCCTGTGGAATAGCAGTTTTGTGAATAAGCTTTTCACTCCCGCCCAGAGAGACGTTTGCGTGTAATTTTCCTTTTGCGGGTTCACGAATCGTAGCACCGAGTACAGTTCCACCTGCAACTAACACGCGTAAATCGTGTATACCGGCCGCTAATCCTTCTATGCCGCCGCTCATATCGATAAATTCCTGCACAATAAGTGGAAACGTTTCATTCACAGGGATTTGTATCTTTTCTTTAAGGTCGATGTAAACCTGGCTTCCGCCGCTCCCATATGGGTTTTTGACTACAACCATTTCGCCTGTCATTGCGTTTATTGCTTGTGATACTTCCTCGATCGAGTGACACGTTACAGATTTTGGTTGGTAGCGTTCAAACTTTTGATAGGTAAGAACCTTATCGTTCAGAATTGGATGTAGCCGATGGTCAGTAACGACTTTGATATCTGTACCCTCAAATCCACCTTTATCAAAAACAACATCGGCATGGATTGGGCCGGTTAGAATAAAGTCATTCACTTGGCTGACCTGATCGATTGTCCATGCCTTAGAGAAATTTCCGTTGCCCACATAGGAATCATTGCCAGTTACAAAAAAAGCTTGAGCGCCGGCCCGCTTCATCGCAAGGAGGTACTCCTGGTAGGAGTAAAAATAGAGATCGCGCACTGAAAAAGGGTATTTATCGGTTGCCACATTGCGCACAAAAAAAGCAATAGTTTTAGTCTTCACAATTAGATTATAATACGGGAAAGCCGTCTAAACTCCTAAAAGGATATACATGCATCAGAATCATCTAAATTGTTTGTTTGAGTTATGGCAGAAGACGTCTGCACCGATGTTTCATACTAGCGAATTTTGGCCAACGTTCACAAACGATGCAGTTCAAGATTTTTTGCGAGCGAAGACCGACGAGCCCCTCTCTAGTTCGCCTACAAATAGGGTTGTTTTACTTGAAAACAGACAGAAAATCGAAGCATTTTTGGCAGAAATTAAAACGTTGTCAGAAGAAAAGTACGCCTGTTGGCAGATATATATCGATTTTGAGTCTGCTCGGCTAGCCGAGCTGGATCTGATTTTTGAAGCTACCGATGAAGCCAAAAGCCAGCAGCTGAATGACCAGTTGTTTGGCGTGCCAGCTGAGTTGCATGAAGCCGATGCCCTCTCTTACCTACTATATAATGTGCAAGCTTTAGAGCCAGTTTCCACGTTGGCAGCAGACGCGCGCCAGCGCTTAATTGAGGCCTGGTCAGCGGTGGAGCCAAACGTAAACATAAAAGAACTATTTACTGCCTACGATGACTACCGTGTCCAGCTCAAGCCCTACATAGCAGAAAACTTTGCCTTTCTTGATGAGCTGTTAGCTAGCCATAGTGACATGCTGACGACAGAAGAAACAGTTGAAGCACTTGATGCAGCACTCGAACACATGGAATGCAATTCGAGCGGCTGGACGGCAGCAATTCGCGATGGTGCGCCAAACGCTTTTATTGATTACGACAAAAAGAATATCGTTTTGCCGCACGGCCGACCATATTCCAAGACACATTTGCGGGGGTTGATCATTCATGAGATTGGTGTGCACGTGACCCGTTCAGTGAATGGCGAGCAGAGCTTAGAAAAACTGGCGGCTGTCGGTTTGCCGGGCTATGGTCCAGCCGAGGAAGCGATGGGCACGTTATTCGAAAACGCACCGCGCGAGCATTTTGAACTTATGCACAGCCTCGTGGCGTTTGCAATCATAAATTTTGCATCGCACAGTCACTCCTTCCGTAAGGTCCATGAGCTCACCAAAGCACTGCTCATTTGCCTCGACAAAAAAACCGAGGAACAGCTTGTACATTACACGCCAGATTACGGCAGAATGGCTTTCTCGCGCTGTATACGCATGATGCGACTCGGTACTGGCGTAATCGTTGACCGTTCGACGACCAAGTATTGGCGTGGTCTTGGCATGCTGAGAGATTATTTCGAAATCCACGGAACCTCAAACCAAGTGATTGAAGAATTTTTACTTGGCAAATATGACTGCCTGAAGCCCGCCCAACTCAAACTTATTAAAAAACACTAATCGATTCGGACAGGAACTAATTCGACGCTGACACGGCCGTCTTTGCCGAGGCCGTAATACTCATAGCTTGGGCTAGAATTGCGCATCATAAAGGCATATAAACGAGCGCGGATTCTACGGAAGACGTGAATACCATGAGTCTTTGGAATAATGATTCGCTCGCGGCCGACGTACACAATCCAGTCGTCCATAGTATCATCTGGTGTCAAATCGTGGCGCGTGGCAATCTGTGCGATAACCCTCTCGACATTCGGCTCTTCCAAAAAACCAAAGCGAGCCTTGATGGACAGTAGCGAGGTCTCTTTCTGATGGTTATTCTCAAACGAAGTGATTTCGAGGCGCTTTGGTCCGCGTTCGTATGGACGTTTCGTCTGCACCACCGTCAAAATAATGAGATGTTGCGGCATATGTTTGAACTTTTTAAAAAATAGTTCCACAAGCGGTGGGACCGGGGAATCCAGGTCGACCGGATTATGGACGGTGAGCACCAACAAATTGCTGGAAACTCCGGCAGGTTGGGCTTCTTTGATCTTCAACAAAGACCGCATCGTCATGCTGGAATGGCCAAGAAAGGTTCGACGAACATGGCCTTTGCCCCACTGCCACGTCCCCATCACAATAAACAGCAGCAAGCCAATTGTTAGTGGCACATAGCCCCCTACGAATACTTTGAGCGAGTTGGCCGCTAAAAAACATAAGTCAATGAGCGCAAAACTGCCAAAGAGTAAGAAGGCAGGAAACTTCTTCCACCCCCACTCAAGTCGCGCGACTTGCAATACAGAAACTGCCGTAATCAGCATAACCGCCGAAACCGCCAATCCATATGCGGCCGCTAAGTTACTACTCGTTTTGAAGGACACAACCAGAGCCACGCAGCCAATATATAGTGACCAATTAATAAACGGCAGATAAATCTGACCTTCGTGCTCTTGGTGTGTATGATGGATTTTGAGACGAGGCAACAATCCCAGTGCGATGCCCTGACTGGCGAGGCTAAAGGCACCCGAAATTAACGCCTGGCTGGCAATGACAGTAGCGAAAGCGGCCAATATGACCATCGGATACAAGAGCGTGTGCGGCACCATACTAAAGAAGATATTACTATCGGCAACTGGTTTGTGAGAAAGCAGATAAGCCCCCTGCCCAAGATAACTCAACATCAGACAAGGCATCACCACCGTGAACCAACTCAAACGAATCGGCGAGCGTCCAAAGTGTCCCATGTCTGCATAGAGTGCTTCGCCACCCGTTACGACCAGCATAACGGAGCCGAGAATTATCAAGAGTTCATAGGGTTTGGTTCGAATAATAAATTGAATGGCTTCGAGTGGATTGAAGGAGCGCAAGATTGACGGCTCAATAATCAGCTGACGGATACCAAGCGCGGCAATTGTAATAAACCACAGCAAAATAATCGGTCCAAAAACTTTACCTATCACAGCCGTGCCTTTGCGTTGGACCAGGAAAAGCCCTGTCAAAATAGCGATAGTAATCGGAATAACAAAGCTCGCCAGCGCCGGTGTGGCTATCTTCAAACCTTCAACGGCTGAAAGCACGCTGATGGCGGGCGTAATAATGCCGTCACCAAAGAGCAATCCGGCACCAAAAGTGAGGACGAGCGCCAAAACTGCTGCAGTCTTCACTTTGTGTCGTCGCAGCAGTGCAACGAGAGCAAAAACGCCGCCTTCGCCGTCGTTATCAGCCCGTAAAACAAAGATCACATATTTAATAGCAACAATCAAGATGAGCGCCCACAAAACAACAGAAATCAGGCCAACGACATTGCTTGGGCTGTACTTGCCACCGCGTCCAAAGAAAATCTCGTTAATGGCATACAGCGGACTGGTACCAATGTCGCCATAGACGACACCGAGAGCGCCAAAGGCCAGAACGAGGAGTGGAGTTTTTTTGTTTGACATGTGTTCGTTTCGAGGGTTTCTTAAACACTCATTATAATGTGCTTCAAGCGTTTTGCCAATCAGTTTAAGGTGATATAGTTGCGAGTTAGCAAAAAACGTTTTATGCTGAAGGTACTTAAAGAGGGTTACACAATGAGTCAGCGTTCCAAGCTCGGTGTTCTGGTGGCAGAATTTTTCGGTACGGCCTTGCTCGCCAGTGCGGTTTTGGCAGAGGCAAATGCAGCCGGTCTCGTCGTAAACAAAAGTTGGTTTGTAGCGGCAACAGCAGGACTCACCATCTCGCTCCTGACGCTTACTATCGGTAAGCTGTCTGGTGCACATGTAAATCCAGCAATCACGATCGGTCTCTGGACTTTGCGCAAAGTTGAAACAGCGACCGCAGTTGCCTATGTGGCTGCCCAGCTGTTGGGTGGCGCAGTGGCGCTAAGCTTGTTTCAATACCTGCAAAACGATCTTATACAGGGCAAAAATGTTGCCTTTGATTGGCGGATATTCGTTGCCGAAATGCTTGGTACGATGATCTTTGGTTTTGGCGTCGCTGCTGTTGTTGTTCAGAAACTTAACGGTTACAAAGCTGCGTTCGCAGTCGGTACTTCGTTTATGCTTGGTGCGATCGTCGCGCAGACGGCGAGTAGTGGTTTTTTGAACCCAGCTGTGGCACTCGCTAACAATAGTTGGAGCTGGGTGTATGCAGCTGCGCCAGTGCTCGGATCGGTCGTCGGTATGAATGTCTATGACTTTTTCATCGCCCCAGAAAGCAGTTTTAAATCTTCTATTAGGCTCACACCCATCAAGCCTGTGTCGCCCGTTGTATCCAAGAAAACCACCAAGAAAACCAGCAAAAAGAAGCGCTAGTTATATCTTATCGTCGAGTAAGTCTTGCTCAAATTTTTCGATGCCGTGTATATCTTGTGAGTAGGCCGTAGTGTCAGGAAAATCTGTAGCTATGATTTTCTTCCAGGCTTTTTGAATCAAAGTAGACATACGTGCAATTTCTTCGGAAGTAGGAGTATAGCTTTGGATAAGGTGTTTGATATCGGGTGATTCAACATAGACCATTTGACATTCGATAGCTGACCTGCCGGCCAATCGCGGTGTTTGGCTTGCTAGTAGTGCATAAAAAATAAGCTGGCTACGGTGACGCCATGCTTTGACCGCTTTACTTTGATCATTCGTAAACAGACTAGTCAGTGGTTTGCCCGTTTTGTAGTCAGCAATGATGATTTTATTCGGATCTTGGCCATCAATGCGATCTAGTTTACCGAGTAGTCGCACACCGCCTTCGAGCGTGCAGATGAGTTTTTGCTCACTATTACTTTTTGGTTGGAGCGTATAGCCATATGTCTCAAACAACGTACCAAGTGTTCTTTGACCGAGTGGCAAATAACGCTCGAATTCGTCAGAGAGGACCTGTTGCTCAACTAAGGCATCTTCGTAGGCTTGGAAGACCTCATCCAAATCAAATGCATCTTTGTTGACAAGCTTTTGAGCATATTCCAACGCAGCGTGTATGGCCGTACCGTAGGATTGACTCATGGTTTTTGCTTCTGGTAATCGCAGCAGATCGCGTTCTTTAAAATAGCCTGGACCGCCGACCGTCACATCCAAAAAATTTAAAAGTGCCGTCGGGCTGAGTGTGAATTCTTCGAGTACTGGTTGCAATAAAAAACTTTCTTTAGCATGACCAAGTTGTGGCCATGATAACGCTGATTCTAAGACTTTTTTGGGGTCGCCTGCATTTTGTAGCTCAATGCGTTTGGGTGGCAGAACTGCTCGAACAAATGGTGCGCTCAGCAATTCTTCGCCGAGTACGTTACTGTAGAAACTACTCACAAATAAAGAATGTTTGGCGCGCGTTGCGGCAACATAAAATAGTCGCGCGTAGTCATCGGCATCTTCGCCATAGGCTTGCAAAGGCAGGTTAACCGGCGACTTGCGGCCGCCGCGGTTTGGCTTCCAGTATTCTTCATTTGCATCAACTACGAAAACGGTGTCAAATTCAAGACCCTTGGCTTTATGCACGGTCAAAAGTTGCACGGCATCATTGCCACTTACGTACACGGAAGAGTCAGTGATGAGCCGCTTGTTTTCACGGTTCACATGTACGAACTTCATAAAGTCCGTTAAAGTCACTTCATTTTTAATAGAAAATTCGCGCGCCAAATCGGTCAGTAATCGGAGGGCCGAAAGCGCTTCTAAATAAGCTGAAGTTGTCGCCTTGTTTTCAAAGAAATGATTGCGTATTGGACTTGTAAACTTCTCATACGGTCGCAAGCCGACAATGTATTCGATCATCAAACTGAGCGGATTCGTAGCAGCGGCGCGCGCAAGCTCCATGAAGTCTTTCATAAGTTCTACAATTTGTGTATCCTCTGAGGCTAACAGGCTTTTAACCCAGTGCGGACGGTATCGATTGTCGATTGCCAGTTGCCACAATGCTTCTGTCGATACGCCCCACAAAGGCTCGCGTAGTAGCTCACTCAAAATGACGTTAGATGCAGCCTCGTTACCATTGTTAAGTTCAATGAGCAGATCACAGACCAGCAGTACTTGCACGACGACAGGATGGTTTAGCGCGTTATTTTGACGTTCATAACGAATCGCTACATCCAACGCTTGCAGTTGTTCAGCGAGGCGCAAGAGACTTTCGTGACCGCGCGCCAACACAGCAATCGTTCCGCTTTTTTTATGTGCAACAGCAATGGTGTTGGCAATAGCACTCAGTTGATGCTCGCGCGTGGGGTACGAAAGATGCTGTATTGTTCCTTGCTCTGTTGGTTCTTTTTTGGCGATGAGGTTCTTGATGATGTCGGCTTCACGTTTGGTGAGCCGGTCATTTATTTGCTCGGCCAACAGATGTGCGGTGTTCAAAATCGCCTGACTAGATCGATAGTTTTCGACGAGTACAATCGCCTTTTTTATCTTGTAAAACGAGCGGAAATTGAGCATGTTGCTAAGTTCGGCGCCATTAAACTTAAAGATCGATTGATCGTCATCACCGACCGCCATCAGGTTCGGTTGACCATTGCTGGTGTGATGGTCTGCCACAAGGTGGGCGAGGCGCAGCTGTGCCGGATTCGTGTCTTGAAATTCATCGATCAACACGTGCGTAAACTGTTCCTGCACATCACTGCGCAACTCAGTATTTTGTTCCAACTGACTAATGACTTCAACAATCATATCCGAATAATCGTAGTAGCCACGAGTGTGCAATGTGTCGCGGTAGAGTTTGTAGACGTGTGACAGCTCGAGCCACCACTGGTTTATCGATCGTTCAGCATGCATGCCCTTGACGCCATCAACAGATTTTACAAAGCGTTGCTTCCATTTGCTCGTGTTCGTGGCTTTGCCTGTATCAGCATCTAATGCAATTGCTTGTTTCAAACTTTCTACTAAAACACTGCGTAAAGACAAAAGTGGTGTAATAGCTGTATCAATTGACTGCTCCGGCAATGCTTCAATATTTGTTAATAATCCATATAATTTTTTGTAACTCAGTGTTTCGCTCAAAATGTCGACGACATCAGCTTCAATAAGATCAATATAGTCCAAATTTACAGAAATGATTGTCTCGAGTTTTTCGGGCGTTAATCCTGCCTCTTTAGTGAGTTTGAGAGCGTTTTGAACCGCTGTGGTGCCGGTCAGCTCACCTGCAAACCGTTTGGCTAAGGGATTATCGAGTGGAAGCGACATCAGGATTTCTTGAATCACTTCCAGCTGTACCGTATCAGGCACTGTTCCAAGTCGAGCCCCATTCCAAAAATAATCTGGATAGTCATTCATGATGTCAGCCGCAAAACTATGAAAAGTCCGCACGGCGACTTTATAGGCGGCCGGGCCAATAAAATCAAATAGGCGGTCGCGCATATTGGTGGCCGCCTTGTTGGTAAACGTCAAACAGAGGATATTTTGGGGGCTCGTATCGGTGTTTTGCAGAATATATGCGACGCGAACGCTTAAAAGCTGTGTTTTACCTGTTCCTGGCCCGGCGATAACCAATAAAGGGCCCTCGATATGTTCGACGGCTGCGCGTTGTTCGTTATTGAGTTCTTTTAGTGCTTTTTCATAAGGAGTCATTCTCATCTATTGTAGCGCGCTGACACTATTAGAAGCTACCCCGTCGATGGCTCAGTGTAGAGTCTTTCGATAGTAACATTCCACGGATCATCGTCAACGATTGCATCGACCAACTCATTGAATAAGTCGTAGTTTCTCAGTTTTGAGGCGCAAAAAAGCTGGATGACATCGAGTCGGTTACCGGTAGGTAACTTTGCCTGAAGCGTCCTAGCAGCCTCAAGGGCGGTTTCAAAATCACCCGCCAAGAGCTTATGCATTATTGGCTGCAATTTTTTACGAGGCACCTGCATTTTGTCAGCAAGTTTCTCGGTGATATGGCGACGAACTTTCGGATGTGTCGCACCATCCTCGTAAAGGTTATACAGACCATCAAAATCACCATTCAACAAGTAGATATCAGCAAGGAACGCACGTGATTTTCTCTGATTTTTATAGTCATCAAACTTGCCTAATTCGTAAGCATTAATAAGTTGCTCCATTACAGTAGAGTCGTTCGAATTATATATGTCATATTGCTTCATGAACCTGCTAGCTATACCCCATTCGCCGGCACTAACAGCCCACTGCATACCGATTTCGCACATTATTTCACATACGTAGGGGACATCGCTCATCCAAGTGCCCCTGGAACGTCGCCACATGCCGGCGAATGGGACCAAAGGGTCATCTTCTGCAACGGCTGCCAGCATCATCATGACCGGTTCGTATGATTTTAAGATCTCCATAAATTCATCTGCGTATGGGCCTTCAAATTTTTCGAGCTCCGTTAAATCCGGATGTTTAATTTTGAGCTCAACTAAGCGATCATCACCTTCAAAAAAACTTCTAATCATGCGGTTTTTTATGACGTTTTCAGTATCAAAATCCGGATGACGATGGGCGACCTTAAGGGCATCTGCAAAATCAATGTAACGCATATCGTCGATGAGCATTTCGGTCAAAAGTTCATGGCCAATTTTGCTATTCGGATAGTGGTCTATGAACTGACGGACGACTCGTTCACTTAAACCGCCAATTCTCGCGGCAGGTAGCTGGGCGATGAACTTAAGGGTATGCGTCTCTAATGAAGCACCATTCGTTAACTGTTCGAGTGCTGCCATCATCATAGAATGTTTGAGCGGACTCCCACTGCGACCCACCATATCAAAAAACGCACACCACAGATCGTTCTTATCTTCCCCGGCATCATGTAGCAAATTCAGCTCATTGTATGCGGTTTCTATGTCAGCATCACTCGGTTCTTCATTGCAGTTTATGCGGTAGCTCAGTTCTTCTAAAGCACTGTGTACTAATGTTTCCGGCTCTAAAGTGTCGGCAAGCAGATCGGTCGGAATCAAACTTGTAATATGGCGGAGGATATTCGATGTCACGGTCATTTTATCCTCAAATGTTGGCTCATACTGCACGACGTTTTCCAGTCCACCGAAGTTGCCGTAATTGATTTCATAAGCCACAACTTCGCCTTTCATCGTGATCGATAGGTCGCTGCCATAGAGAGCCTGATGGCCCAGTCCACGGTGAAATTCTGTAACTACTCTTTCTGCATCTTCTCTGTCGACGCCGATTTGTTCGAGCTTTTTCATAATCCAATCAAAGGAATGTTCGGTAGCACCGAGTGCAAAGTTTATCGGACCACCTTCAGCTGCGACGCGGGCGTATGAACCAAAGTAGTTGCCACCGCCACCGATACCACGGAGGTTCCAGTGCTTCATTCGGAGATTGTCGTCGATAATTGGAATCGGCTCTTTCAGCGCTTCGACAATGACGCCGTTGCCATCATCAATTAAAGTATTGGCATGGGCTACTGCCGCATTTAGCTCGTCACCAGCGAAGAACTTCACTCCCATTCCGCGGGCACCCCGCTTCGGTTTAACGACGATACCTCCAGGGCTATTTTGCTTCGTGAATAGTGCCAATTTAATTGCTGTTGGTCTTCTATCCGATTCAAATCCTATACTCGGAATAAAGGGGACTTGCCCCGCTAGTAGCTTTTTTGCCTTCGCTTTGTCACCCATTTCGGTGTATGTCTCGGCATCCATGGCGACCGGGATGTTATGCGATTCAAGTATCGCTTTGCTCTCCTCATTAAAAGGATCCGACAACACGAAGTCGATCCGTACTGGCGCATCAAAGTGACCGATGCAAATTTTGCCAGCGGCATTCAACGTGGCGCCATGATTCGCCCACAATTTTGCATGGCGTGCTTCAAGGTCGTGGGCCGCCCAAGGAAACAGAATGACCACATTCGGCGCGTCTTCGCCTGCTTCACGTAAGCGGGCAGCGGTAATTCCGAGAAATTCCTGTCCCGAAAAGCTACTATGGGCTATACCGATTGTCGGTTGCGATGGATCGATGTCGGTTGAATTCGTATGATCGGTGGTTGTGAGAGGTATGAGTGGAGCAAAATCTTCGACAACCCCATACGCTGTACGCAGTTCCCGGATGGCTGGACGGAGGTAGTCCATATCCAACTTGTTAATTACTTCCGCATGAAAGGAGTCTGCTTGCAAGGACATATTCGAATTACTATAACACTTACGGCAAGAATATCCAATAAAGGTATACTAGTGAAAGATGATATCGTTTGAACTTCCCCCAGAACTGATTGCTCAGACTCCTGCAGTGCCCCGCGACAGCGCCCGTTTGCTGGTGTATGACCGCATAACAGGCTCCATAACAGATAGTGTTTTTAGCGAAATGAACGAGTTTTTGCCAGCCGCTACGACGCTGGTCGTTAATAATAGTAAGGTTGAAGACTGCCGCTGGTTGTTTGATGACGGCAAAACCGAGTTATTCGTCCTCGAAAAGCTTGATACGCACACCATACGTGCCCTCGTTCGCCCAGGTAAAAAGTTCAAAATTGGCACTTCCACAGCTATTACAGACTGGCTCAGCGTTGAAAACGTGGCAACTGATGACGCTGGCATCCGCACCTTGCGCCTCAATGTGCCGCATGATGACCAACGCCTAAGGGCCTACGAACACGTCCCCTTGCCGCCATATATCGCTCAAAACGATACTTTAAAGGCCGAGTACCAGACGGTGTATGCCAAACCGCTCGGCAGCAAGGCTGCACCGACCGCTGGATTGCACTTTACAGATGAACTAATGGCCAAAATCGCTGAAACCCACGATATTGCTGAAGTTACACTTCACGTCGGGCTGGGAACCTTTGCAAAATTGACAGACCAGCAGCTCAAAAGCGGTCATCTGCACAAGGAAGCCTATGAAATCGACCAAAATACAGCCAAGTTACTAAACAAAGCATCGCACCGTACTGCGGTCGGTACAACATCGGTCAGAACCCTCGAATCTGCCTGGAAACCAACCGGCTACACGGCCGAAAAGTCTCAAACGTCGATTCTAATCCAGCCCGGCTATGAATTTAAGGCGGTCAACGCTCTGATTACGAATTTTCACTTGCCAACCACCAGCCTATTACTTCTCGTCGAAGCCTTTATTGGTTGCGAATCAGAACTCCAAAGAATCTACGACCACGCCATCCAAGAAAAATACCGTTTTTACTCATTTGGCGACGCTATGCTGATTGTTTGATAATGACAAGTTTCATTGGGCGATTTTTTGGACGACGGGCTCGCGGTGAAAATTCTCTTTCTTTGGCAGTAAAGTATTCGGCCAAATCGATGATGTCGGCTTCGTCGTAAGGTGGTTCGCCAGTTGCTTGCATATGATTCACGAAGTCTGCCGCTCGGCGCAATCCAGCGCTGAATTTACTTATTTTGCGCCCATGGAACCTGGCATGACCGAGGGCTACGGCACCGTAGCTGGCCTTACTTGTTTCTATCTTGCCGCTCGCTAGTTCATATGATTCGCCGACGTAATTACGCTTTAACAGTGGTCGTTCGTCTGTATTGATGGTTCTTCTAATAAGCACATTGGCTGCCAACATGTAGGCTTCAATTACATCCTCGGCGCATTTCACGCGCGGTACTTCTTCGCCCAGCAAGTGATGCCGAAGGAGCGTGGCAACGCTGTACATGTCGACGAGGTTAGAATCACTATCTGCAAGGCGATCATTGAACTTTTTATAAGTGATGCCATGAGCTTGGACCCGCGATGGCTCATAAGAAATCGCCCCTATGCCATTCGCATTAATACCAAACGTAAGTGTCATCGCAGCAATACCTATAGGAGTAAATCGATCAAGACTCAGCATTTCGGTCGCCTGGTCAGGAAAAAGCGGATTGCAGACCCGTCGTTTACCTTGCGTGGAATATTCGCTACGCACTTTCTCAATGGCGGGATCAACATAAATAGTTCCGCGCAAAAGGCCGACGTTTGCTAAATGGACGCGCGCTAAAAATTCACCGTCACCCAAATCATGCGCGGCAATTTGATCGTCAACTTCAAACAGTGGTCGGTCATCAACGGCAATACCGTCGTGGTAAAAAGGGCGTTTAATAAGTTCTTGGTGTGAGGGGTACCAGAGGGGCGATGCTAAGTCAGCGCCGGAGAGTGACATGCAACATCTCTTTCATACTCGTATCAAAACACAAGCAGGATTCGGGGGGAAGAAAGTGTGACTTTTATCACAATTTCTGGAGTAGTAGTTCGATTTGGTCGAGCTTGCAGGCGACGCCAGCGTCTTTGTTGGCAAGGGTACGTACTGCAGTGGGATCGGTCATGAAGTAGGCGAACATCTCGGCTTTATCTTCTTCGATAGCCGATGTAGCATAGCCATCAACAAAGCCGTATGAGGGGTGTTGTTTGTGTGCAAAATCAGGGTTCGAATACATTGCTGAACCACCGTTGCCGTACTTGACGCTCGGATGGTTACAGCTGGACCAGATGTCATCTTTTGGAGCAAAACTGCCAAGTAAATCATATTCGATAAGATGGTTGAACTCGTGGTGAAAGGTGCGGCGCATATAGTCGCCGTTTTCGCTTTGTAGATTTGCGTCAGAGACATCAAAATATAGTGCATGTTCAAAGCGTGGTTCTGGCATTCCAGATCGATATTGGCCATCAACTGAGAGGTTCGCGACCAAATAGATCGATTTCAGTCCACTTGTTTTGATTGCATGCGTCGAATATCTTGAGAATTCGTTTTGTAATTCACTGGCGGCTTGGAGAACATTGGCGTCGGCTGCTTTGTATTCGCCCCATGAAACTGCTGGAACAGCGCTTTTTGGTGACGCGGACAAAGTAATACTGCGCTCCTTAAAAAAAGCCTGAGCTGTGGTAAAACTGGCTGCATTAACGGACACGGAGTGATCAACGGGTTGAGCTGCAGCTACTGGTGAAGCAGGCGCATTCAAAGCGACAGCGTGCAACTGTGCAATTGAGTAAAAACCAACAAAAACGACACCCATAAGGGTACCGAGAGCCAGTAAAAGCGATAACCACCGTTTCATAAGAGTTATTATAGCATAAACGTTATAAAATTACAAGAGTGTATGCTGCTATTTCTTGGGGAGTGAGAGGGCCTTCTGGAGTGAGGCAGTAATCACTGGCAGATCAAGCATATCGCCGTCCCAAGCCAGATAGTTCTGCTCCCACATTGGCTCAAACTTATTCTTGAACTGCTCTAGGCCTTGCATGGAAAACACTGGTTTAAGGGCCTTTTTGCTGAGGTTAAGGAGCAGTTTTGTCGTTTGTTCTTTGCCAACGTGGGCCAGTGGCACAAAGCCGAGGTCAAAATGGGTAAACTTCCCTTCCTGCTTCAATTGCAGAATCGTTTCACTCAGCAGCAGTGCCATGGCGCCTTCAGCATCGGGGAGGAAACGCATCAGGTCGATGGTAGTCTGGGTGATTGGTCCAAACGACGGTAGTTGGTTGGCAAATGCTACAATCTCGCCAGCTTGATTTTTGAGGGCATGAATTATGCAGTCCTTCAAAAAATCAGCGTCAAAGTACCCAAGTGCAAAGGTCCGCTCGCTATGGCCGTCACGTTGCAACCAGTCATCAGAAATCGTTTTTAGACGAGTGAGGATTTCATCGTTTTGCGGCGCGGGCAACGTCACGTACTCTAGCCCCTGTTTTTTGGCTTTGTTGCGAGCCCAGCGCCACCATTTGTCTTTCACCGTCTGCGAGGTGAAGGTGGCCATATCAACAACTGCACTGGAACCGATCGCCATCGTCTTATAGCCGGCTTTTTGGTAGTTACCCAGGTTCTTTTCTTGAATCATGAGCCAACAGGCGTGACTTCCCTTTTGACGACAAAAATCACGGAAGGCGACGATATCTTCGCGTCGACGCGACGGATGGGAGATTGGTTCAGCCAATGCAAATGTCATGGCGTTGGCCTGTTTAAAGGCGATTGCCGAACGTTCACCTGGACCGACCCAAAAGGCTTTATCCTTTGGCCAGAGCTTGAGGCTGTCTTCAGATGACGTACCATATCGCTCCAGCAGATGCTTGACGAGTACACGACTCCCTTCATCATCATCACTGTGGTGTGGCAGTAAGCCGGGCAGGAACAGCCCCAAAAAGAGCCACGAATACAAAAAGATACCCGCGGCGTTGAGCGCCTGTTCAAACAAACGAGCTTTGAGCGAATCGTCAGCATCGGGACTGATTTCGAGGAGAAGCGTTCGTTTGACGATGCGCGATGTTGAGAGCGTGCTGCGCTTCCAAGCGTTCAAGTTAAAAGCATGGAATCCAACAGAGAGAATCACAACGGCGCCGGCCGTAATTGCCAATACGAGTACGGTTGATTTGAGACGGTTCACAAACCGTTCTGGACTATTGTGGCGCGTAAACAGATTCTCAGAAAATATGAGCACAAGCGCCAGCAGGCCGTAGCCAATCACATCAGCAGGTCGAGGAGTAATGGCGGCGAATTTGATGATTTCCATTGCCGCTAATGCCAAAACGATACGGCGTGCCAGCGCCGATCCGCGCGCCATCGAGCGGCTCAGCAACAGCAAGACGAGCCCAACCACGACGCTATGCTGCACCAGCCAGGCAGTATCATTGACGAACAGGAGTCCGCCAGCCCGGCGGCCAACGTGGTACAGGTGCGCCGCCGTTAGTAGCGATACGAGGCCGTTCGCAGCTACAAAATAGGCCAAGACTTTTCGGATACGGCTGGCATTTTTTTCGGCAACTTCTAGCCTCCACGAGGGGCGATAGAACAGATAGTAGACCCAATAGAGCTGCGTAAGCGTATAGAGCATCTCTACGGTGAGCAGGATGGTTGGCGCATTGCTGTGACCGACGTACAGACCAACGATGCACAAGAACTGAACGAGCGGCATCCATAATAATTTCCGCTGTCTATAGGCGAGGTATGTAGAACCGCCCAAAAATAGTCCGCCAAGCAGGGCGAGCGCGCTGGCATGAATCGACGATGAGAAGGTGTTAACGGGCGAGCAGACACCCATCGCCACTTGGCACCGAATCGGCAGCAGGACTGGTACTGCCATCAAAAGCAGACCGCCATAAAAGATATCTACAGCGTGACGGCCAAACTTTTCACGCACATCATGACGCGCTATATATATACTGACACCTAAGGTAACAATTCCTAGCAGCGCAAATAGTCGAAACAGACCGGCGTCTCTCATATTCGAGGCTTGATAAGCTTCGCTCAGGTTTGGACCGCGTAGCAACAGATGATTCGCGTAAGCCGAAAGCAACCACACCGAGCTGCTGAGAAAGTAGATAACAGAGAGAATCCTTAAGCTGGTTTTTTTGTTTATGCTTTCCACTGGTTACAGTATAAACGAAATGGTGCATAATACATCCTAGAGGAACTCCCATGGACGAACCAACATCTACGCCAGAACGACAGTCTATCCGCACCAAAGCGTCACTGAGCCGTTTCAAGAAGTCAATTATCTGGATCGGTATCATCATCGTCATCTTAGCTGTTGGGTACGAAGCTTTTCGTGTCCTGACCAAAAAGCAGACCGCGCCTGTAAAACAGGTCGCAGTACAAACCGCACAGACAGCACCGAGCCTTCCAAAGGACGTTCCCGACGCTGGCGCCACCAAGCCATATAGTAATACTGCTTTAGGGGTAAAATTGAGTTATCCAGATACGTGGAAAATTACCGAAATGCCAGATCAAGGTGTACGAATCGAGTCACCGGAATTCAGCTTCATATCGAACGAACAAGGCACACAAAACGGCCTCTTTCGCCTCTATATCCGCAAAGGCGCCCGTATGTCTGATAGTAAATTCATCGGCCGCGGCTATGCCCTCGCCCCATCAGAAAAGCTCATCTACACAAAACCTGCAAATGATCAGCGCAAGGATACGCTCATTACGCAGTTCGGGCTCGATAAGCCGGATAACTTTGCCTATTTCTTTATTGCCGGCAACTTCCAGCTCAGCAAAGGTGACACACTCGGCCCGCACTATGGCAACGAGCCGGAAACCTTCATTATCGCGGGTGGCTACAGCGGTCCAAAGCTCACTGAAGACATGGCAACCTACACCGTGGCACCTGATGTGACGACTACCAGCAACGCCTACAAACAAGCAGTTATGATTATCAGCTCACTACAGCTTAATTAATCAGTCATCGGCACATAAGTCAGGCGTTCTTTAGGTGTCTGGCCGGTGTGAATAAGAATTTTTTGAACTGCTTCATAAAGATTGTCGCCGTGTTGTTGTAGTGCGTCTCGGTAAAATTGATACAGCACATAAGCATCATCATAAGCACGGTGGCGATTGGCAATTTCATAGCCACCCCGGTCGATAAGCGCATCGAGGGTATGGCGGCGATGTTCAGGGTGCAGCAGGCGCGATAATTTAGCGGTACAAAAATGATCCATATCCAGCGAATGGCCAAGTCGTTTAAACTCACTGGCAAAAAAACTGTAATCAAAGCCAACATTATGGGTCACAAAAATTGAGTCCTCAAACAGCCGTTCGACTTCATCGGCCACCTGCCTGAACTGGGGTTGGCCGGATACGTCACTCGTTCGAATACCGGTCAGATTCGTGATGAACCATGGCACATCGACTCCCGGGTCTAGTAGCTGCTTATATTCAGCCACGATCTTCCCGTTTTCGACTCGTACCGCGCCGATTTCCAAGATGTGACCATCGCGCGCGCTGAGCCCGGTCGTCTCGACATCAACAAAAACAAGAGGACGCCCATTCATACTTCCTATACTATCATTTGACCTCAGACAAAACCTGCATTACAGTTGTGCTTATTCATGCATAAAAAAGGAACGCTGCTGTACTGTTTCTCACCGCCGGTCATGCTGGTAACGTTTGTCATTGAAATCACTTTAGCCCTATACACTTTATGGCGCTATAAGATGAACACGATTGCCCGTTTAGCAGCGTTGATGCTGCTCTTTTTGGCAATCTTCCAAGTGTCCGAATACATGCTCTGCGGCGGACTCGGTTTTACTGGAGTAGATTGGATCCGATTTGGCTATGTTTCGATTACTGTGTTGCCACCGCTGGGTCTGCATATGGCGGTCATTTTGGCCGGCAAAAAGCGTTTTAACTGGCTGGTACTGACGAGCTACATATCGGCTGCGGTATTCATTTACTTTTTCGTGTTTGTCACCAAAAGCCTCAATGGCAAAGACTGTATGCCGAATTATGCGGTCTTTCATGTGGACCACAAGCTGACAGACTTTTACGGGCTGTATTACTACGGCTGGCTGATTGTGAGTTCGGCTTTGGGGCTGTATTGGGCGCAAAACTCCAAATATCGCCGCAACTTATTGGGTCTTGTTGCCGGCTACGGCGTGTTCATCATTCCCTCTGCGCTAGTGGTTATTCTTAACCCATACACGACACAAGCCATTCCATCGGTCATGTGCGGCTTTGCGGTACTCATGGCGATTAGCTTAGTCGTCTTTGTGTTGCCGGGCGCGGGAGTACACCGTAAGGTTGGCGTTATTCACAAGGAATCATCCAAGAAGTAGTATTTTTATAAAAGTGTCGCTTGGGCGTTGGCGTCTTCTTCGCCCGATTCGAGCATTTCGAGGCCTTTGATGCGCGGCATGGCCCCTGCCCCGAGCTGGCCTTGGATGCTACCAATGATGTTGGCGGTGTTGCTCAGCAGTTTGCGGGCTTGGCTTTCGCGCTTTGCCCACAGGCGTTCGTATGCGAGCCGTTCTTTGTGAACATCACTGATCATTTCCATGTAGACCTCAACCATTGATTCGATTGGTTGGACGAACTCGTGGCTGGTTACATAGGCGTGAATCGCTTCGGCGCTGGTGCCGCGGTTCTTGGTAAAGGCCTTCTCGCGGGCAACATCGAGCAGGCTTTTGCGCAGCAAGGTGCCGAGGATAATCGCAGAGGCTGGTTTAGCCACCCAGACGCCGTTGTGCAGATGGATTTCTGACTTTACATCCTTGGGCATGACTTCAGTGATAATAACAGGGATATTGGCCTTGGTGTCACGCAGGTCATCTTTGAGCTTTTGGATCCAGCCTTCGGTCCAGACTTTGGTACGTTTGATCTCCCACAATATCACACCGCAGTCATTGCCGAGCGGGCTGCGTACGGTGTGTTTGATGTCGGCACCACGCACACCTTTATCGACGGGAACGATCTGGTCGTCACGGAATTCCGTTGTGAGGGCGTGTTCAAGGTCGAGTTCTAAAACTTCGCCTTGCATCTGTTGGCTGCCCTGCTGGAGCTTGCGCTGGAGTTCTTCATTGACCTTGAGGGCATCATTACGCTGTTTTTCTAATGCTGCAATATTAAGGCGTTGTTTTTCATCAGCCTGCTTGGTGGCGTCTTCACGGATTTTGGCTTCTTCTTCGGCCATTTTCTTGCGAGCTTCCAGTTCGGCGTTGTCTTTGGCGCGGTTAGTTTCGCGCAGTTGGTCAACCAGTTTGCCGAGTTCTTCGCGCATCTTTTTGTTGTCTTCCTTGGCATGCTCAGCGTCGTCTTTGAGGGACTTTACGAGTGATTCATGTTCGGCAGCGGCGCGTTTCTGGGCCTGCAGAATCTCGGATTCTTGCTGCTTTTTGGCGATTTCTAGCTCTGTTGCGGCCTCGCTCATCATTACTTTCATTGCGGCTTCAGATGACCTGCGCGCTGCAGCCGCAGCTTCGGCCTTGGCCTTTTCGAGTTCATCAGCATGTTTGTGGCGTTCGGCAGCCAAAACCCGAGCCTCAATCTGGCCTTCAAGGGCTTTATCAATCTCTATTTCAGTGCCACAACTCGTACAAACAATCGTATTCATGTCTTCTCTTCATTCTGCCCGCTCATTTAGCGAACCCTTCAATATACAGTGTAGTCGTCCAACCAGTAAAGTACGATTGTAAATTTTACTGATTGTGTGCCTGTAGGTCATCCGTTATAGTGTCGGTATTAACAGATGAGTGCAAGTAACTATCGTCGATGCGTAAGTATGGGTGTGACGGGCAGAAATGTCGGCAACTGCTTTGTGGCGGGCATTGACAGACTGTTGCCTGGTCAAAAAGTTGATCCGGATTTCTACACTCATTACTTGACTGAAGTTGAAAGAATTAGTGCAGTCAGAAAAGGTCGACGAAACCCACACTTTTTGCGTCTTTATGATGAGCTCCAAGACCAAGTTGGCGGTGAGCCGTTTTTGTATGCGAGACTTACGTCGGCCGAACAGCTTCACGCTGCAGCACTTGATGCGGACTTAAACGGCTATGAGTTAGTGCTCGATATGGATTTTGCAAAGGACGTCGTACATTCACTTGGTCTGCACGTCATCGATAAACGTCGTGCTCACTACCGGCTTTCTAGTACGCATACGCCTCCCGCTTTGCGTGGAGTAGTCACGCTCGACTATGTGTATCCATTCCTCGCGCAGCCTCCAGATCCACCGAGCGATGTCTTCCCTTTTAATGATGCGAATGTGGCTTATGTACCGCAGGTTTAGTTACAGAGTAAAATAATCTTATTTGACTATAAGTTAGATGCTGATAATGACAACTACGGCTGCGAAAGCTATAGATTAATTAATTCGATCAGATACTGCGAAAGATTCCTGTCCACTGCGTGAATATGGGTTCCTTTTATGCCACGCGTAAGTAGAGTTTTGTATATATTTAAAATGTATTTTTCTAATTCATCCTCTGATTCTATTGATCGTCTGCCATTAAGCTAACTCAGTGTATTTACTATGATTATCTTTGGATTTTTCCAGAGGATACTTAAGCGCGTTTTTATTAATTTTAGATGTAAGCATCAGTCTCATCGCTAGTTTTGCATTGAAAATGTTCAAGCACCTCAGAAGCTTCATTGGTTTTTGCACGCTACCCATTCAACCGAGTAATACTAAACTGCAAAACGGTAGCAATACACACCCACACAAGATAAGGGACAAAAGCCAGCGTAGCGAGCTTGTTGTGCGGCCAGATGGCGATCATTGACCAGATGATGGTGAAGAGTATCAAGATGATATCGACGCAGGCCAACTTGTTGTTGCGGAGGCCAAACTGGATTGGCGTAAAAATGATGTTAAAAAACAGGTTAAGCCAAAACGACAGTCCTACCTTCCAGCTGATTTTGTGGTGAATGACGGCGAGTAGCACATACGCGTTGACGGCAATAATAAACAGATACAGCACACTCCACACTTGCCCAAACAGGCTGGGTTGCGGCGCCCACGACGGCTTTTTGAGGGCCATATACCACTCTTGTGAGTTATTCATACCTCTATAGCTTACCTTATGCGTCTGTATTACTGGGAAAAATTTCGACCTTACTGCAAGCGAGCGATTGCAGCGGCGTTGGCCTGCATGCAGGATGTATCGAAGAGATCTATGACGTAGCCTGCCCCACAGCGTACGGCAGCGCTTATGGACACATCGTCTTCAAGCGAGCGGAAGTGGGCATCGAGGATATATATAGTTTCGCTAAACTCACTGTGACTCACCGTTGCATCAAGTGCGGTCCTGTCGAAGTAGTCTTGTATACTTTCACGAGGCGCAAGCTTCGGCTTAAAAGCCATACCGTTTTCGCGAAATTTATTAAAGCCAGTGGCTTTGATGGTGTGCGGAACATCTGAGGCATTACAAGCCAGCCACGCCACGCCACCACTCCCATAAAATGCCTGATGCAGCCGCAGCTCCATAGTTGTGTGAGTTTGGGGCGTGTATATATTGGCGGCTCTCATGATCACGTCACCTGCAGAAACTTTTCTGGCTATGCGCCCGCATTCGTCGACTGTAGCTTTTTGCATCAAGTCGAAAGGGTACGTTCACGCGCTGTAACATAAACTTAAGCTGCAGGCCTCATGATAAAAAGTTCGAGTAATCCGTTAATCGCCAACTTGTGCATCGCCTGGGGATTCGGGCTTATGTAAGTTTGTCCGCCGGCTTTCTGTGTTTCGCGCCAGATGACAAGCAGTGATCTTATGCCTGTTTCGCCTACGAACTTCTTGTCAAGGTCAACCACAATATCTTTCTCTTGTCCTTCCGCAAGTATGATTCTTGCCAGAGCTTCGAGCCGTGCTTCAGCGCCGTTGTTTCCGTCGAGGTCGGTATTCACATACAGCACGTTTTTTTCGCCGCGCCTTACAAGTTCGAACGAATCAGTCGCGTCTATATCCGGCATATAACATTTCACCTGTTTATGAAACTATTATACGCCTTATGTCAAATATATCTTATGAGCATCGTAAGAAAACTCACAGTTGTTACTCATTAAGTAGGGGTACGATGAGCGCGTGACCAAACAAGAAGAATTCAAAATTGACGGCAAAGATTTGCTTGCTATGGTGAAGCAGATTATTCATGAAGGCAACGTTCGGCGTATAGGAATTAAAAATAAGGATGGTAAGACGCTTCTAGAGGTTCCATTGACCGTAGGTGTGGCGGGTTTATTGCTCGCCCCTACCCTCGCGGCACTCGGCGCTTTGGCTGCTCTGCTTACCGAATGTACGTTAGTCGTTGAACGCCAAGTAAAATAATAGCCCTGTAGCGAGTTTTACTTGTAATTACGAAGCAGATGTTTCACATCGAGCTTGGCCTGTTCAAAGGCGATGCTCTTCTTTTTGTTGGTTTTTTTCATATTTGGCCTTTCTGTTTGTGGAATGTACTAAGATTATGCCTATGTCACTCGCTTTGGCTGTCAGAAATCTCACAATCCAAAAAACTGTTACACTGCATATATGACCCGCAAACAACTTTTCACGCTTATTACGACGATTGTTGCCAGCGGCGTCGTGATTTTAGACGGCTCTGTCGTCAACTTGGCTTTGCCTCATATTGCCGGTAGTCTTCACACCTCATTTTCGGGATTGCAGTGGATTGTTGATGGCTATTTGTTGACGCTTTCTTCATTGATTCTGCTGGGCGGCTCGCTTGGTGATATTCTGGGACGCAAGAAGGTTTACTTGTTTGGACTGGCTGGTTTTGCAGTTGCATCGCTGCTCTGCGGACTGTCGGTCTCGACGGGTATGCTGATTGCCTTGCGCATGCTGCAAGGTGTATTCGGAGCGCTGTTGGTACCGGGCGGTTTGGCGATTATTAATACCAATTTCACGGCCGAAAATCGTAGTGCTGCCATCGGTCGCTGGACGGCGTGGTCGGCTATGGCAGCGGCAATTGGACCACTGCTCGGTGGCTATATTATCAGCGTGGCTTCGTGGCGCTGGATCTTCATTATTAATGTGCCCCTAATTGCCGTTTGTCTATATTTGGGCTTAGTTGGCATCAAAGAGACGAAGAACGCTACGCCACGTAAAATTGATTATCAAGGGGCGATGCTGGCTGCTTTGGCCCTCGGCGGCATTACCTATGGGCTCATAGAAGGTCCGGCGCGTCATTGGGGTGCCTCGAGCCTGCTGCCACTGATAATCGGCTTTGCGAGTTTTGCGGCCTTCATTTTTACAGAGATGCGCAGCAAAGATCCGATGGTCAAATTGGGCTTGTTCCGTTCGCGCAATTTTACAGCTGCCAACATCGCTACCTTTGCCATGTACGGTGCGCTCGGTGGCTTTTTCTTCATCTTGATTATCCATCTGCAGACAGTTGTTGGCTTCTCGAGTCTCAAAGCCGGTCTTTCTACCGTGCCAGTCTCTATTTTGCTATTACTGCTTTCGAGCCGGGCTGGTGAGTTAGTTGGCAAATATGGTCCAAGGTTGTTTATGACTTTTGGGCCGATTATCGCCGCCAGTGGCATGGCACTCCTTTTGACGCTGCACAGGGGTTCTGGGCTCATAACTGGTGTGTTCCCGGGAATGATTCTATTTGGGGTTGGGTTGGCACTCAATGTGGCGCCACTGACGAATACGGTAATGAGCTCGGTCTCAGAAACCGACTCCGGTATCGCCTCTGGTGTTAACAATGCCGTGTCCAGAGTGTCGGGCTTGATAGTGATTGCCCTGCTCGGCTTGTTTGGTGCCACCAACAGTTACCGCTATACAGTGATTTTGTGTGCGATTATGGCCGCTTCAGCCGGCGTTCTGGCATTTCTACTCGTTGATAACGGTTTGGTACAGCAGACAGCAAAAAAGCGCGCTTAAGCGTCTGGAGCCGGCATCATGGTTACTGAATTTAACGGAAAGTAAGTGTAGCACAAGGCCTCATCCAGATTTAACAGATCGAGTTCGGTCACGCTTTTTATGAATATATCGGTTTTTCTTGCCCCGATACAGATACCGGGGGTGTCTATGGTATGGTCGCGCATAACGACATCCAGATAGAAAGCGTCAATATCGCTCGCAAATGGCCGATGGGCCGAAGCAGGCAGAGGTTCGCCGTTCTTCGCTACAGTTTTCATGCTGTATTCGGCGCTAAAGCGGCGACGGTTGAGTATAAGATCTTCCGGAGTCACTTCCCTGTCTGGGTGTATCGGGACAAGATTATGTTCCTCGAACAAGTATTCCTGCATGGGCGTCAGCAAGACGGGCATGCGCCTAGTGATAGCCGTACGGCATTGATTTGACCGCTGATTTTCCCAGTGGCCTAATACCGCGCGGGCTTTTTCGAGAGATGGACCGCCTTCAAGGGGGCTTAAACGAACAGGCATAATCATTATACTATAATACAAATACGAAAAATTACAACTAAACTGTGAAGAACTGACTTTTATGCGTCAAGACTAACCGAGAAGATTGAGCCTTTGCCGACAGTCGAAAAAGCTTCCAGACTGCCACCGTGGAGGTCAATAATACGTTTCGCCCAATAGAGTCCTAGACCAGTACCGCCAAAGGTTTCGCTCAGTGGGTTAATGATACGACGGAACTTCTGGAACAGCTTTTGCAGGTCGCTTTTGCTGATGCCGACGCCTTCGTCTTTGACATCAATAATCGCCCGACCCGGCTTGTAGCCGATCGTGATGTTGATGGTTTTGCCAGCCGGCGTGTATCTGTGAGCATTGTCGAGCAGGTTTTCGATGACTATACGGAACTGAGCGACATCGATGTTGGCCATTATTTCTGGACGCACAGTTTTGAACTGTAAACGTTGCTGTTTAAGTTCTATTTGTTGGGTGTGCTCGCTGATGACTTCTTTAACGACGCTGACGAGGTCAGTTTGAGATTTTTTGAGTTCAAAGTAGCCGGAGTCGACGCGGGCGACTTTGAGCAGGTCGTCGACGATACGCAACTGCCGGTCACTGCTTTCGTAAGCGACGTCGAGCATCTGCTTTTGAGCATCCGTCAGGTCGCCAAAATACCCCTCTCGTAGCATACTAATGTATTGGCGGACGCCACTGACTGGTGTGCGCAACTGATGACTCGCAAGCGCAATAAAGTCGTCTTTGGCTTCACCTAAAGCCTGTAGATGTGCGGCTTTTTCTTTGAGCATCTGTGAGTGAAGTCGCAAGGCACGGCTGTTACTGCGGGCCGTCTGGACCTCATGCTGATATTTTTTGCGCTCCATAGCGTAGCGGATTGAACGGACAAGCGTCGATTGATCAAACTGGCCCTTTAGCAGATAATCTTCGGCACCTTTTTGGAGTGCACTGATAGCAAGGTCTTCTTCGTCCTTACCGGCCAGGAATACAACCGGTAAATTGGCGGCGACGCGTTTGAGACGCTGGAAGGTTTTGAGGGCTTTGGCATCAGGCAGCGTGACGTCACAAAGGATGATATCGATCAATTTATCGGCACGGACCATGCGGGCAGCTTGTTCAAGGGTGGTGGCTTCAAGGATAAGATAGGCGCCTCCACTCGATTGTAGGGTGCTCTTTATAAAGTCGCTGTCAGCTGCGTGGGCAGCAACGATTACGAGCCTGATAGTTTTTGTAGCCTCTAACACAGATGCTCCCCCGTTAGTTGAACGGTTTAAATCACAATATCATATAGTTGCAGGGATAGAAATCATAAGCAAAAATAATCTTCCCACCCCTTATGCTTACGCATCTTGCGGGACTTTATTTCAGCCGAGGAACCAATCCATTTCGTTGTCATTGAACTTTAATTCAAAAGTGCCGTTTTTGTCGGCTGCTGTAAAGACATGCACATCCAGGCCGTTCTCGAGTTCGGTGTGGTAGTTGGCGATGTTGGTCACCTCATATGACTTCCCTTGCCAGCTAATTCGGAAAGGTCGCATAGCGGGCGCGCTACCTTTACCGTTCCGATTATTTCTCTCTGGAGCGATAGCGATATTCTTTGACATATTACCTCCAATTGCATACGGATACCTTTAATTCTGGCAAGAGCAGCCGGGCTTCGGCGATGGCCATACCGGCACGAATACCAAGGATTTTGGCCTCACGGCTGGCGGCGGTGATAACGCAGTGATTGATGTCGCGCAGCGCCTTACGCTTGCGGCCCGAGGTGTCGATGGCAAACGCCCAACTGCGGGCAATTTGCTCTTTGGTGGTCATGTTGAGGGTGAGTTGGATTTCTTTCATAAGAGGGTTCCCTTCTATAAACTTCTGCTGCTGAGCAGCTTCCAGCGGTTATTACCTGGTTCAAAGCTGAGGCGGTACAAGTTTTGGCCGTCAGTCATGTTGAAGATTTCGATCAGTTCTTGGCCCTTTCTGACCATGCAGCGCAGGCCATTCTCTAAGAAATTGAGCTGATGACCTTGCTCGTCTTCGATACGGCGTGGAAAGCTTTTTTGGGTGGAGCCGTGTGGAAAATAGTAGGAAGTGACATTGATTTCGCGGGCTTCTTTTACTCCTTGGTTCATGTACATCTCCTTGATTTATGGGTACTTTTAAAAGACGACTGATAACATTTCAGCCGGAACGGATAGGAGCGGACGAGTTGCCCTGGTCTGCGCACACCGTCCGAGTGCGGGACACTTAAGGGGTAACTTAGATGTATATGTGGCTGCAGCAGTGACCGAAGTATGCTTGCCAAGGAGTGCTTTTTGAACCATTGAGGTTCAAGTTATAAAGCCTGGAAACGATGAGTCGGAAAACCTGACCATGCTCCCATAGCTACTTCTAGTATACGCCTTGCGCAGGTAGTCCGCGCAAAGTTTTTATGACTACAATTTGTTAGTTTTGATCGGGCTCGCGACCAGTGAGGCCGAGTAATTTATTCTGCAAACTGGCATCCTCCGGTACTTCGATGGCTGCGCCAAAGACGCCCAATTTGCGCCACTCTTCGGCGTGATCCTTGAGCATGTCCCAGATGCTCTGCACAAGTTCGGCGGGCATGGTGGTATCGGCACCGATTTCAGCCGCAATATCATGGCTGCGCATGCCGCGGAACAAACTAATGTGCTGCAGGTAGTCGCGGGCTGGCCATTCGCCATAACTGAGGTGAACTTTCCGGTCTAACTCGGTAAAAGCTTCAACTGCAGCTTGGGCCTTTTCAACAATGGCCGCATAACTAGCCTGAGGATCTTCACCAAGCAAATCACCAGCGTAGGTATCACCAACTTCTTCGGACGTCTTACCAGCCAATGTGTCTGGCACCCAAGCCTCATCAAAAGCATGGTAGTTAATAAGCTCGCGCAGACTGAGGTCTTTATCTGGAGCGCTCCAAGAGCGGAAGGACTTTGGCAAAATCATTGTCCACTGAGCGTCTTTGATCTGAGCCACAACGGCGCTCAACGCCCGGTCGGCGGTCAAAAATAGTGTTTTTTCGTCCATAAAAATACCTCGTTATTACCCCTATTTTACACCCCTGAGGTAGCTACCTACTAGTAGCGTGTATAAATTAAGGACACATTTATTGTCTTCTCGTCCACTATCTGTTTTAATTATCTGAATGAGTATGGAAGATAAGGTGCGCCAGTCACGACAGGAGATTCTAGTAAATCATGGCTATGTTGAGCCACTCGCTCCTGGTAGTAACCCTTTTGATATTGATCTTGATACATTAAACGGCATTGCGAATCGGATGGCCTCCACGGGGTATACGTCAACAAACAGTTCGCTTAGTTTTACAGACATCGGTACAACAACGGAAGAATGGGCCAAAGCTTCCCTCTTTAGAGGGGGCGACCAACGCTCAGAAGCTGCTTACAAGCGAGCTATCGTTGCTGGCGATCAGGTGATTGGTCCTTACCGCGTCAAAGAAGGACGCGGCTTAGCGCTCTGGCAGGATTTGCGAGCCGGTTTACGACGTAAACATGGTGATATCTCTTGGGGCATTCTTGGCGGCCGTGGTCAAATCGGTAGCCGTATTATTGAGCAACTGAAGGATCCAATGATTGCTGCCCGCTCTGGCTTATCAGTCGTACCAGACTTTATTGTCGGCAAGAACGGTCTGTCTCTCGAAGGCGAAGAAAAAGCTCTGCCTTTTGGCATGAAAACCCTATTGCCAGAAGTGGACCTCCTTTTTGTGGCGATGCCAGGGTATGGTGGCGCAGACAGTCTGACAGACGTACATATTGTCCGCCAATTTGCTCGTCGCGGCATTGTCGTTTCGGCAGAAAAAGCCAGCTTTTCGGAGCATTTTGTTGAATACAAGGAGCTTTCCGATGATTTTAGGCTCTTTGGCTATAATGCGACGGTAGGAGGTGGCACGAGGTTGATGGATAAATTAGCCAGCGACTGTGTGGATGTCAAGAACATCCATGAGCTGCATCTGGCTCTCAATGGCACGCTCTCATTCTTTATGGGACAAGTCGCCAATGGTGTGGCACCGGGTGTGGCGATTGATCAAGCAATTGATCTGCATTACGCCGAGCCAGGCGCCGAAGGTGTGGAAGATGTGTTGCGTGCCGAAGCAACATCAGATGTTCCGCGCAAGCTTGCAATTGTTATGAATAAACTGTTATTTACCGATCAGACAGCAGTCCATCCTTTAGATTTTGATTTTGACGTCAACGATAAGGATATTCGAACTGCTATACGAGAAGCAGCCGATCGAAGGTTTGTCGTCTCTTTATATAATCTGGATAAAATGCAGGGTTCTGTTGAAGAGAAGTCCGAGTCGGTTATTGGTGGGTTTACTCAAATGTATGATGGCTGGCTGGTGGTTAGTGGTTTCCAGCGTTTGAGCCACAACTCCCTTCTGAAGCCATTCGACCGGGCTGGTGCGATCGCAGGTTACTCCGCAGGACTTGGTCCTCATAGTCAAGATGGTACACCGTATATGATTGGTGATGGGGCCGGCCGCAAACAAACTGCAAACACTATGCTTGATGATGCTCAACGCCTCATTGCTGCTCAACGGGCAAAATAATCAGTCATACCCAGTTAATCTCAGTGTTGTTGTGTTACGATATTGCATAAGATGAGACTTGTTGTACAGATACCTTGTTTAAACGAGGAGAAGACTTTACCGATGGTGTTGAAGTCGATTCCTAAGAAGATTCCGGGAATCAGCAGCATCAAAATTTTAGTGATTGACGACGGCTCAACAGACAAAACCGTGGCCGTTGCTAAAAAACTCGGCGTCAAATATTTTGTGCAGCATACCAGTAACATGGGGTTGGCTCGGTCCTTTAGCGACGGTGTTATACGAGCCCTTGAAATGGGTGCCGACATAGTTGTTAACACCGACGGCGACAATCAATACCCGCAAAAAGACATCGCCAAGCTTGTGCAGCCAATTTTGCTAGGTAAAGCCGATATCGTCGTGGCTAACCGCCAAACAGACCACATCAAAGAATTTTCAGCTACCAAACGACTGTTGCAGAAAATGGGGAGTAAAATCGTCAATATTGCTGCCGGCACAGATGTGCCAGACGCTGCTAGTGGCTTCCGTGCCTACAGCCGCGAGGCGATTCTGCGGTTAAACGTCATCACTCGCTTCAGCTACTGTATGGAAACAATCATTCAGGCTGGCAACAAGCGACTGGCGATTGTCAGCGTCCCTGTGAAGACGAATCCTAAAACCCGCGAGTCGCGACTCTTCAAATCCACACCAGAGCACATCGCTAAATCTGCAGCTGCCATCGTACGCTCCTATGTCATGTATCGCCCATATATGCTGTTTGCGTCGCTTGGTAGCGTTTTTCTGGTGCTGGGTGCGGTTCCCTTCCTCCGTTACATTTGGTTCTATGCCCATCATCACAGCAACGGCCACTTGCAGTCATTGGTGATCGGCGGTCTACTACTGACTTCTTCTTTGTTCTGTTACGTTTTGGGCGTGCTGGCTGACCTGACTCGAATCAACCGCATTTTGCTGGAAGATCACATGGAATTGGCGAAACGCGCCCATATGAGCCGTGTTAACTAGCGAGTAAGTGTAAAGAAGTTGAGGAAGTGGCGCATCCCGTCATTGGCAGAGATAACGAGGTGATTTGGCCAGTCCCACGACGGCTGACTATGCAGAATAAAGATACCTGCTCCACCACCTTGCGTACAGAGAAACGCAATTGCTCCCCACGCCAGATAAGGCTTGATATAGTCACGACCTTCGAGGAGTCGCGCAAAACCAAGAGCAATGAACAGATAAATCAGTGGCAACACTGGCACCAAATAACGGCCTTGGATGGCAAACGGAAAGCCCAAATGGAGAAAATCACCGTAGTTTTGAGCCCACAACGTCGTCAGGTAGACGGTAACGATTGTGAGGAACAATCCCAGCCGATACTGTCGTCGTAACCAACCTTGCCAGCGAATAAACAGGGCGATCCCAGTAATGAGAAACACAAGCGACATGACTCGTGTAATGACAAGCGGGTCACGTGTCATATAGTTGGAATAGCTGCCGTCAACTGTGAAGAAGAGCTCATTGGTGACTCGCTTGCCCCATTTCGTCACGGTGTAATTGAGTGCATTGGTATTTATAGCGGGTAAACTTCCATTCTTTTTGTCCTGATAGGTCAGATAGTTACGTCGCCACGGGCTGTAGCTGAGACAGCGGTTGACAGTGAGCACTTGGTCGCACTCCGGTATTGGTATGCCGTATCTGACAGTATTAACGGCGTAGCGTTCCATAAACAAACCGAGCGAAACAACGAGCAGTAACAATGTCAGAGCAATGCGCAGCTTAGTGAACGACTTGATTTGTTGCCGAAGATTTAGGCTGACCTTCCTCCAGGTTTGTTTATGAATATGAAGACCCATTAACACCAGTAGACAAATAACAATGCCGAGCAATATCGGCAAGAAAGCATATTTCACGATAGAACTCATCGCACAAATGATAGCCAATACCGTCAGCTGCTGCAGACTAATTTGTTGCTTGGTCTGTAGATCTCTCACAAATCGCTGAGTCTGGAGTAAGGTGACGGCCACCAACAAGACGAGTAAGTTATCATAGTTGATCTGAGCTGCCAAGAAAGGTACGACTGGCGTCAAGACAAATAGGGCCATAATCACGTTCACGAGTGCCTTCGATGCGCCACTTCTCAGGAGTACTCTTCTAAACAGGATAATAGCAACGAACATCATCGTGATGCTCAGAGAACGTAAAAAAAGGACTTGAGCAGTCTGCGAGCTGAAGAAATGCGCAAACAAGCGGTACGGAAAGCTTATCAGATAGTGATACAGATATGATGGATCGCGGTTGACGGCGCCAAAGCTGTCAGCACCAGCTGGTTGTTGACTCCAGAACGGCAGCCAGCGGTGGGCATAGAGGCGAATGATGCCAAGATGGGTGTTCTCGTCAAAAGCCATCGAGTAAGCACCAGAGAGGGCGATCCAAACGGCTTCGAGTACAAAAACAGCCATTGTTGCCCAGAAAAACTTTTTACCGTTCAATACCTTCTCCATTTTCAGTAATAATCATACAGTACAAGCCGTATGCTGAGCTAAAACTGATAAGATAGGGTGGTGAAAAAAACCAAACAAATCGTCGCTCGCCTGATTATTGTAGTGACGATCGTCGCCTTTGCTTACATCTGGCACAAGCATCCGGAACTGCTACGGCAACTTAGGCATGTCAGTCGGCTGGCGTTGGTGCTCGTTTTGATGCTCTACGGCGTAATGACGGCGCTGTTAGTACTGATTTATGACACGACCTTGCGACTTTGTGGCCACCGCCTGAAGTTGAAGGAACAGACCCTACTGACGATGTATTCCTCGATCGTCAACTTCTTTGGGCCGCTGCAAAGTGGACCTGGTGTGCGCACGGTCTACCTCAAAAATCGCCATCAAGTCAGTATGGCAAAATATGCCGCCGCTACGCTTCTTTACTACCTGTTATTTGCAAGTTTTAGTGGTTTGTTTTTGTTGAGTGGCATCCGGCCTCTGTGGGTGGCTAGCCTGCTATGTTTGGTGATACTGTTGCTAGCTACTGGTGCTGCTTGGCTGCTGCGTGGCCATCTCAAGCGCTATAGTTTTATCCGTGAGTTTTCCTTGGAGCTGGCGGGTCGTTTGGCCGCTGTTACGCTACTACAAGTTATAGTAGTGAGCTGTATTTATTATATAGAGCTCCGCTCAGCTGGTGCGCATGTATCTATTGGGCAAACAGTTGCATATACCGGTGCGGCAAACTTCTCGTTGTTCGTGTCACTCACACCAGGGGCGTTGGGCTTTCGTGAGACTTTTTTACTGTTTTCACGACGGCTACATCACATCGACAGTACGACGATTATTTCGGCGAATGTGATCGACCGTGGTGTGTATGTGGTGTTCTTGGGCGTTTTGTTCCTGATCGTCATCGCGCTCCACGCTCGTGACCGATTTGCTTCTAAAGTTGATGTAGCAGCGCCGTAAGCTGTGCAGCGAGAATTTTGTTCGAGAAGTGCTTCTCGTATAATCTGCGGCCGTTTTTACCGATCCGAGCTAGTTCTTCTGGATGCTTGTACGCCCAAATGATACTGTCTGCAAGCGCCCGACTGTCGCCTAATGGTACGGTTAGGCAATCTTTCCTATTTGTAAATTTACCGCTGGCCTGGTTGGCACCAATCAGCGTCGGAACACCGCATGCTATGCACTGATAGGTCTTGCCAGTGACGACGTAATCAGCTTGCACGGTGTTGCCGAACGGTCCGCCGAGACACAAATCCGCTTGGCGCACCTCATCGGGCAGTTTTTTGAAATCCAGCCATGGTCTATAGGTGATTCGCGCTCCGGCCAGCTTGGCCTCTGTTATGGCTACCTCGGTGGGACCCGATCCACCAACCAGCACGAACTCAATCGGCAGATCTTTCAGTTCAATGGCGGCCTCGATCACATAACTCAAACCGTGCAAGGGCAACATATTTCCATAATAAAAGACTCGAAATCGTTTGTTTTGGGCTCGAACTGACGCGATCGGATAAAACAGCGCTTCATTTGTCCCGACGGCCAGTGTTGAGTACTTGTCGTTTGGCCCGCCGTACGTTAGCTGAGCGCTGTATACAGCGTGCGCGGCGGTATCGGCCAGAATTACACGACTTCGGGCCAGGAGCAGCCGGTAAAAGACTTGCAAAAAGCTTTGCGGCACAAGTTTGGCCCACCATTCAAGGCGCGGTTCCTGTAGCCATTCCAGCGGGTTGATAAATTCGTCAAAAATAAGTGGTTTTGGCCACGTAAACAGATTGATTGTGGGCAGGACTTCGTAACCGCGGAAGGTCAGTACATAGACGTCAGGGTGCTGCATGAGTCGTACGGCGATGAGTTTACCTAGGACTTCTGGATAGCGCAGTAAACCCTCGCGGTTGTTTTTGATACTAATGACCTGATTGGCTGAGTCGAGCGCCAAACTTGCACGCAAAACCTGCGCTCGTACGTAGTCGGGCTGTTTATAACAGGTTATAACGGCGATTTTCACTCGACTCATAGTATAGCGCCGCTACTTGAGAATTGAGGCAAGGAACAACTTGTCCTGCTTTTTGCCAACTTCAATGAGCTGAAAGACGACCTTCATATAGGTAATAAAATCTTCGCGACTGATTTCCGAGTAGATAGATTTGCGGAGGGAAACCCTCATAGCCTCTTCGATCATGGCAATCTTTGGTACAAATTCTGCTGTGACCGTCACAATCCGTGAACGGCTATCGATAAGACTGTCGCGGCGTATCAGGATTTTCCTCAGCTCCAACAAATTGATGCTGTTCGTTAGATATGCGATCGTCGTATCAAGCGTTTCGGCCACATCACTGATGCGCGCGCCTTGTGCTCCTGCGTCATGAATGGTTCCGATAATCAACCACTGCATCTTGGTGATGCCAAATGGCAAAAGAATACGGTCAGAAAGTTTCTGGAGCAAACGATGCATCGAAGCTTGGGCGACGCCGGCTTGGTAAGTTGTGATCCTTCCTATATCGAAGTTAGCTCGCTTTTCCACAATTTCTCCTCTTGACATTACGCTAATACTGTCATACTATCAAATTAAGTTTACTAAGTAAACTAAATAATACAACTTTTTAGACATTATCACGAGGAGGTGACATGAATAAGCATAATGAAAGCGGCTTGGTAGAAATGATTGTAGTCTTTGTACTAGCCATTGCAATTGGTATGGCTGGTGGGTATACGATCGGACATAAGAAGTCGACAACAACAACGACAAACGCAGCAATGACAGAACCGACATCAAGCACGAAGGCAGCGGATCTCCGTTCTGACCTCGTGACTCTTGGTGTAGAGCATATGACTTTGACCGACCAAGCTGTTGACGCAGCTCTTGATGGCTCAAAGAGTGCGGCTGCTACAGGCGCTGCACTGTACGCAAACGGCAACGACATTGGTGCTGCTGTCGGTAGTGTCTACGGCAAAGATGCTGAGACCACTTTTGACTCTGTTTGGAAGCTACACCTTGACGAATTCGTCAAATACGCTGTAGCTGACAGCAAGGGCGACGCTGCTGGTAAGAAAGCTGCACTTGATGCAATCAGCACTGGCTACACAAAGCCATTGTCTGCTTACCTTGCAAAGGCAAACCCTAACTTGCCTGAAGCAACCTTGAATTCAGTACTTGGCGACCATGTTGCCATGACTGCTACCATGATCGACAAACATGTCGCTGGTGATTACGTTGGTGAAGCTGCAGAGCTGAAGATGGCTAACTCCCACATCGAGGGCATTTTCTCAACACTCGCAGGCGCTATCGTAAAGCAGTATCCCACTAAGTTCTAATGGCGAGTCGCGCACGCTCAACAGTCATCGTAGCTATCGCTGTGGTCATTGCGATCACAGCGGTGGTAGCGCTCACTATGCATAAAACTCCTACCGCGACAAAAATCGCGGCACCGACCAATGCAGTCATGAGTAACACCGTTGCGATTACGAACTATAAGTTCGCGCCGGACACGATCACCGTCAAAACCGGTACGACCGTGACTTGGACGAACAATGATGAAGTACATCATAGTGTGACCGCCGACACCAAAAGCGATGCCGCTCCAACGAGCCCATTGTTTGCCAAAGGCGAGACGTACAGCTTTAAATTTACCAAAGCTGGCAGCTACACCTATCACTGCGAGCCGCATCCCTATATGCATGGCACAGTAGTTGTAACAGACTAGGTACTTCGAGCCGAGACCACCTGACGAAAAAGACCCATCTTCGGATGGGTCTTTTTATGTGTTTGGTCGACGCTGTCTTAACCGAAAATCGTTTTCATGAAATTTGGCTGAATCGTACCATTCATGTGCACTCTCGTTCCGGTGACCCTAGGTGAACTATGTACTGCACCGATTGGGAGATGAATAAGAGAGCCGACTGCGGGTCGAACAATACGAAGAGTTGGTATGTGTTCAAAATCTGTATTGACTAAAGCTGCGTATAAAAGTGCCGCTGGGACTTGTCTTTGACTTGCAGCCCTGATTTCTCCCATAACGCCCTCTGTTGCAGCTAAGGAAGATGCTGCATAAGCAGCGGAGAAATTTTCAGAATGCCATGGTTCTAAAAGCATATTACTGGGCAAAAACAATGCAGCGTGGACTGTCGTCTTCCCTATCAAGCCGCCCCTTGATCGTTGAGCGTCTTGCATTCTTTGGCTCATCTCCCTAAGGCCATCTATAGGCGCCCCCTCAGTCGCTCCAATAAGTGTTTGGTTTGCGTCAAATGAAGCCGCTACGGCGCTGCCAAGGTTACTATCTTTGAGCCCCATCAGACACTCCTCAATTGCAACAAAGGTTTTCGGATCTAGTGGGTCGTACACGACCATTTCATCAACAGGAAAAAAAGATTCAGGTGCATTCATATAAATACTATAACATATAATTTTAAATATGCATCAGCCATCCCTCCTAATGGTAGGCGTTTGATTCGCTCAATGCCAATGGCGCTCCTGTTTGAAAACCCATCGCACGCCAATAGAAAAAACCGCACTTTCGTGCGGGCACTTCTTTTGGCAATGAGGGATTCGAATTTGAAATTAGTGGCTTGGTAGGGTTACGCCGGCTTGTTTTGCTGCCTCAAGTAAATCACTATGAAGATTTAGTAACTTTTCTTCAACATTTAGTTTCTGAAATGACTGCTTACTACTAGAATTCATGTGGATAACAGCAAGCATTGTATAGATTTCCTTCATGTCGTTTCTTAACGCCTCTAATTCTCCTTTCAATGAAATTACAGTTTCTTCGACAATTTTACGAATAGCTTGGAGATCTTCACCAGAAAGGCTCATAAAATAATTGTAGCATATACATAGTAGTCTGGCTGAGGGTGCTAGACGAGGAACTTCGTAATAGTAGCTAAGCGGATTACCGCCAGATGCATGAAAATGGGGGTGTTTTGAATCCTGTAATGTACTGGGTTTGTCAGTACGCGATAAGAATACGTTTTTGATATGACCTTGTTTACTACTAGCAAAACTAAGAAAAGCACTTTGCTTTAGCAAAGTGCTTATGCTTGGCTGGGACGGAGGGATTCGAACCCCCGAATGCTAGTACCAAAAACTAGTGTCTTACCACTTGACGACGTCCCATTGTCTACATCTATGTATTTTGGTTGCAGAATTGATTTTAACAGATTAGATTGTTTTTGTAACTGGTATACTAAAACGTAAGGAGTTTACCGCGAGTGCGAATCATTGAACCTGTTCACTTTGAGCATCATACCAAACGTCGAGACAAGAAGCATTCGCGACATTTTGTGCGCTTGATTTTGGCGCTTTTGATTGCAGTTGTGCTGGTTTTATTTGCTGGTCTGCGCTTTCTATCACCGGATCTTGGCAGTCGTCCGGTTGCCAAAGAACTCACCTTCCCTGCCAAGAAAATCTCTCTAACGTGGCCGTCCTACGGCCAATCTGCGGTCGGTGCTCGAGGCTACAAGGTATTAGCCGCACATGGCGCCGATACACCGCTGCCGACAGCGAGTATCGCCAAGGTCATGACGGCGTTTGCGGTCCTCAGGCAGCATCCGCTCGCGCTCGGTGAACAAGGACCGATGATTACGCTGCAAGCCAGCGACGTCCAGCTCTACAACGACTACCTGGCCAAAAACGGCTCGACCGTCGCCGTGCAGGCAGGCGAACAGATTTCTGAATACCAAGCTCTACAGGCTCTACTGCTGCCTTCTGCCAATAACATGGCCGATTCACTGGCGATTTGGGCCTTTGGCTCGATTAGCAACTATCTCAGCTATGCCAACGGCCTGAGCCAAACCATCGGTCTGCAAAAAAGCCATTTTGCCGACGCCAGCGGCTTCTCGCCAGATACGGTGAGTACTGCCAAAGACCTCGTATTACTTGGCGAATCAATTCTCTTAAACGACGTCATGTCACAGATTATCAACCAAACCAGTGCTGACATCCCGGTTGCAGGAAACATCAAGAACGTCAACTTTGCCCTTGGTATCGAAGGTATCAATGGCATCAAAACCGGCAACACTGAAGAGGCTGGAGGCTGCTTCCTCGTCTCAGCTGCACACACCTTCCCGAATGGTCAGAAAATAGTCGCGGTGGCCGCCATTATGGGTGCGCCGAACCTTTCTACTGCTCTGCAGGATTCCTTGCCGCTACTCAAAAGCACCTACGCTGGGTTTGGAACCATTATGATTGCCAGCAAAGGTGAGACGGTGGGAAGCTACTCAGTCCCGTGGCAAGGGCAAGTGCCACTTGAAGCCAAATCTGACGCCAAACTCTTCACGTGGCAAGGTGATTTGATCAAAGCGCAGCCCGCACTTGAGGTGCTACGCGTGCCATCAAATCAAGGTGATGCGGTCGGGACGCTCAGCGCTAGTAGCGGCATTGTTCAAGTTTCAACAGATGTCGTTCTGGCAAAAGCGGTGTCAAAACCAACGCTGGCTTGGCGCATCAAAGACATCTTTAGGTTGTAGGGTAGTCGGGAGCGGCTGGTAGGCCAAAGAATTCTTCGAGCGTCGTGACAGCCTCTTTGTGCATTTCTTGGGATAACGCGGCCCCTATGTAGCGGATATGCCATGGTTCGGCGCGGTAGCCGGTAATCGGCTGTTTTTCGGTAGTGTAGCGGATGATGAAGCCATATTCATGGCAATGAGCTGACAGCCATGTGCCCTCGGCGGTGGTACCGAAGCAATCTTCGATGCCACAGCCACCGCCACCGACGTCGACTGCCCAGCCGGTTTGGTGTTCGCTGGTGCCTGGGCGGGCACTTTCGCTATCGGCTTTCGCCTTTCCAAAGTTCTTTACCTCGTTGTTATAGACGTTGACCTGAGTGTTGTACGCGCGAAAGCCACTGAGAGCGCTGATCGTCAATCCAATTTGTTTAGCATCGGCTTGAAGCCTAACAAAAGCATCAGCGGCCTCTTTGCGCATGGCCTGCCCCCCGCCGACGCTGGTCAAGTCTGAAGGCGTGTAGGCAATCGGCTGTATGGGCCGACTTTTATTAATGACCACCCATTTGCTTGATGAGTCATCCAGGGAGTATGCGGTCTTGTTAAAGCCCGCAGCGGGCTTATTCGGCTGCGTTGCAATAGTTTTTTGAGTCGTTTTTGTGGGGATCGTAAGGGCGGGCGCGCGCGTTCGCTTGGTGAGAAGAAATGACCCACCGACTGCGAGGATAACGAGCACAGCTGCTGTGTAGATTTTTATTTTTTTCGTTTTCATGCCCTCATAATACCAAGCCAGACAGTTTCTATACAGCCGTTCCCTGTTCTTCCGAGCTAAAATATGAAATAATAAAAGTAAGTTATGGCGATGACCGACTACATTCGACCACTTGAGATAAATGGCCTGCGGGGCCGTATGCTCTATATGCCAGCTCCAAAAAACAAAAAACGCAATGTATTGCTCATCTACGGGCACCACTCTTCACTTGAAAGAATGTATGGTATTGCTGAAGACATGAATCAATATGGATCAGTGACGATGCCTGATTTGCCTGGATTTGGAGGCATGGATAGTTTTTACAAGATCGGCATGAAGCCGACGATCGATAATCTGGCGGATTATTTGGCAGCGGTCATTAAACTTCGCTACAAAGGAAAAAAGGTCACGATTGCCGGCATGTCGCTCGGTTTTGTGATTGCCACGCGCATGCTGCAAAAATATCCCGAAATGACCAAGAAAGTTGATTTGTTACTCAGTGTCGTCGGCCTCTGCCATCACGATGATTTTACCTTTACACGTTCACGCTATCTGTTTTATCGTTATGCGAGTGCCTTCTTTTCAACGCGTGCAACTGCCGCATTCTTTCACAATGTCTGTTTGAGCCCGTTCATACTGCGACTCGTTTATTCGCGCATGCATAATGCCAAAAGTAAATTTGCCAATTTGAGCGAGGCCGACAAGAAACGGACCATGGATTTTGAGGTCTACCTCTGGCGATGTAATGATGTGCGTACCTATATGAGCACAACGATTTCGCTCTTGACGCTCGACAACTGCACTACGCGCGTAAACTTGCCGGTCGAGCACATTTCGGTCTCCAAAGACCAGTATTTTAATCACGCGTTTGTGGAACAACATATGCGGGTGATTTTTACTGATTTCACTGATAACCTCGCTGTTATGGACACTCATGCGCCAAGCATTATTGCCGACAAGCAGGCCGCTCACAATCTGATACCAAAGCGCCTCAGAACCTTACTCGCAAGGACTTCATCATGAGCGCCAAGAAACTGAAAATCGGCATCGTCTGTCCATATAATCTGTCGATGCCTGGTGGTGTTGCACAGCATATTTTTGCTCAGGCGGCAGAGCTACGTGAGCGTGGCCACCAAGTTAAAATCATCACACCGAAACCGCGCGGCAAATTATTGATTGATGATCCGGATGTTCTATTTGTTGGTGTCAGTGCGCGTATTAAAACCCCACAGCATACCAGTACGGATATCTCCATCAGCGTCGACACGGATGATATCGAGAAGATGCTGCTAACTGAAAATTTCGATATCATACACATGCATGAGCCGCTTGTTCCGATGCTTGCTCGTCAGATGTTACCACGCGTTACATGCCCCGTAGTTGGAACATTTCACGCCGCACTTCCCGAGACGGTGCTGGCCAAGTCAATAGCTGGCAGTATTTCACCTTTTGTAAAATCTATTCTGAAGCATTTACATGCTATTACTGCAGTTTCTCCGGCAGCGACAAGTTACATCGATGGCTATGTTGAAACAGAAGATATTTCGATGATTCCAAACGGAGTTGACCTCAAAAAATATCATCATTCCAAGGATACTGAACAAGTACGCAAGGATATCCTGTATGTCGGACGGCTCGAAAAACGAAAAGGGGTCAAATATCTGATTCAGGCCTTTGCGACGCTGCTTGAAGCCATGCCGCAGGTTCGGCTGACGATTGCAGGCGATGGTCCGGACCGTGAGAAGCTGACGCGCTATGCAGAAGAGCTCGGGGTACAGGATTCAATCAATTTTCTTGGCTACATTACTGATGAAAAAAAGCAGAAATTGCTGCGCGAGTCGGCCTTGTTTGTGTCGCCGGCGTTATATGGTGAGAGTTTTGGTATTGTGCTTGTTGAGGCGATGGCTTCCGGCACGCCTACTATCGGTGGCGATAATCCGGGCTACGCCTTTGTGCTGCAAGGGCGCGGTGCGCTTGGTTTAGTCAAGCCAGAAGACAGCGAGCTATTCGCCAACCGGATGGCAGTCTTCTTAACAGATATGAAGTTACGAAAATTGTGGCAGGAGTGGGCAGCGAGCGAAGTCAAAAAATACTCCTATAAGAGTATCGTCGACATGTACGAAAAAATTTATCACGAGTTAGTGTAGCCTCATGATGCCATCATGAAAATTGGTTTTGTACTCGATGACAGATTGGATAAACCGGACGGCGTGCAACAATACGTGAAGCTACTGGGTAGCTGGTTGACCGCAGATGGCCACGAAGTGCACTATCTGGTGGGTGAAAGCCCGCGAACGACACATCAGAACGTGCATCACTTAAGCCGGACGGTCAACGTAAAGTTCAACAAGAACCGCATGGCAATACCCTTGCCAGCCAACAAAAAGAACATCCACGAGCTGCTCGCTCGTGATCAGTTTGATATCTTGCACGTACAGATGCCGTACAGTCCACTGCTAGCCGGCCGGGTTGTTGCAGCCGCTGGTCCGCATACGGCCGTCGTCGGTACCTTCCACATCTTGCCGCATGGCAAGATATCGAGCACCGGCACCAAAGTTTTGAGTGCCGTGCTTAAGAAGAACAAACAGCGATTCGATGGCTTTATAAGCGTCAGTGCTGCGGCTCAGGTCTTTGCTGCGTCCCACTTTGGAATAAACTCTACGGTTTTGCCAAATGTCGTCGATCTGAAGCACTATGAAAAGGGTCGTATGTTAAAGAAGTACGCCGACAAACAGAACATTATTTTCTTAGGGCGATTGGTAGAGCGGAAAGGCGCACCGTATCTGTTAGACGCATATTCCCGACTAGTAGAAAAGTATCCTGAAATGGCCGCCACAACTCGTTTAATTATCTGTGGGACAGGACCTGAGCGCCTTAAGTTGGCGCAAGCTGCCAAAGTGATTATGAAGAACTATGCTGCGGAAATCACCTTTGCAGGCTTCTTAAAAGAAGAAGATAAGCCCGACTATCTGGCAAGCGCTGCGATTGCCGTCTTCCCTTCAACTGGTGGCGAAAGCTTTGGAATCGTGCTGATTGAGGCAATGGCTGCAGGCGCCGGTGTCACGCTCGGTGGTGACAATCCGGGTTATCGATCGGTCATAGGCTCGGTTCCCCGTACGATCATCGATCCTAAAAACGCCGAGAGTTTTGCAATGACACTGCATTTACTTCTCAAAGACAAAGAATTGGCCGAACATCTCCATGCCGAGCAACAGACGCTAGTAAAGCAATTCGATGTTGATCACGTGGCACCAAAAATTGTTCATTTTTATGAGACGGCACTTGCGAAGCGAGAGCATAAAAGGGATACTTAACACTATGTTTAAACGCAAAAAAGAAGAATTGCACATTACTATTTCGAATCGCACCATGCTGCGGATAATATTATTTGGTGTCGCCACCTTTGCTACTTTCCGGTTCTTTGCTAATATTCGTCATCCTTTAACTTTGATTTTTATCTCTTTCTTTTTAGCGATGGCCCTGAACCCGGCGGTCAGTTATGTGACGCGTAAATTTAAAAGTAAGAGCCGCGTGCGTGGGACGGCGGTGGCCTACATTGTAGTCATAGCGGTGCTTTCGACCATATTTGGGCTCGTACTTCCACCGCTCGTGAAGCAATCGACGGACTTCGTACAGACTATTCCATCGACTATCAGAAATCTCGAAACCCAAGACAGTGGCACTGGTCGCTTTGTACGCAAGTACAATCTTGATGTACAGCTCAACAAGATAGCCAATGACTTTGGTAATAACATCGGTAAATCGAATGGTGCAGTACTGACAACAGCTAAAAGTATTCTGACAACAGTCGTATCATTTATCACTGTATTGGTGCTGACATTTATGATGTTGGTAGAAGGCCCAGATTGGATGAAGAAGTTTCTTAAAACTTTACCGCATGAGCACCAAAAACGAGTTGGTAGATTGCTCCATGCTATGTACATTTTGGTGACGCGTTTCGTAAATGCCCAAGTTGTAGTGGCGCTGATTGCCGGCTCGTTTGCCATGGTGGCACTGACCATTTTCAGTCATGTTTACCACGTATCAATCAATCCGATTGCCCTTGCGAGCCTCGTAGCCTTGTTTGGTATCATCCCGACAATTGGTAATATTTTGGCAGCAGTCACGGTTGCAATGATTTGTTTATTTACTTCTGCGCCGCTTGCAATCACGATGCTGATTTACTTCATCATCTATCAGCAGATCGAAAATATCACGATTCAACCCTATGTGCAGTCCCGTAACAACGATTTAACGCCGATGTTAGTCTTTATTGCTGCCATCCTCGGAATCGGCTTTGGCGGCCTCTTAGGCGGTTTTGTGGCCATTCCAGCAGCGGGCTGTATCAAGATTTTGCTGTCAGACTACATGGATGATCACGAGTTCAACGCATCTACCATCAAAATCGAATAACTATGAGTGGTTCCAGATCTGTTGACCGGCGCTATCTTTGACTTCTACGCCTTGCTTTCTAAGGTTGTCACGAAGTTTATCGGAGGCTACCCACTCTTTGTTTTTGCGGGCTTTAGCGCGCTCTATAAGTAGTTTTTTCTGTTCCACGGAGATGTCACCTCTCTTTGAAAGTGTGAGGCCGAAGAGGCCATCAATCTCCTTCGTCGCAGCTGCAATTGCTTTGGAGTCGATACCGAGTTCGGTGGTACGGTTAAGCATGCCGTTTAGCAAGGCGAGGGCGTTAGGCGTGTTGAGGTTATTGCTCAGTTCCCTTTTTACAGCTTTGATGGCACTTTCGTAATTTTTGGCGAGCTCTTTAGAGGTGAGATTTTGGAACTGCAAATCGGACCACGCACGGAACTTATCAAGCACATTTTGGAACGATTCGAGAATTTCCCACGTAAAGTTTCCTTCCGTTGGATAGTGTTTCGATAGCACCATCAGCTTGAAGGCTTCGAGGTCAAAGCCCTTCTTTTTTATATCTGCTAAGGTGTAGGTGTTACCAAGAGATTTTGACATTTTGCCACCGTCGACTTTGAGGTGGTTATTGTGGATCCAGAATCTAGAAAACTCTTTGCCCGTAAGGGCTTCAGTTTGAGCGATTTCGTTGGTGTGGTGTACCGGAATATGGTCGACGCCACCGGCATGCATATCGATCTGGTCGCCGAGGGTTTCGCGGGCAATGACTGAACATTCCAGATGCCAACCAGGAAAGCCTTTGCCCCACGGTGTGTCCCACTCCATATCGCGTCGTTCGTCCTTTGGGCTGAACTTCCAAAGTGCAAAATCGGTGATATTCTTTTTGCCTTCCACCGACACACGAGCGCCGGCTTCGAGGCCATCGATATCTAGCCGGGCCAATTTGCCATAGTCAGTCAGTTTGCCTGTGTCAAAGTAAATACCCTCGTCCGGGATTTCATAAGTATAGCCCTTGGCTTCGAGTTCTTTCACGAATTCTATCTGTTGTGGTATGTAGTCAGTGGCGCGTTCGAGGTGTTCAGGACGCAGCAAACCGAGTTGATTGTAGCCTTCATCTTCAGCAATGGCAATGTATTTTTCGGCAATATCCCACGCCGTCAGGCCTTCGTTGCGGGCGCCTTTTTCCATCTTATCTTCACCATTATCGTCGTCACTGACGAGGTGCCCAACGTCAGTATAGTTCTGGGTACGTTCTACTTTGAGGCCATTTGCACGCAAGGTACGGACCAGCACATCCCAATAGATATAGCCCACCCAGTTGCCAATGTGCGGCTGGGCATAGACTGTTAAACCACAGGTATACAATTTTACTTTGCCTGGTTCGAGGGTCGTCAGCGGCTCAGTCGTGCGGGTCATTGTGTTGTATAACTGGACGCTCATGCCTGTTCCTTAAGGAGTTCAGTGGCTTTTTGGATCGTTTGGCGTTTGAGGGTGGCAAAATCATCACATTTTAAAACTTTGAAACCGGCAGCATAGGGGTGTCCTCCACCACCGAAGTGAGCAGCCAGTTTATCAGCAATCTGGCCACCTGGATTACAACGGATTTTGGCGGTCACGCGGCCGTTGTTGTAGACCTTGAAAGCGATGCAAATCTGCACGCCGATGGTCATGCGCATATCATCTATTGCCAACATTGATGGATTGTAAATACTGCTGTACTTCTCGATTTCGACCCATGGGATCATGATGGTGGCGATGCGGCCTTGGTCATGGAGTTCGATACGCTGTAAGAGTGAGCCTTTGTAGGGCAAGAGTTCTGGCTCGCGCTTCATAAGTTCACGGCGGGCTGCATCAAGATTAGATAAGGAGACGCCAGCCTCGACAACATCAGCGATTGTTCGAATAGCGCGAACAGTTGTGCCGTCGCTGGTGAGGCCGAGACTGTCTGACATAATCGAAACAGCAATAAAGTTCATCGCTTCAACAGACAGCGGCAGGTTTTCTTGTTTGGCGAGGGCGTAAATGACTTCACCAGTCGAAACAGCAGCTTCGACGATACTGACCTTTGCGTAGTCAATACCATCAGATGTAACATGGTGATCAAGCACAATAACGGGTTTTGATTTGATCCAGCCCATTTGGCCGTTTTTGTCGAGTGATTCAAACAGGCTGAGGGTACTGGTATCGACGATAATACTCGCATCGAACTTCTGAGGTACTTCTTTTTCGACTCGATCCCAACCGCTCAAATAACGGAGGTGGGCTGGCATGTCGATGCCGCAGACCATGATCGGTGTTTTGCCCATATCGCCTAAGATAGTCTCTAGGGCCAAAGCGCTCGCTAAAGAGTCACCATCCGGATTGTCGGCTTGCAGTATGACGATCGTTTTGGCGTCATTGATGACGGCATGCGCTGCTTTGTAGAGTTCATTCATTGTCATAAGTATAGCCTATTGCAGGTTCGTACGACCCTCAAGGGCGCGGCCTAATGATATTTGGTCGGCATACTCCAAATCGACACCGACGCTGAGGCCACGGGCCAGTCTTGTTATTTTGACCCCGCTGCCTTCCAGCTGTTGCTGTAGATACAGAGAGGTCGTTTCGCCTTCCACGCTGGCGTTTGTCGCCAGAATTACTTCTTTTACTTTGTCTTTTTTGATGCGCGTCAGCAGTTGTGGGATTTTAAGATCGTCTGGTCCTACTCCGTCGATTGGCGAAATAAGTCCGCCTAGAACATGGTACGTGCCGTTGAAAAGACTGGTCTTCTCGAGAGCGACGACGTCGAACGGATCGGCCACTAATGCAACGGTGGTTTTATCTCGTGCTGGGTCGTCATACAGGCGCGAGACTGACTCGCCGGCATCAATCAAGGCAAAAGTTACTGGACAATAGCCTATACCGGCATGCAAAGATTGCAGTGCGCTTGCCAGCTTGAAACTCTTGGTGCCATCAGCTTTTAACAGATAGTAGGCATAGCGTTCGGCACTGCGCGGCCCGACGCCAGGCAAAGTTCCTAGCGCCTCAATCAGATCTTCCAAGGCTTTTGGCAATAATGACATAACTTTCAAAAATCTAGAGGCCGAGGCTACCTAATGAGCCCATCATCGGCTGCATTTTGTCGGCGGCGAGTTTTTGACTGTCAGTAATGGCCTGTTTGACGGCTTCTTCGACCCAACGCTCTAATTGGCCGATGTCATCGGTGTCAACGCTCTCAGCATCAATCGTAATCTTTTTAATCTTCATTTCGCCGTTAATTTCGACTTTGACGGCACCATAGCCGGCTTCGGCAGTAATAACTTCCTTTTGCAGCTCCTTTTGGAGCTTACGCATCTTCATTAACATCTTGGCTTGATCAAACTTGCTCATGATTTTAAAATCTCCCTTTTATAGTATTGTACCACTTTACCCCCGTTAAACTAGGGTTTTTGCGAGTAGATTGCTTTGGTTGCCGGAGCATTCTGCCAGGCGAGGTAGAAACGATTCATGTGGTACAGGCAGGCGGTCAATACAACGATGCTGAGCATGAAAGTACCCATAAAACGCGCCAGAGGATTACGCGGGAAGACACGACGCCATTCTTCAATCAAATAGGCCATTCCACTTCCAGATAACAGATATAAAAATGGCAAAAGCATGAAGAGATAGAGCTGGTTATTGTTAAGTACAGCCAGCATGATACTGGTTATGGCAGCAAAGGCATATACAATCGTTCGCTCCAACCGCAGGTGCTGGCGGTAAGCGTACATGCCAATCAGTAACATCGTACCGGTGAAAGCATCAAGAATCGGTAGTCTACCGAGCGAATAAGCGGGGTTTTCGTTGCTGCGATAGAAAAGAGCTGACGGTACGTCTCGAAGCGCAATGAGGCTGTTATGTAACGAATAGTGGCTTGGCAAGAGGAGCCAGTCAATTGCAAGATGGGAATCTTTGTAAAAAGAATAAATCAGCGGTCCGATCACGATTACCGCAAGTACGCTGCCGGCAATGACGGCCCAGCGCTTCATGAATTTGAAGTAACGCGGTACATCCTTCCAGAACCAGACTGCCAGCAAGACGATGAACCAGATGGCACCCGGAATGTAGAGTGCAATGGCAATAAGAACGAGCATAACGAGCGGCGCAAAACGGGCTTTTCGAGTGGTTCGGAACCACAGGACTGCCGCAGCCAACACGAGCCATGAATAAAGCAGAATAGCTGGAGTGGCGACGCGCGCAAGCGTTAAGGTTGTCGAGCTAAGGGCAAAAAGTATCGTCGTAAGACTAGCAATGCGTGGACGGTACCACTTGCGACATATGCTGTAAAAAGCATAGATTGCGCAGATTGCTAAGCCAGCACTCACAAAGCGGTGCGACTGGGCCCCTGCCCCAAATTTAATCAGCAAATATGAGAGTAATTTATATGGTAACCACAATGGATTATGTAGGATGGCGGTGAGGCTGCGGCTGTCGTGCAGAATCTGTAATTCGGCTGGGGACATACCTGGCAAAAAGCCGCGACTGCCGTAGCCATAAAGAAACATCAGCACGCCCAGAATAAAGACATACAGCGCAGCCGTCGGGCCATGGCGCACCCCGAAACTAATAAGTTTTTTCATATGTTCACGCTTAAGTATACATGGTTTGCAAACCTCGCTAAAGTCTTCATTGACAGCGATTCCTATGATTCCCCCAGGAGGGTACGGAAAACCGCAAAAGCGGCAAAGTTTCCTCGCAGCACGACAGCTGAGCCCTCCTTGGGTGAAATCATAAGAATCGCTCCCACACTCAGTGATATCTGACGCATTACTGAAATCGGTTTGTACCTGATTCGCTTGCAATGAGTACCCAGCGGTCTATTCGGTGAAAGTTTCGGTGTGACGCTTGTCGATACCCTTAAACTGCTGTTTTTCGCGATCGAAGAAGATTTCGACGTGGCCGGTAGGTCCGTTACGATGTTTCTTGATGAATAAGTCGACGATGCTGCGCCGCTCGGATTCGGGGTTATAGTAATCTTCGCGGTAAATAAAGGCTACGACGTCGGCATCCTGCTCAATAGAACCGGATTCACGGAGGTCGGCCAGCTGTGGAATTTGTGGGCTTCGGCTTTCAACCGAACGGCTGAGCTGGCTGAGGGCGATAATTGGCACATTGAGTTCACGAGCGACACTTTTGAGGCCACGGGAGATTTCGGAGATTTCTTGGACGCGATTGCCGTCACCACCAAACTTGCTGCCACCGCTCATCAGTTGCAAGTAGTCGACTACAATCAGTCCGAGCGGCCTACGATGCGCCTCGCGTCGGGCCTTGGTGCGGAGGTCGCTGATAGTGAGTCCAGGTGTATCGTCGATAAACATTTGGGCTTCACTGAGCGAGCCCATGGCTTGGCCAATCTTTTCAAAATCGCTATCTGTTAAATTACCTGTACGCAGGTTCCAAGCGTCAACACCAGCTTCGGCTGCTAACAGACGGTCGACTAATTGTTCTTTGCTCATTTCGAGCGAGAACATGACCACTGGGAAGCCGGCTTTCATGGACACATTATGGGCGAAATTAAGTGCCAAGGCAGTTTTCCCCATCGAAGGACGGGCGGCCAGAATAATCAAATCGCTTCTTTGGAAGCCGCCGAGCATGTTGTCGAGGTCACGGAAACCGGTCGGAATGCCGCGGATTTTACCTTTGTCTTTATGTAGCTCATCCAGTCGATCAAAACTGGCACTCAAAATATCCTCGAGACTTACTAAGTCCTGCGACACATGTCGTTGGCTCACCTCAAACAGTCGGGCTTCAGCTTCTTCTATCAGATCTTTAAAACTTCGCGCTTCGTCGTAACTGTAGCCGGTAATGTCTTGCGAGGCTTTGATAAGACGGCGGCGCATGGCCTTGGTGGCGACGATTTCGGCGTATTGCTCAACATGTGTGGCGGTTGGGACGTAGTTCGTAAGTTCGGTGATGTAGCTCGCACCGCCTACCGTCGCAAGCAACTCCTTATTTTTGAGCTGTTCGGTGAGCGTGAGAATGTCAATCGGGCTGTGGCGCTCATAGAGACTGACCGCTGCCTCATAAATGTAGCGGTGACGTTCATCGTAAAAATCCTGCGGCTTAATCAGATCGGCAATCTTGACGATGGCTTCACTGTCAATCAATAGCGATCCAAGCAACGAGGCTTCAGCTTCGGTGCTCTGCGGCGGTATACGGGCAGCTTTGTCGTCCATTTAATCTACCAGCTCCGCACCTTTAAATATAGCGCTGACATCTTTCAGCGAGGAGATTTCAGTGACCGCTGGGGCTACGTCTCTGCTGACTTTAGCGGCTCGTGCAATCGGTGCCTTCGTGTCTTTCTGGTGGACTGCTTTGACTTCTATTGAACGCCCCAGAAGTGCACTCGCTGCATCGGCAATTCGTTTTTGCGTCGCAGACTCGCTGATACGCTTTTGATGAAATGGAAAACTAAAAAATAGCGTCAGTTTGTCGCCTTCAAGTTGCGGCTGGGCCATTCTGAGGACGCTGTAGACGGTGTTGTGACTCTTCTTGATAACTGCCAGCAGTTCTTCCCAGTAGCTTTCGTCGCTCGCGCTCATCGTGACTGGATCGGGCATCAGTACAGGTTCTACTTCCGGCGCTTGTTCTTTGGCTTGCGGTTGCGGTGGCTCGGCGATTGGCTCGGACTTCGCAGGAGTCGTTTTTACAGATACCATTGCAACCGGGGCTGGGGGCACAGCGGCCCTTGGTGCGGACGGTACTGCAGCGTACTCAAAAAGGGCGAGTTCCAGCGCTATAAAGGCATCGCGTTCACCGGCTGCCGTAACCAGCTGCCGCAAAAGCGCCACGGTGTTTGTGCTGGCGCTGCCACCTGCTAAAACGTCATTACGGATACGTTCTCCCAAAGCCAGCGCAAGCGTACCAGCATTCACACCGCCGATGCGAGCTTCAGTGAGGAGGGTTGCTATGGCTGCGACATCGCTTGTAGTTAGTGCTTCGTACAACCCGTCAACAGTCTGTGTGCCGGGTAGTCCCAACATCGCTTCAACATCCGATTTGTGAATCGCTTCACCACTACCAACCATCTGATCTAACAGATTGATACTGTCACGGAAACTACCACCGGCGTGTTCGGCAAGTGCCGTCAGCGCCTCATCATCAATCGTAATTTTCTCTTGTTTGGCGAGGTCTTGCAGGTGACTGACGGTATCAGCCTGGTTGATGGGCTTAAAGCTAAAGCGTTGGGTACGGCTGGCGATGGTGTCGGGCACCTTATGAGCCTCGGTGGTGGCCAGAATAAACACAGCGTGGGCTGGTGGTTCCTCAAGGGTTTTTAGGAGTGCGTTAAAAGCTTCGCGTGTCAGCATATGGACTTCATCAATGATATAAACCTTGTACTTGGCGCTGGTAGGTGCGATGTGGACTTTGTCGCGCAAATCGCGGATTTCGTCGATGCGGCGGTTGCTGGCGGCATCGATTTCGATAATGTCGAGGTGCATGCTGTCGTCGGTGTAAGGCAGGCCATTGATCTCGTGCGCCAGAATGCGCGCCACCGAGGTTTTGCCTACACCGCGAGGCCCTGTGAACAGATACGCGTGACTTATTTTTCCGGAATCGAGGGCGGCACGCAAAGTACGAACGATGTGGTCCTGTCCCACGACGTCGGCGAGTCCCTTTGGCCGGTATTTCCGGTAGAGTGCAAGTCCCATAGTCTCTATAGTATGAGGCTTGGGCGACGATTAAAGAAGTTCTACCCGCACGTAATCTTTACTACGGAAAGAGTCAATGGTGTGCACAACTAAGCGTAGTCAGCGACAAAATCTGGCTGACGCGACAGCTGTTCCATCATTTCTTGGAACGTCACATCATAATAGGCGTAAACCTGTTCGGCCTGTCGCATACCTGCTTGCCCAAAACCAGCACACGTCGCATCAAGGGCAAAGCGACTGATTGGATCGCGGAGGTCATGAGTTGCTAGTGCGGCCAGACCGGCTGTAGCTTTACGGGCGATTTGCTCTTTTGCATCAATTGTAGGTTCTATATAGAGCGTTTTAGCTTCGCCTAGTTTACGCTCGGTGAGCTCAAGATATTGATCATTTGCACTTTTCGCCCAGGCAACTTTTTTAACTTCTTGGGCACCAATAAGACCCATAGTGACTTTAGAGCGATTAGATATGTGCGGTGCGGTTACTACTGCCGGGCAAAGAATAAGGATAGCTGCACCATCAGCATATGTATCAGCCTGTGCGCCAAACTTCGATGTACCAAGTCCAGATTCGGGCCAACGACGATCTATAAATCGGGCTACCTTACCTTCCATATCACTCGCACCAAGTGCCATACCCCAGAGCGTCACACCTCTTTTATCAGCGTGTAACATATAAGCTATTCGAAATGCCATTGCAACTCGACTGGCACTCATTATTGTCGCAGGAGTAATGATGCGATCGGATGGTTCATGCTCATGTTCGATGTGTGTTGCAGCACTATCAGTACTAATAAATTGGCGTAAACTTCCCATAGTTGGCAATATTATAACATAATAGCTATTCTATAGCTACAGCTTTGGCTTTTTCCTGGGCGTAGCAGCTGGCGCAGAGACTTTCGTATTCCACAGAATGTTCACCATCGATGGCGACCTGCGAGCCCTCAAAGACAAACTGTTTATCAACTTTGCGGGCGTTAAAAAGTGCTTTCTTGCCACAGCGACAGATGGTTTTGAGCTCTTCTACTGAATGAGCGACTTCAAATAGTCGTTTTGTGCCTGGAAAAGCCAGTGTTTGGAAATCCGAACGTAGCCCATAAGCCATGACGGGAATCTTGTCGGTGATGGTAAGATCGAGGATCTGGTCTATTTGCTCGGCTGTCAAAAACTGGGCTTCGTCGATGAGAACACATCTGATTTTACCATCTGAATTGTGTGTTCTTACTTCTGTAGCGATATCCATTGTGCGGTTAGCTATGATGTCTACTTTACGCGACGCGCCTATGCGAGATACGACAGTATCGGCGCCTTTACTGTCGATAGCAGGCTTTAAAATAAGCACTTTCATGCCCTGCTCTTCATAGTTGTAAGCCACTTGAATCAAAGCAGTCGTTTTGCCGCAGTTCATCGCTCCGTAGCGAAAGTATAGTTTTGCCATTACCTACCAGAATACAGTAAGGATTGGCGCGCACAAAGCACGAGTCCATGGTGTATTCGCTACACCGAAAACAAAGAAAAATAAGATACTTAACTGCCAAGTCATTACGCTATTGAATCCTGTTTATCCTTTAGGCGAGGGGTAGGATAACTGCCAGACTGGCGATAATGGCCGGTGCGTGGCGCGGCATGAGAATTGTGCGGTTTCGTGCGCCCTCTTGCTCCATGTCGCTAAGTGGTACGATGCCGTCGTAAAAGATCGGACTGTACGTCGTAAGGCGGAATGAGACGGATGGGTCAGTTACAAGGATATCTTCGCTGCGATGCACCATCTCAAGAAAGGCGGGTGCTCGCTGACGGTAATCAGTACCGATACTCGCCGAGCCCTTGAGCTTGCCGGCGATCGTTGTAATGTGTGCGGTCGACGTGTCGCTGCCCGCCAAAATGATTGCGAGCGAGGCTCCAGCACTGACTGCAAAAATTTTTTGTGGCCGACCTTCTTGGATGTAGTCATGATGCAGCCGACCGAGTTTTTCGGTAGCTGGTTCGTTTGTCTGCCACGCAGGATCAAAAAAGAATATCTTCTTACGTAGGAATTTATTAAGGCGTCCGACATACTTGCGCTGTGAATCGACGACACTATCTCCACCGAGCCCAGGTATATAAAAAATCTCAGACATTTGTACTAGTATACAGATTATGTTCGAGTAGTACTAGAGGGCGGCTTCGAGTGCTGCCCATTCGGCCTGGACATCTGAATCAGGAATGTTGATGCTGACCTGGTCGCCTGGCTTAGCTTTGAAATACGTCACAGAAGCGAGTAAGACACGGTATTCAGTTTTGCCGACGATGACGAAGTAATGGCCGTCTTTCTGGGTAAGGACGCCGACGATCTGTTTGCGAGGAATCGGTCCGATCTGCTTATAAAGGAAAGCACCGTCATCGGCGATGGTCAATTTGAGGATGTCGCCTTGGACGAGTTTTGACTTGGATGCATAGTTAGCCGGCACAGGATATGTTTTGCCATCGGATCCGACCATGTTCTGGCCGTCAAAGACGCCTTCTATGATTTTGCCGATGTTCTCATCACTATCGAGGGCTGCGACGATGCCTTCGTCACCAACAAGGCTCACAAGCAACTCTTTAGCAGCTGCAAGCGAAGTTTCCGCTTCAGCGATGAGGGCTTTGAGTCTTTTTACTTGTTTGTCTGGTAATTCGGCCACGTCACACTCCGTGATATATTTGTTTCCTATACTCTCTGTACAAGGATGAATGTACCATGCCTACTCCGTCAAGTCAAAAATATATGCTCCCTTCTGTGGATAAATTAACTAATTTAGCGGACGACGACGCCGTATTTCATTCTGATTTCGTCGTCTGCTTTCATCTTGGCAATGTTCATATTCCTAATATCTGTAGAGATTTCTGGATTGAAATTCACTTTGTAGTTATTGCGAATGAGATCCCGAGCTCCCTTTATGTTTTTGAGAGCCTCAGCTATTATTACTCAGTAGCTGTCGTACCCATAAGGCGTTTCTTTAAGTAAGGTAGCTGCACTTCATCAGCGACTTCAAAGGCGCTTCGACCAAAAGTATCGGCATCTGGAAACCGAAACGTTCTAAATTTTTCTACGTCCGAATCTGTCTCATACTGAGCGATTCGTGCCATACACGGCGGATCGACTAGAACCATACCATTCAAAAAGTTTTTTGAAGGTAAAAGCACACGTCCCTTTCGGGACGTGTGCTTTTACAGCGAAGGGCTTTGCTAAACTAGGCGAGTTCAACAGTAGCGCCAGCTGCTTCAAGAGTCTTCTTGTGCGCTTCAGCGTCTTCTTTCTTTGCCTTCTCTACGATGGTCTTTGGAGCACCATCAACAAGAGCTTTGGCTTCACCAAGGCCGAGGCCGGTGATGTCTTTGACAGCCTTGATGACTGCAACTTTCTGTGCACCAGCGTCTTTGAGGACGACGTCATATTCGCTCTTTGCGTCTTCGGCTGGAGCAGCATCGCCAGCAGTAGCTGGACCGGCTACAGCGACAGCAGCAGCTGGTTCGATGCCGTATTCGTCTTTAAGGATCGTACCGAGTTCGTTGACTTCGAGGACGGTGAGACCGACCAATTGTTCTGCAAATTTCTTAAGATCAGTTGCCATGATAATGATTTCCTTTGGTTGATTTATTAATTGGCGGCGTTTTTGGCTGCGACTGCATCCAAGAGGCCGTGGAGGTTGCCTTTGAGGCCGCTCATCACACCTTTGACTGGTGACATAAGCGTACTGATAACGCCAGCGATGAGCTGGTTCTTGCTTGGAAGCACCGCGAGGGTTTTTACTTCTTCGGCTGACATGAACGTACCGTCAGCCGTGATGGCGCCGACAAATTCAATCGATGGTTCAGTTTTTGCAAAAGCGTACAGGGCCTGCGCTGGGGCGACTTCATCTTCGCTGTTAAAGGCGTACAATAGCATGCCTTTGATAGCGCTGACATCAGTGCCTTTGATGGCTTCAGTCTGCTCGATGGCCTTGATTGCTAAGCGGTTTTTGACCACTTTGACATTGGTACCATTCTCTTTTGCTGTTTTACGAAGTGCTTGGATAGCCTTAACGGTGGTGCCTTCATATTTGGCAACAACCGTCATTTTTGAGGTTTTTAAAAGCTCTACAACTTCCGCGACTACTTCGTTTTTTTCTACTTTGGTTAAAGGCATTGCTGCTCCTCACTTTAGTGATTTTTGCCCGTCCTTCGACCTTTGGACTGGGCTGATTTATTACCGAGAATTAAAAAACTGCCTCGCTAAAACGGAGACAGCTTGCTAATGCTCAAAAACAAAGAGATTTACATCTGTTTGCCTCGGTAGCCAATTAAGCGTGTATTAAACGCAGCTACTGTCTTCGGTAACAGAGAGAACTATAGCACAGCGGACGCTTTCTGTAAAGAGTTGCACCTCTTGACATAAATAGTCATTATATGCTATAATAGCCATCTTATGCTAGATATGGAGTTCGCACCACATGGCCTTATGCATGGCCCCGAAATCGATCCGCTCGACCGAGTCTATCTTTTGACGTCTGAAAACCAAGACCTGCGCCACGAGAATCAACAGTTACATCAAGATGCCATTACTGATGAACTTACCGGCCTAAATAATAGGCGTGGTTTAAGAGAGTGGGCGGAAACCTCTTATGACCCGAATCGGTCATACGCCATACTTGTGATTGATTTTGCTGATTTTAAGTCCTTAAATGATGCGCACAGCCAAGAAGTCGGCGATGAAGCGTTACGTATTTTTGGTGAAGTATTTCCGTCAGCCTTGCGTACGCATGAGCATGAACATGACGAGCGTCGTGCTGTTCAGACGAATGATGCAACCGCTGTTCGACTCGGTGGCGATGAGTTCGTCGCTATCATTGATCTTGACCACTTACCTCCTGAGCAGTTCAACGCCATACTTGAAATTATTAAAACACGTCTTAAAAACAGCTATCGCAGCGCATGCGACGAACGTTTACCAGTCAGTCCTCGATTGCGTATGGATAACGTCACGAATTTTAAAGGTGAAACCTTTGAACACTTCTTTCGACGCGGCAACACCTATATCAGTACGACAAAAGCCCATCAGAAGGCTGCTGAAGCACGAGCTCGAATTGAAGAACTCGGCCAAATCCAAGACGGCATTTCATTCAGCTAAAAGACCCAACTAGCGGGCAATCTGGCTGAAACGCAAAGCACTTTCCCAGAGCTGATCAATATGTTTTGCAGGATCTATCTGCTCGAGCGCGATTCCCATTACTACTGATCCCCAGAGAGCATGATGCTGCTCTGGTATCTGTCGCCGTGCGAGTGCCTCAAAAGCAGAATGTGCGGAGAGTTCACCGTTGCCAAAGCCGAGCGCTCCCTCGTATAAGTCCTTGTAATCTGGGTGAAATTCATTAAAAGCTGCAGTCACTCCCAAGAAAGGTACATCGAATTCACGACGGGAGGCATCAATTGAGAGATGAACCGGACTCATCATGTCTACTCCAGACATCCAGGAAAAGCGAAAATGGTAAGCAGTATTTTCTTCTCCTGCAAAAACTGAATAACTGGTGGCTGCGGCTGTAAAACGCTCAGCGGCTGCTTGGTCGGGCTGTATCTGATCAAGTACTGTCATCTTATTCAGCACCTGAAGCGAATTCATTTGATTGGCTAAAGTGACGCAAACCTACCAAAACCATCGTATTAAAACCGTTCAGATTAGCCAGGAGTTCATTGACTGCAGCAGGTGGTTCGTTCGATACCAACGTGTCTGATATGGCTTTTGCGGTTGCAAAAGCTCGCAAGGCTTGATAGTGCATGCCTGTTGCGTCAACACCATATCCAATCAATTCCCATTGCAAATGCTCTTCATGTGTCCGCGGCCTTCGATACCTCGGTTTTGGAGCCTCCGTTGCTTGCTCGCTTGTTCGGAAATCCAAGTGTTCTATGCCGTTGTCTGGTAGTACATTTGTCATGATAGTTCTCCATAAATTAAAAAACGGACTTCGTTTCCGAAGCCCGTTTGGTGTGGCTGTGTGGTTGCTAAATGGTCGGCTTCAAATCCATAGCAACACAGCCCGTAATAATCACCACGAGGTTGGACTTGAGCGTTGTGTTGAATGAAGTTGTCATCATTACTAGGTTACTCCACATTCACATTGTGTCAAGCAGTGACACCACGAGCTGCCAATCGTCCACTACGCCCTTGGTACTTGCCTTCTTCGTGAACCGCATTGGTTGTATGCCCCCAGAAAGTGGGGTCAAACGGCGTGTAAATACGATGTCCGCCCTTCAAGATGCCATCGCTGTGAATGCCCGAGCGATGCGCCAGAATATCGCTTCCAACGACGGGACTTTGCCGGTCGATTTCGAAGTTGGCGAAATGCATTACAGTTTTTGCAATATTAACGGACAGACCAGGATTAAACTCCCAGTTAATACGTTTTGGGTAATCCTCGGCAAAACGGAATAAACTGGCGACAATCGGAAATATATTTGCATTTCCTGCTCGCTCGCCTAGACCACAAATAGTAGTTTCTACCTGGACGCGTATATCATGGGACACGGGAAAATAAGCAGCCGCTTCTATAAGCGCCAAGCTATTTGCTACTGCCATGCCCAAATCATTATGATTGTGAGATGAGACTGTCACATCTGGATTTGTAGCCATAACCCACCTTAAAACTTTGCCATAAAATGTTCGCATAAATGCAGGCGAACGCTGTCCGACTGTGTCAGGAACATTAATGACATCAGCTCCGGCATCTACGGCTGTTTTTACGACTCGTTCAAGATAGTTCATATCTGTAGTTGAGGCGGCTTCTGCTGAAAACTCAACACTGGCACCAATGTGATCAGCGCTTATCTCTTTGGCGTACCGCACTGCGTTACGTGCCATATCGTGCACATCATCAGGAGTTTTACTGGGAAACTTAGCACTCATATGATGCGGATCGGTGGAGACAAAAGTATGGATGCGCGGTCGAGCGGCGCCCATAACTGCTGCCCATGTTTTTTCTATATCAGAGGGCAAGGTACGAGATAAGCCGGCAATGACGGGTGGTCTTGCTACTGCCTCGCTCTTACCACTTTCATTCCAACTACAGACGGTGAAGTCAGTGGTACCAACTCCCATCGCAGCAACTTCTACTTCTTCGGCATCGCTCGGCGTCGCTGGAAAACCAGCTTCAATAACTCCTATACCTAGGTGCGCAATCGCGTTGGCAATTACCGGTTTACTGTTGTCAGGAAACTGGTGATCTGCTGGGAGCGATTGCGCGCCGTCCCTTAATGTCGTGTCAAAAAAATCTATATGTATTTCGCCCATTGTAAATCTCCATAAAATTAAAAAAACTTCCTTTTGGCTGGAAGTCTACTTTTCGTGGGCTGTACTGGGCGCTTTACGCGAGATTCCAACCATGCTTGAGGCACAGCCCTTAAAGGCTGAGGAGGAGGTTCGCGGTGTGGTCAGATACGAAAGTCATTACTTTAAGAGTACACTGATATTTTGCTACGTCAAATAAAAGGCGACTCTCCCCTCACAGCAAGTAGAATGATATACTTCATTTTAGATGGCTCTATTACTCCTGATAGCAATTGTGATTATCGTTATAGACTTATATGTACGAATTAGTGGTGCCAGGAAAACTACGGTTGATCTTGCCAAAGCTGTAAATGAAAAGTTAAAAGAACATGAAGAACGCATAGAGGAACTGGAGAGTAATAACTAGCGTAAACGGTATGCTATAATAACTTTCGTAACAACCCTATAAATAAAACAAGAAGAGAAGAATATGAGCTAACTCTTGTTTTAGGAATTGTTACACCTAATAGGCCACACTCACAGCCACAAGAGACACTCTTGTGGCTTTTTCTTTAATAATTTGATGATACATTCCGTTTATACCGGCGTAACTCAACTGGATAGAGCGCGTGATTGGCTTTCGCGAAGATGTCGGTTCGAATCCGACCGCTGGTACCACCCCTAACGGATGGTAGCAACCCCTTAAAACGTAAGAGACCCGTGATGGGTCTCCGCGTGATTGGCTGTTTCTATTTTAGCACGGCTAGTCTAAGGGTGCACAGCATTTTCGCATGTGCTAATTAAATGTGCTTAATAATATGCAAAATAAGTATTACATTAACACCTTACAAAATGCCTTGCATAGCAAGTATATTTGTGATACAATGAAGGTAATGAAGTACACGTTTGCTCAGTTCAAAAAAGAATATCCGAACGACTCAGCATGTCTAAAATCTGTCCTAGAAAATCGCTACGGTAACACATGCCCTCGTTGCGGTGTTGTGGGCGTTAAATGGCACCCTATCACGGGTCGTAAAGGTTTTGTCTGCTCTGAGTGCGACCGCCATATCTACCCGCTTGCAGACACTATATTTCGGAAGTCAGAAACTAGTCTTTGGAACTGGTTTTACGCCATTTACCTGTTCTCAGTCGCTAAAAACGGTGTAAGTGCCAAAGAGCTAGAACGGCATCTCGGCTGTAGCTACAAGACGGCGTGGCGTATGGCTAAACAGATTCGCTTGCTCATGGAAGTTAATGGTAGCGACCCACTAGACGGTGCTGTAGAAATTGATGAAACATATATTGGTGGTCGCCGTAAACTTGCTCAGAAGTTCAATAACAAAAGCATCGTATTTGGCATGGTTGAACGTGACGGTCAGATAAAGTCTATGCATGTTAAAAGTGCGGGCAGTCGTGTTTTATTACCTGTAATTATCAAAGATATTGCACCTACAGCGAGTGTTCATAGTGATGAATGGGGAGCATACCGAACTTTACCTAAACTAGGCTACAGTCATACAACCGTAAACCACAGTAAACTAGAGTATGTACGTGGATCGGCTCACACAAACACCATAGAGGGCTATTGGTCACAGCTCAAGCGCTCCGTGGACGGTACATATCACTCAGTATCGCCTAAATACTTACAGCAATACCTGAACGAGTTCTCGTTCCGCTACAATCTCAGAGGAATTGCTATTTGCCCTGTTCTTTTGGAACGGGCTGGGAAGCCTTTTTAATTAGCTTTTTGAACAGTTTTTTACTCATACTTAAATTCTAACAGATAACCAGTGCCATAATTTTAACAATCCACCTGCCAATAAAGTTCCTGCTCCCGCTGCAAGTACATAAGTTAGCATTTTAAAAATCATAGGCCAGTCTTTCCAGAGTTCTTGCCAAAATCCTAACCACGGAAAACTGCTGATAAGTTTCTTACCATCCCGTGTAATTTTTAAATACATACCTTCGGGATATTTTCTTGATGGTAGTAATTTTAAGTAGTGGTACTCATTTACGGCTAAATCGTAAATCTCTTCAGCGTTTACAGGCCCAACTTTTCTGAATCCGTATGACAATAATCTTTTTGTCTCAAATTCAACCACGGCGTGCTGGTCATATGTCATATCAATTTCACTAACATAATCTCCAAAAACATTTTTAGGTAATTTATCAGCAATGATACGGTTGCTAAGATATACAGACTTAACGAAAGACCGCATCCTCATCATTGTTATCATTCTCTTCAGTATACCCTTATTCATGCTTGCGACCCCATGCAGTTACTTGCTGTGAGGGGAGAGTCGCCAAATAAAAATATTGATAAATAACCTTAAACGTGTTATAATACATAAAGTATGAGTGCATTCGAAAGATATAAAAATGATATGACTCCAGAGGAGGCAGCTTCTTATGGATTGCCAGCTTATGGAGACGCGCGATTAGAACTTGTGAGTCAAATTGAAGAATTGAGCATAGTAAAAGACCAACAGCGTACAGGCAGCCCCTCAAAAGGTTTCGACTTAGCCCTTAGATCTCTCAAGATAATTACGGGTCAACGCGAAGCGTTTATTGTTCATACTGGTGAAAAAGAGATTATACGTCCCGCGACAATTCATGTGGTGAACGATGAACCACTTTGGAAAGGCTTCGGACTGGTGTTCCCAAGAATGGCAGATGCGCTGAGCAAACAGATGCATGTGTCGCATGTGCCAGATATTCAGGAAATATTTCAATCGGATCAACCAACTGAACTCGCTTCGCATGCAGGCATGCTGCTGGTCGCACAGTCAATGGAAGTTGCCATATTCAGAGAACCAAGTATCCAGATTTGGGCAACAAATCCAGACAGTCACATCATGTTAACTTTCGAATCTGCGCACAATACGATAAATAGATTACCTACTCCATCTGAGTAAGTTTGAACTGTGTGTAGCGTTCGGCAGCTAGTCGAGTGAGCTCGGCGTCTTCATCGGAGTTGACGAAGCGCATGCCTTCGGCCAGCATTGGATGGACTTCGCCGAGTTTTTCATGCATCTGCAGAACGAGTTTGCGATAGCCAGGATGGCCTTGCGGCGTTGATCGCAGTTCATGGATATGAAAGGCCTCACGGGCATTGTACGTGACCTTCCAGCGCATCTTGTGGCCAAGCAGCGTGGCGTATTGGGCCTCGATTTCGTGGCCGGCGCTTTGTAGGATGCTGTAGAGTTCTAGACTTATCTCAAAACACTTCTCGAATTGCTCGGTCAGGCCGGCGTCTTCGACAAGTTTTGGAATCTCGTAGCCGTAGCGCGGTGTCAAGAACTGCCACTCCATGTCATCGACGAGGCGGTGGCGCTGCATGTCGCGGAAAATGCCATAATCACACATGATATCCCAGCTGTAATGGGCTTTTTCAAGTGCCCTGCCTGGCCGGTGGCGGCGGTTGAGACGTTCGCCAAAGTACGTCTTCATAATCTGTTCTTTTTCTTTCATGGAAAGCTTGCTGACACGAGTACGGATTTCTTCAAGCGGCATATCGCTGTGCTCGTAGAGCATGTCTGCACAGAGATCGAGTTCGTTTTTTGGCCAGAAATCGGTCATTGTGACATCGTCCTTGCCTGAGGTGTGCCCAACCGGCAATAGCATATTTGCGAGTTCTTTGACCGCTTTGTAAGTGTTGGCTTTATATGCAACCAGAGCACCACCGCGTTCTGGCTTGTCAGCGCGCTCCAAAAAGGTACCCATGACTTTGCGGGCTTCGACGAGCAACTGCTCGCCTGTTTCGCGGGCCTCGGGCAGTTCGTCGGCCAACAGATGCATGATCAAGCTTTCTAGCGCTTGACCGCTGGCATAGATGCCCACCGTGGCCTTGGTTGCAACCGGTAAGACTGCACGAATAGCATCGCAGGCTTGGGCACGAGTCGCGCCTTGCCACGCGACATCCTGCTCAGTTTTCGGTACGTTTGAGCCTTCGCGGACGTAGGTAGTCAATTTTCGGACCATTTCTGAGTACAGGTCAAACAATGAGTTCATGAATTGCTCGTACATGACTTTGGTTTTTTTTGGCAACGATTCGGGGGTGTAATAACGATATTTGCCGTCGGCGTCCTTTTGATCGAAATAGATGTAGCGGGTTGATTGCTCCAAATAGGCAGCAAGGCGGCCCCATTCCAGCTTTTTGGTGAGCAGATTACTGGCGTTCTCGACGACCACGTGCTGACCGACCAGCTGCTGGACCGAATCATCGCCGTAGGCTGTTATAACGCGCCGGAGTAGTTTTTCGTCTTTACCGGCCGCAGTGGCGAATTCGTCGAGTATGGTGATGCGCATGTCGTCGGCCCGACGTGAAAGTCGAGCCATTGCGGCTGCAATCGTCATAGCGCTCAATTTGTCGGTAAAGGCGTAGACGTTACCGGTCGGGTTGGTGACAGACTCTTCTAGGAACTCATTGCCGGCAGCGGTCACCACATAGCGACCGTCTTTGTCTTTTTTGACGTATTCAAGCACTGTTTCGGTCGCAGAATTTTTGTCATCTGGTGATTTGTACCCATGGGTGAGCGACCCTTTGGCGTCCTTTGCGGGTGTTGGTAACAGTGGTATGACGCTTTCCCAAATAAGATCATGGATCTGCGGGATGCTCATCAACTCGCCGCTACGCACGCAATCGATGCGCATAAAGTCTTTCGGAAACAACGAGCACATTTCATCGTATACTTCGACGGATTTTTTGAGGTGTTCGATGTCGGCTTCGTGGATATCGCGCTTTTTGTCCGTATAGCTGCGTTTGCCTTTTTGGTCAACTAATTGTTGAGCAATCTCGGCTGGTACACGCAATACGACGCTTCTATCGGGCCGGGGTACGTTCAGCATCTGGAATTCCAGATTATCGACCCAGATGAAATAGCCGCGACGTTCAGCCGAATTCACGAACTTCGTTCCTTGATGCGCCATGTTGCTGCCGGTAAAACGGTTGCAAAGCACGACCTTGCCTTCAGCGAGAGCTTTTTGGATGGCAGGAGCGGCTTGGAAACGATCGAGCGCGTAAAAAAGCGAACCCGTATAAGGACCGACCTGCTCAGCGGTGCCGTAAGCCCCATTCAGATATTGCTCAACAAAGTAGGCTGAGGGCTGCCCATACTGTGGAAAATCAAACACCACGACATCATGACCACTTTCTGATAAGCGACGGCCTAGCAGATCGAACTGCGTTCCCTTGCCTGAGCCGTCGGTGCCCTCGATCACTAAAAAGGTACCTTTTTCTGTCATTATCAGATCTCCCTCGGTGTTCTACGTTTGTCTTTGTACGCCCGCGGTAACATCTGTTCAGGGCGCCATTCTGCGATCAATCCCACGAGGTTATCGGCGTTACCGGGCTGGTATTTGCCAGAGAGCTTGGCGTATTCCGTGTCGACCGGCCCGGTGTGATAAAAAACTATTTGGGCGATACGTTCGCCAACTGGTAGCACGACGCTTTCATGCTGGTTCATATTGTATATTTCCATCGTCCAGCGATTGATGTAACCCGGGTCGCCCCAGCCAGCGTCCAAACAGACGGCGACACCGTTCCGGCCCCAAGTGCTACGCGCTTGCATGGTGCTGGTGCCGGGGGCTTTGATGCCGATGAACTCGTGGGTGTGCGCTAAGATGCGTTCGCCGGGACGCAGGACAATGATTGGATGATCGGCTGGAATGCCACGGAAAAGCGTGCGGCCATTTGCCTGCGCCCAAAGTGAATGCGTTTCGGCATGATGCGGGCCATCAAAATAACGATTCACATCAGATTCATCAAAGGGGTTGTAAAAACCGCCGCTCGGGCCGCTTTCGGTCCGGTAAAACCAGTGCCCGAGAGTTACATCAACACTGCTGCCGGCAATATGCTCAGGGATGTAAGGATGGAAGACGATGTGGCCGGTTTTAATCGCTTCCATAATTTCGATATTAGAATAGACACCCCCGACGAGTGGAGTCGCGATAACCCCTGTTCTGCTACCCTCATTCATTACCACTATTGTACGCGTGCGACCTCTTGCCAAGCAAGGTAAAATGTATTGTACTTTTTACGTGTGCACTATATATGGTGTTTGAAGATCCATTCACATACGCTAAGAGATTCGCTAAAAAGGTCACCTGCGGCATAAAGTTCTCTAATGGCCATAAGTGTAAGCCACTCAATGGCATCGGCACCATCTGGATTGTCGGTAATTTTAGTTGTTTTCGCACGAACTAGATAACTGAGATCAATATGCTTATGAGTTTCGTTATAATTGTGCTGAAAAAAATAAAACGGAATCGGCAGGCGAGTAATGCCGCCACCGGGGTTTGGTTGTTCGGGCTGAGCGATTATGTCGTACTCTGAGGGTTTGAGACCGGTTTCTTCTTCAAGTTCATGATGCAGTGCCTCAAGCGGATTTTCGTCCAACTCAATGTGGCCACCTGGTTGTAGCCATTTGCCAATTTTACGGTGTTTTAACAAAAGTAATTTCGGTTCTGTAGGGTGCAAAATAAACGCGCTGGTCGTGAAGTCATTCAACTCATGAATATGGGGCATAGAGAAACTATACACCGCGTTGATGCACAAGATAAGTCATAACGGCGACTCTCGTTAGAAAACGACGCTGCCGCCCATCACCGACAAATCTGGCGTCATCTCTTTCGATCAGCCTGATGATGGATTGTGGTGATCTCCAGACTTTCATACAGCCTACAGGTAAGTTTTCTGGTGTAGGAGAGGGCATATTTCGATAGAGCACCGGAATGTGGAGTCGTGGTGCGGCGCCTTTTGTAGAAATGGCTCGAATGAGTATAGTGCCAATCGCCTGACCTTCGCCTGCTGTATGAAAACGGCGCGCAACTGCCTTGGATACTTCAGTAGCACCAAATGGCGGATCAATAATTGCTTCAGGTAATTTCGCTATTTTAGGAATATTGCCAAAAGCATCGAAATCCAAGGTCAGCAGGTTACCTTCAGCATTTGGTATGATTCCCATCGCAACTGGTTGGTCCGAGGTGTTTTCAAGAATGGATTGTAAGGAGTCCGGAGAAAATCTTAAGACTTCCACGTCTGACGGTATGTTCGAGTGAGACATATGATGTTCTCCTTCTCCCACCCAGAGAGTTTAAAGCTCGGAGTTTAGAACTTTGATGCTTGGGCCCATGCTGGTTGTCACGAAGGCAGATTTGACGTAAGTAGCTTTGACGCTTGAAGGTTTTGCGGCTTTGAGGGCGGCAATGACGGCCGCGGCGTTTTCACCGAGCTTGGCAGGACCGAAGCTGACTTTGCCCATGGCAAGATGAATGATACCAGTTGGGTCGACGCGGTATTCAACTCGACCAGCTTTGGCTTCTAGGACGGCTTTCGCGACGTCTTTGGTGACTGTACCGCTCTTTGGGTTCGGCATCAGGCCTTTTGGACCGAGCACGCGGGCGTATTTGCCGAGTTTCGCCATGACTTGCGGGGTAGAAATAAGTACGTCGAAGTCGATTTTGCCCTTATCAAGCTGGGCGAGGAAGTCTTCGGCACCAGCGATTTCGGCACCGGCTTTTTTGGCAAGTGCAACGTCATCAACTTCGGCAAAAACGGCAACACGAACAGCTTTACCGGTACCGGCTGGCAATACCAGCTGACCACGGATGTTCTGATCGGCTTGACGAGGATCAACGTTTAAGCGAACGTGCAGCTCGACGCTTGAGTCAAACTTGGTGGTAGCGGTCTTGGTGGCAAGTTCGAGGGCTTCGGCAAGGCTGTATTCTTTGTCTCTTTCAATAAGTTTGAAGGCTGCGCGGTATTTTTTGCCGGCGCGCTCAGAGTGAGGGCGAGCTGTTGGCGCTAGTTTGGCAACATGCTCAGTGTCATCATCTTCTGAGGCGTGAGCTTTTCGATCTTCCTTCGCCTCTTTGGCTTCGGCTACTTTGACACCTTTGGCGCTGCGCTTACCAGCCTTGGCTGTTTTTGGCTCTTCAGCCTCAATAACTGCGACCTCTTGGGCAACAACTTCTTCAGATGCAGGCGTTTCTGCCAACACCTCAACAATAGGCTTTTCGGCCTTTTTGATAGCTGGCTTCTTGGCTGCTGGAGCTTTTGCAGCTGGTTTCTTGGCTTCCGCCATAGAGTGATCCTTTCGTGGTACGAGCGGCTTGTTTAAAGCCTCCCACAAACTTACTTGTTTATGAGCATATTATAGCAGTTTCGTATCCGTTTGTCACTCATTCTCGTAAGCACCAAAGAAACGGTCTCCAGCATCGCCAAGCCCTGGAACAATATAGGCATTGTCATTAACGCCCCAGTGTAGTTGTGTCGTTGTTATATCAAAGTTATCAGGAAATGCTTTAAGTAAACGAGCGGTACCTTGGGGGGCTGGAATCATGGCCAACATATGCACGTATCGGGCGCCACGCTCGAAGGCTGTTTCTATAGTTACCTCGGCAGATCCACCGGTTGCGAGCATCGGATCGCAGACAAACACTTCTTTGCCCTTTAGGTTCTTCGGCATTTTGTCTGCGATCATAAGTGGGTCATGTGTCAATTCATCACGCTTCATGTCAAGGAAGTACTGGTGGGCATTGGGAACATGGGCATCGATACCCTCACGGAAAGCAAGACCGGCACGAGGAATGATGACGAATGCCATGTCATCTTGGATGAGGGTACTAGCCGTTAGATAGCGCTGATTCGGTGTAGTAACTGATCGGGGATGACGACTAGAGATGGAATTATTAAGTGCATCAGCAACTATGATGCCACCTAGATACCCCGCGGTACGTTTAAAGGTCTCCATGTCGGAGCTCGTATCGCATAATCTTAACACGGCACCTGCAACGAGAGGACTGTCTAGTATATGGAGTCTTCTTGCTTCAAAGTTTGTTTGGCAAACGTCGAGTGCGGCTTCAGTCGATTGAAATTTGATGAGGTTGCTACTTATGAAAGGTTTTGTTCCATTGGGGGTTTCGGATGTGATCGAGATACTGCTCATGATGCCTCCTATCAGTTTGACCGACTATAGCAAAAAGAACCTATCAAATGGTAGGTTCTTTTTTACAATGATGTATCGTTAACGACGCAATGCGCGCGAGCGGGCCTGCATCGCGTTGATAAGTGCGACTTGGCCGACTTCATGCTCATACTGGCTATCGCTATAGATCTTTCTAGTTACATCGACTTCTATATGTAAAGGCGGTAACGAGTCGAAAGGCTCTTCGGCTGGCAATCTTGCCTCCCGAGGAGCTGTGTAGACGAGTTCGACGTTTCCTTGCATGATGAAAATCTAGGCTTCGACTTCGACGCCCATTGAACGGGCAGTGCCAGCGACCATTTTCTTTACAGATTCGATGTTATCGGCATTCATGTCGATCATCTTGGCTTCGGCAATTTCGGTTAGTTGGCTTTGGCTAAGCTTTTTAGCGATTTTTTCGCTGTTCGGCTTGCCGCTGCCTTTTTTGATACCGAGTTTTTCGCGGATAAGGTCGTCAGCTGGTGTGCCAATGACACGAAAACTCATGGTGCGGTCTTCATAAATTGCAATATGTACCGTGAGCGCTTTGCCCATGCGGTCTTTGGTGGCTTCGTTGAATGGATTAATGAAATCCATCATGTTGACGCCGTACTGACCGAGAGTGGAACCGACTGGTGGCGCCGCGCTGGCCTGGCCACCTTTTAATTTCATCTTTAAATTTGCTTTGACAGGCTTTCCAGCCATAGTACTTCTCCTTGTGTGCAGCAGTTTGAAGCTCTGCTAGACAATTGTGCGTAACTTGAAGCTCATTATACTACAGCTTACCTCTGTTGTCTAGCGATCTAAAAGGACACGATTGTCTCTTAATTTTTTTAGTGCACTTTTCAAAGAAGCGCTAACTGCTTGTTGAGAGATACCCAGCTCTTCTGCAATTTCTCTAGAGCTATGCGTCTCTCCGGAAAGACCAAACTTATGAAGTACGATATGTCGCTGCCGCTCCGTCAGAATACTAAGAAAATGGATCAGTTTTTCCTTGTGTGCGACTCGCATGAAAGCTTCTTCAGGCCCGGTACCCGTAGAGGCAATTAAGTCACCATGGCTGGCGTTCCCATCAAAGCCAACTTTTTTGTCGAGTGAAGCCGGCGTACTGGCCCGATAAATACACAAAGTGTCGTGTGTCATCTTCGTTTCATCGCCGTTCACATTTCTCACTTGTACATTTGCAGCGCTGTACCGGTCTGTGGGAACTTTTACGAGACTTCCTTTATTAATAGCTAAACCGATCCGTTGACGAATCCATCCAGTTGCATAAGATGAAAATTTTGTATCACGACGCCAATCAAATAAATCGATGGCGTGAACGAGGCCCGTCTTACCTTCTTGCATGTAATCTTCTTTTGTGAGGCCATTTTTCGGTGGATAGCGGTTTGCAATGCTGGCTACCAACCCTGTATTAGATCTTATAAAGCGATCCTTGGCACTATCTCCGGCTTCTATACTTAAAAGCTCACTCGCTGTCGGTCTATGATCTGGTCGGCTTAGTGCTGACGCACGTGCCAGACGGCCGACTTCGATTTGTTGCGCTAATCATTTTTCTGTCGCAGCATTTAAAAGCGGCAAATTATCACTACTTATCCGCTGCCGGCGAGCTTCTCGCTGCTCAAGCAAACTCAATTGCGGTAGACTCAGCTCGAGGGGTGCTGCTGTTTGTACATCCTGAAGTGCCACAAAACCTGCGCTCTCAAAAACATTTAGAGGATCAAGGTTTACTCCTGACTGAAATTCTTGTGTTTCTCGAAAGGCTTCAGTGTATTGCATGTTCTCCGATGGCGTGTGCTAGACAATTAAATTAAACTCGCTTGACTTGAAGGCCGTCGAGCTCAACCGGTGTCTCGCGGCCGAACATGTTGACGAGGACTTTGAGTTTGCCTTTAGCGGCATCGATTTCATTGATAGAGCCATCGAAGCCCTTGAACGGACCGTCGATGATATTGACCACTTCGCCGATGGCAAAGTCGATTTTGTGCTTTGGATCTTCACGACCCATGCGCTTCATGATCTTTTCCATCTCTTGGTCCTCAACAGGAGTTGGATCGGTTCCGGAGCCGACGAAACCAGTGACACTTGGGGTATTACGAACAATGTACCAGGCATCTTCACTCATCTTCATCTGGACCATGACATAGCCTTGGAAGATACGCTTTTCGACAACTTTACGTTTGCCGTTCTTGATTTCGATCATTTTCTCTTTTGGTACGAGTACCATAAAGATTTTGTCGCCCATGTCGAGTGAGTCAGCGCGTTGACGAATTGATTCAGCAACTTTTTCTTCATAGCCACTATATGTATGGATAGCGTACCAGTGTTTTTGTGAGTCGTAGCGTTTTGAAATATTCATAAATTGTAAATCCTACAGGAATGCTTTCTTAAATAGTTTATCGAGTCCGTAGTCAACGATGGCGATGACCGTACCAAAGGCGATTGAAAAGATAAAAACAGAAACAACCAATTTCCAGGTCGACTTGCGGTCTGGCCAAGCCACTAATTTGAGTTCTTTGAAAGCGGCGCGGAAATAGCCAGGTGTCCAGCGGCGCTTCTTGGTCAGAAAACCTTTAAAGCCATCTTCCCGTGGTTGCACGACATAGTATTCTTTTTTGGCGATGTGTGATGCTGCCTTGAACGGCTTGCTGACAATACTTGCCGTACTGCTCAATCGGCGTTGTTTGCCAGCACGCGTGACCGCTTTGTCGGATTTTTCACGCATTGACTCCGGTTTAATGAGTCTTTTGCGTGACTTCTCTTCTGCCATCTTTCTAAAACTCCTTTAAAGGCCTGTCCAAATAAAAAACCTTCATACTTATGAAGGTCGCTGATGTCAATATACCACAAAGTAGGTTGTTTGGGAAGAAGTCGTCATATACCCCTTATGGTATAGTTGATTCTATGATCTTTTCTGCGCTGCCATGGGTACTTTTTGCTGCGGCATGTCTGTTTGAGGCCTTCTTGATGTCGGTTCGCCTCTCACATGAAGCTCGGCAATGGGCTGGTGGGCTACTATTGCTACTTCTTACTATCTCACTCGGTGCACTCGTCATACAGGAGCCGCTGCTGTTCGGTGTTCCCTTCTTGATTATTGGCTGCTACCGGATTCTGAATTGTATGCGCTTTATTTATGGACGCATGCACGAAGAATACTTATACCGAGTGGTACCCCGTTCTAGTCTTTATTTGGTCAGTACTCAGCTGACTGTTGGTGGTCTCGGACTTTTGTTGGCGCGTAATCACCTACCTTTAAATGGTGTGCTCCTGAGTGTAGCAGTCGTTCAGCTTATAGCTGCTGCCACGTTGCTCCTTTCACTGCGTGTCAATCTTAAAAAAAGCCAGCTAACAGCAGCCGAAGCAGTACCAGACAAGAAGTTGCCGAGTGTCAGCATCCTGATTCCGGCTCGTAACGAAACCGCTGATCTTGAAGCCTGCTTAAAGACTTTAACTGCTTCGACCTATCAAAAGCTGGAGATTTTGGTGTTAGATGATTGCTCGCAAGACAGAACGCCCGAACTTATTAAACAGTTTGCCCATGACGGCGTGCGCTTTATCCGCGGTAGTGAACCTGGTGAAGTCTGGCTGCCAAAAAACGCCGCCTACAATAAGTTGGCCCATGAAGCATCAGGTGAGTTCCTTCTGTTTTGTGGAGTTGACGTCCGCTTTATGCCGAATGATATAAAAACATTGGTCAGTTACGCCTTGGAACAACGACTCACTATGGTGAGCGTGTTGCCGGCTCGATCTGCACAGGGTACCGGAAACAGTCTTGCGCAGCAGGTACGCTATCTTTGGGAACTGGCTTTGCCGCGCTTTGTCAGCAATCGTCCACCGGTGTTAAGTACCTTGTGGCTGATCCAAGCGACCGCGCTCAAAAAATATGGTGGTATGGCTGCAGTGCGACGTAACGTTGTGCCGGAAGGTTTCTTTGCGCGCGAACTCGATAAGAAGAATATGTACCGCTTTTTGCGCTCCGGCGAGGCGCTCGGCATAGTTAGCACCAAGTTACCGAGCGAACAGCGTTACACAGCTCTACGCGTGCGCTACCCGCAACTACATCGTCGTCCAGAGGTAGTGATGGTGGTGGCGTTATTCGAATTGGTCACGATTATCGGTCCGTTTTTTCTGGCCGGTTACGCGTTGTACTACAGTCACTGGACTGTAGTTGTGATTGCCCTCGCTGCGTCTGTCACGCATCTGCTGGTGCTGGTAGAGATGTCGCGAGTCATGGGTCACCGCTCCGCATTGGCTGCGCTCAATGGTATTTTTGCCGTTTTCTTGGATATATGGCTCGTTAATCGCTCAATGTATTTGTATGAGTTTGGCGCTGTGCACTGGAAAGAACGAAATGTTTGTTTGCCGGTGATGCACGCCATGCCGAGCCAACCGCAGTTGCCGCGTGCCAAACACTAATACTTATGATTGTAAATTTGGAATCGTAATGAAAAAAGTTGAGCCCTGATTCAGCTCACTTTCGACGTTCACGTCGGCATGAACAAGGCGCGCCAATTTCATGGTCACATAGAGGCCAAGACCGGTGCCGCTGTTTTGGCGGGTTCGATAATCTTCACTCCGAAAAAATTTATCCCACACCCTTTCCTGGTCGCTCTTCGTCATGCCGATACCTGTATCTGACACGGCGAATTCAACCCCATTTTTTGCTGGCTTTGCACTAATCGACACTGTACCTTTATCAGTGTATTTGATGGCGTTGGTAATAAAGTTCTGTAAGATTTCTCGAACATATAGTTTGCTTGAATATAACAATTCAAGTGAGGGATTTATTGTTATATTGAGCTTGAGATTTTTTCGTTCTGCTTGCGGCATATAATTCGATTCGAGACCGCTGACGAGTTCGTGGACGTTAATCGGTTCGACCTCGATTTTCAGGACCCCACGCTCGGCTCGTGAGAGGGTACTCAAGTCATTAATCATATCTGCCAAAAACAATACTTGGTCATGGGCCTGTTTGAGCGCCTTGTTGACAGCCGAGAGGTCGCCGCTTTTTTCTACCATATATTGAGCATTACCAATGTTACCTTCAGCAATGGCAATCGGAGTACGCAGTTCATGGCTGACGACACTGATAAACTCATCGCGCTCTTCTTCAAGCGATTTCTCACGTGTAATATCACGCAGTAACACTACGAAACCGGCATTTCCGGCATGACCATAGCCAAGTTTGACAGGAGCCACACTTAGGTAAACGTTAATCATACTGCCATCAGCGTATGGCATGCGCAGATCACGATTCGTTAGTTGCGTTTTTACCCCTGTCACCAGATGTTTTGTATCGATTTTCTGCCCATTTTTGTCGACGAGTTTTAGGATTGAGTCTATGCGCGCGCCAGTCATGGTGCTGTTTAGATCAAGAATATTAAGGGCTGCGCCGTTATACAGCACAACTTTACCCTCGTCACTAAGAGCAATCACCCCATCGGCCATGCTGTTGATCAAACTACTGAGGCGTTCGTGTTCTAGGGCGGCCAATGTGGCGGCGGTTAATTTTTTGGGTTTGCTCATTGCCATAACCGTTATTATTACATAAAACGTTCGGCATCACGTGCATCAAATACGGCCGTCGGGTATTTTTTGAGTGCGACGCGCCGTGCTTTGTAGCTTGGTACCATTTGTTCGACGTTGGCCCAGAACTGCGCGCCGTGGTTGTGATGGTGCAGGTGGGCGAGTTCATGGAGCAGCACGTAGTCGATTAACGGCCATGGCAACTGCATCAGGTAACTATTGAGAATTATATCGCCACGACTTGAACAACTCCCCCAGCGGCTCTGGAGGGGTTTGATAACCACGCTTCTCACCTCGTAGCCATGGGTTTTGGCGTAGTGCATCAGTTGTTGGGGCAGAAGTGATTCTGCCTCCTTTTTTAGGACGCGACGGGCTGCATCAGCCACTTTTTTTTGCACGGTATCAACATCCATGTCTTCTGGAATACCAACCGATACCGTATCGCTGCTTATGAGTACCGTCGTTTTTATATTTGTCGTTGGAGTGATGATGAGACGATGCGCTTTACCGATACGAGCACCACTGTCCAGATACGTTTCCTCGGTTTGATGCTTATCGAGCCAGACCTGTTTTTGCTGCAAAAATTTGACTCCTTCCTTCAGAGAAACGCGGTATGGAATCGACAATCTGACCTCCCCATTCTGGGTCACACTAATACGCATCGTCCTCGAACCACGGCGACGAGAAACTCGCACTTTACCGATGCCTGCAACTTCTACAAATTCAATCACTATCTAATTATAACGTTGCGACGCGCCATATCGACCCTGCCACCGGGAACAAGATTAACGAGGCCGGGTTTGACAACATTTAACTGCGTGGTGGCGTTAGATATCAAGCCGAGTTCGCTGAGACGCTTAAAGACGGCACTTTTTTGGCTTGGGAAGGTATGTTTGCCAGACAGCACTATGAAATCTTCATTATTCGGATTCTGCATGTAGCCTAGCATTTTAGAATATTCTTGCTCGTTATATTCGCGGGCGTATTTGTCCTCAGTTCGGCGTTTATCACGCTTATCGAGCCTTGCAAAAGAGGAATCAGCATCAATCTGAAACCAAACCAACAGTGCTAGGGCATTTTTTTTGCGCGCCATGTCGCGGACGGCCATGCGCTGACTGACGCGGATGACGCTGTCGTCGTAAATCACGCTGACGCCAGCGTTCAAGAACTCTTCGGCCATGTAGTTCATAAGCTGCGTAACAATAGTATTTTCCTGCTTGTCATAGCGAGGTTCCGTAAAAAGTTCACTACGGATACGATCACCCTGAATATGTGCAACTTGCAAGTGTTCAGCCAATTGTCGTGCGAAGTAGCTTTTGCCGGAACCCGGAAAGCCATAGAGCATAATCAAGATTGGTTTTGCAGGGGTAGCTTTTGCCATGTTGATTGTATTGTATATCAAATGCTATCAGTTTGTGAACAGAGGCGACGATTTGTAGCGCGATCCGGGCGGCAATAATTGTTCCACCAAGATTCGTAGGTGCGTTTACTTCGTTAGCAATTCCTGCGATATATCTGTCAACGATCAGTGGATGCAAACCGAGGGTATTCGATGCGGCGTAACCGACTAACTGGCCGAGATCATCTATGCCTTCAGGCGCTTCAATTGGAGGCTCGAATTCCAATCGAACACCTAGATGAAGTCACACTTTCATATATCATAAATAAAACTATACAATCTTATACGTGCTTGTGCACTGCGGCATGGGACCCAGCGACAAAACCGGTTGACCAACAAAGCTGAAGCGAATAGCCACCGGATGGACGATTGACGTGCAGGAGGTCCCCTGTGACAAACAGATTCAGAATCTTTTTGGAGCGCATGGTCTTGAGGTCAATCTCTGTCAGAGGCACGCCGCCGTCAGCCACAACCGCCCTGTCAAACCCCATAAGGCCTTCTATCGTCATCGGTAGGGCTTTAAGTAACTGAACGATGCATTTACGGTCATTTTTGCTGACGGAATGCACCTTCGTTTCGATGTCCAAGTGATCTGTTAAAAGTAGAGCAATTCCCTTCTGTATGCCAGCAGGCAGAAACTCACGCAGCACGTTTTTTAGCGTTTTGTTTTTGCTCGCTTCAAAGACGGTAAGGATTTTCTGCTCAAGTGAGCCAAGATCAGTATCCGGAAAAGCATCAAGCGTTGCAGTCACGCTGCCGCTATAGAGTAAATCAGCGACTTTGTGGGCGCTGTTTAGAATGAGCGGTCCAGATATACCGAAATGTGTAAACAGTAAGCCGCCATCAATGCGGAATTGTTTTTTGCCTTCAACATAAAAAGTCAGCCGCATATTTTCGAGCGATATACCTGACAATTCTTTGACCCATGCGTCGTTCACTGCCAGCGGCACTATTGTGGGGGTAGGTTTGGCGACTGTGTGGCCGAGCTGTCGTAGCCACTCAAGGCCATCTCCCGTGGAGCCAGTTTCGGGGTGGCTGATGCCTCCAGTCGCCAATACGTATTCTTTGGCCGTAAATCTCTCTCCTTTGCACTCTACTGAAGTTATTAGGCCTTCTTCGACATTCACTTTTGTGACGGGTGTACTGAGGCGAACGGTTGCACCACCAGCCCGCACGAATTTTTCGAGTACCGACACGACGTCTTCAGCTTTTTGGGCTTTCGGAAAGGCGCGTTTACGAGCCTCAACTATTAGCGGTAGGTTTCGGCCTTCAAAAAATCGAAAAGTGCCATTTACACCAAACTGTGCAAATAAAGAGTATAAAAACTGCTCCGATTCACCGTACATTTTAAGGAGTAAACGTTCGTTTTCTTCGGCATTCGTAATATTGCAACGGCCGCCACCAGAAATGCGCAGTTTTTCACCAAGTTTCTTGTTTTTTTCGAGCAATAGTACCTTGAGCCCGCGTTCAGCAGCACGGCCAGCGGCCATCATCCCGGAAGCCCCGCCACCCACTACAATCAAATCAAACTCAGGATTCATACCCGTAGTTTACTAGAGTTCACTCTTAATAGCGGTAACGACTTTGCTGACAGGCATTGAGGTGGTGTCCAAAAAGTGAACATCTTTCGGGAATTTTTCTATATCAAACATGGCGTGATTAACGCGGACTTTCTCGTCACTCAGTCTTGCTGTGCCGGTTCGTTCATTATTGCGTCCAACTGCCGTCGCGACATCAGGCAGCAGTATAAAGCTCACATAATCCAGTCCCTTGAGTTCACTTTTCCAGTGGGTGAAGTCTGTCGGGTCTGCATAAAAGTCCAAGATACAGTTCATGCCAAACTCGTTATAGCGTCGAATCATATCGCAACAGATAGGGATCGAGACTGCCATTTGATTTTTGAGACTGGCTGACCATGTGTCAACCATGCCATTAGCTGATTCATAGCCTGTCTTCACTAGGTCGCGGACGTCGTCCTGTGACACAAGAGCCCAAACGCCTTTCATCTCTTTCATGAGTGCTTTGGATGTTGTTGACTTCCCCGCTCCTGAAGGTCCGTTGATAAGAATTATTTTTGCCATGTCTGTATGATATCAAAAGCTCTCAAGGTATACTGATATCTGCCTTATATATCCACAAGGAAATATAAATGAGAACGTAGGGGCGTAGCTCAGCTGGTAGAGTACCGGTCTCCAAAACCGATGGTCGCAGGTTCGATCCCTGTCGCCCCTGCCATAAGCATTTTGACCTCTGTAAAGAAAGAGCATATTTTATTGTTACTGTAAGCGGCGAATCGTAAAATATAAAAAAGCTTGTATAGTACGTATAAATGGGACGTAATAAATCTAAGTCCTCAAGGTATTCCGACCTGTTAAAGCATGCCGAAAGATGGGCGCAGCAATTTAACGATGGACTACTGAGCGTTCCCGACGACGTGGGTGACGCGCATATCGTGTACTCCATTTTTAACGGTGATGATAAAGCGATTCTACGACGACATGTTGATTCGCTGGCCAATAAATGGCGACTACAAAGAGGCGGTTCGGCAGTAATACAAATAACATGTAATCCGAGTATCGATGACCTAAAAACTATTGTTCAGGACCACACAGTATCTACATTGGCTTTTGTGGGCCATGGATCACTTGGTGCATGGTGGCGATACGATGCAAAAGTACACTCAGCCATTTCTTGGTATGATTTTGCGACTATGTCGACGCATCTCAAACAAGGTACTGTCGAACAGAGAACGTGTGCTTCTTCCGCCGACTCAAAGACTGTACGTCTTCCGGTCGGTACATTCATGGTGTCGGACCAAAGAAATGTGATAGCACCAGTTGGATACGCCCTAGGCGGTTGTGCTGGTTCTGATGAGTTTGAAGATGTACTGCGCCCCGTCTTTGTAAACGAAGTTAATACGCCCTCAGATCTCATATCTCAAGTTCATGATAGAGTCCGTTTAGTTCAGCATCTAGGAGCTGAATAGACTCCTCGCAAAAGTTCGAAGAGCGTCCGCTAGGGGCTGCCAAGCATAAGCACTTTGCGAAAGCAAAGTGTTTTTGTTTGCTATTATTAAGTTATGGAAAAGACTCAAATAGCACAAATTGCTTTAGAAAAATTGCAATTTATTAGTATCGAGGAAGCCGAAAGAAACTTAGTGCTCGTTGAAGGGGTCGGCTACAGTTGTTATAATCCCGAACTTAGAGGTACTTCAGGAATCTTTGGATTTGATGGTGGATTTCTTATGTATGGCGGAATGAATGCAACGACAGAAGATGCGATTGAATCATACAAACAAGGCCGTCGTTCGTAGCTCAAAAGTTCGAAGAGCGTCCACTAGGGGCTGCCAATCCGCTTATGCTTAAAATGACTCTGTAAAAGGAGTCTTTTTTACTTCAGTCGAATAACCCCAAAAATGGTATAATTAGGGTATGAATGATGACCAATTCACAAAACTCTTTAAATACATGACTGAACGTTTTGATGAAATTGATAAAAAGTTAGACTCGAAAGCCTCACAAGATAGTTTAAATAAGTTAATAAACACTTTGGATGGGTTTGTAAAACGACTTGATGATAACGAGACGGAACAGTCAGCACGCGATGCACAGTTTGATCGACTACTTGAATGGGCACGTGAAGTTTCAAAGAAAACTGGTATTCCTCTTAGGAATCTTTAGTAAAAGTTGCGAAATACGTCCGCTAAGGGCTGCCAAATTGCTTATGCCTTAAATGAACCTCGTTTGTGAGGTTCATTTAATAATAACTAACTGACCTACGTGCGTCTGTCTGATCCCTAAAAATGTGAGGCTGACTATGATCAAAAATAAGTAGGTCGCCTTCGTTTAATGTTGTTCTCAGGGCTTGTGTTGGTGGTGATAGTTGGTCACTATCGATTTGCCCTCGTTCGAATAGGTATTCAGCTACATCGTGATAAGGTATGACATCACCTATAAATCCTGAATATTTTGACCCAACTAAGATAGCAGCTTCCACGCTACCGGCTACTGTGTGATGGAGCGTGACACTATTTCTACTCCCAGTATCGGTATGTATTTGTGTACCTTTTACTCCACCCCATTCGTCAGACTCGCGCTCTTGGGTTCGCTTAGTACTAAACATACAGTTCATACAACTTTCTAACTCCTGGATACTTACTCCACGTACTGCATATGCGCCATAAGATTGCCTCTTACCTCGTCGAGCCTTACCTATTGCATCTAGCAGTTCGGGGATTTGATCATGGTCAAAATCTTCCACAGGCTCGAAATTCACCGTAATTAGTTTTTCAGGGTTTGAGACAAGTTGTGTCATTAATGCTATTTTACAATATCTATAAGATATATACAGTAGTTCGAAGAACGTCCGCTAGGGGCTGCCAGACATAAATTGCGTATCAATGCTGAACGAGTGCTATACAGCAACACTTTAAGGTAGCCAATCTTCTAAAAGTTCGGTGTGCAAACCAGCGGCTTTTTCAGCGTTTAAAAAAGACTGCATGTCTTTGGCGAATTCGGGTCGGAAATGCATCAAGACAATATCACCTGGTTTTAATGTGTGACCAATTTGGTATTGCATAGAACCGCCGTTCGCTTTAGCTATCCACAGAACGACAGCTTTCATGCCACAAGCTGCCGCGGCTCGCTGCGTATCGGTATTGTAGTTGCCGCCAGGTGGTCGGAAGATATTTGGCCGCCTTCCAAACTGCTGAAACTGTAAATCTGCTTCACCACAGATTTCTTGTTTTTGGTCAGCATAATTTAAGTTTGAAAGTAGTTTATGATCAATCGTATGATCCTCTACTAATGAACCGGCCGTCACAAAGTCTTTAAAAAATGACGAGTTGTCTTTTATGAATCGATTCGCTAAAAAGAGCGAGGCTTTTATGCCATTATCCTTCATCATCTGCAGCTCAAATGCCTGTTTGTTGGCGCCATCATCCATACCCAAAAAGACCACTGGTTCCTTGGTCGCCAAACGAATAATTACAGGAGCAAGACCTTTCGTGATGGGCGGAATAGATACATCATGCGTGATCGCTGGAACAGCTACCGTTTCTGGTACGGTGGCATTGGCAGGCTTCAAGGGCTCTTCTGCTGTATCCGTTCGTGCACTGACAGGAGATTTACTAGCGGAGACAGTAGTCTGGTGCGGACGAATCCAAACAGAATAAGCTCCCGCGGATCCAATCACGATTACTAAGATGAGCATAATGGCTGTAAATGACTTTCTACTTCCCTGAGAAGCAGGCGCTTTGTAAGTCCGGTGTAACATAAGCATATAGTAGCAGGTGAGCTTTCATTATGTAATAATCAGTTGTCACATAAGCCTGTGGGCGAGCATAGTACTATGTATTTCAACCAGATCCGTCTTAATCTAGCTCCATTTTATTTTTACGGAATTTTGCTATAGGATACGTTTATATTGAAAGAATAAAGTGACTCACTAAGACTTGCCAATACGATAAAAATAACAGTTATTTTTGAGCAGGTAGTGCTCCATATTCGGAATTGGATAGGCGTAAGTAAGCACAATTGATCCTGGCTTTAGCTCTTTGTTCAGTTTCGTTCCCAGTTGTTCCATGAATTTTGGCATGAGAAAAGCAAAGACGACATCTGCTGGACCGAACGACGTATCCCAAGCGTTACCGAGCTTTACTTTTACGTTTTTGCGACGAGACAGTAGCCAGGCGATCGTCCATACGAAAGGATTGATCTCGTAGCCGGTCGCAAAGGCACCTTTTGCGGCAACTTTTCTAAGGAATCGGCCATCACCGCAGCCAAACTCGTACACTTTAGTTCCCGGTTTTAATTTTAGTTGTTTGATAGCAGCATCGGTATCTTTCGAAAAAGCCGGTACCCAAATCGCACCCTTAAGGCCGCTAATGATAAATCCTGTGCCGACAACAATTATCAGTAAGAGTATAAAGAATTGTATTGGCATTTGATGAGATTATACAGGATTAAAGTATGGGCCAGCTTTTGTCATTCTTCGAATATCGAGCGCAAACCATATTCGCCACAGTTTTGAGTTGATGTTTGGTATCGAAATAGACCCCTTAACACTGGTATACTAGTCAGCATGAAGAAATTTGCCAGTTTAAGATTTGGATTAGCGGTTGTCGGTACTTTTGGTGGCTGTAGCGCAGAGCGCGATGTCACTGCACTCGCTACACATATGACACGGAGCTGTAAAATCGCGTACCCAGAGCGGTGGCAAACAAATCATTCACTCTATGATTCAGGCATAATGCGCGGTCTAGCTGAGCAATTAGATATCACGATTGAAGAAGTGAATGCCGGAAAGTCGGGCCCAATCGAATGCACCCCAGATACTATCACGCGCAAAGACGAAGACGGTTCAATCAGAATTAAGATTGGTCATCTTATGTGCTCCCCTGGTGGGCGTGACCCTGATTTAGGTAACGATGAAATGGTAATTTGTTACCAACCAGCCTCGCTGGAGCCCGCACCAGACATGACTGTATTTACACCGAGTACGCTCTATGACACCTAAGCTGCTATTGGCCTCGATTTCACCGCGTCGGAAGGTGTTACTGGAGTCTATGGGGCTAGTTTTTGATGTTATTCCAAGTAAGTTCGAGGAACATTTAGATAATGCCCGCTCGCCACAAGAAGTTGCTCTGGAGCTCGGCTTCGGAAAAGTTGACGCGGTGGCCAAAGATAATCCTGAAGCCTATGTAGTTGGTGGTGACGCGATTGTGGTGATAGATGGCCAGCAACTCGAAAAACCAGTCGACGAAGCTGATGCCAAAGATATGTTACATCGTTTAAGTGGCCAGACGCATCAGGTCGTTACATCAGTGATAGTAGTTTGTATAAACGATGACGTGAGAGAGGGTGTCGTCAGCACGGTCGATGTGACATTTAAACAGCTTTCAGAAGAGTTGATAAATAACTATGTTGCGACTGGTGACCCATATGACAAAGCGGGCGGATATGCCCGAGAACATCCACTGCTAAAGCCCTACATCACGACTCATGGTGACTTACATGCCGTCAACGGCCTTTCAACGATAGAGTTACGCAAACTCCTTGAAAAGCATGGCATTTTAGTACCGAATGATCAGTCAAAAACAGAGTACTTATTCGAAAACGCACGCCCAACAGACCCTAATTATTTAATGTAAGTATCGTGACCAGTACGGATATAGACTTCATATTGTTTGAGTAGTGCGCCTATTTGGCGGGTCGTCTGGCCTAGCACTTTCGGCATTGGCTCCATTTCGGCTTCAGCGATGCGAGTCGCTAAGTCCACCATCGTCTCACCTGGCAAAAGCTCATAGCCTTCCCTTTTGAGTCTTTCGTTAACATAACGTCTGGTCTCATCACCGATAGTCCTAAAGCCAATCGCGTCAATACAATCTACAACACTGAGCACAGCACCAAAATCATGGTCGTTTGGCTCGAGAACAGGAATTGATCTATTTTTGCGATACGTTGCCAGTTTGTTTTCGGACGGATAATTATCAGCGAGGTTGCGGTGATGACCGTGGTGCGTAACGACGTACAGACCAACCTTTTGCTTCATTGACTCGTCGGCTTCAGTGACCGTCAGCATCGCATGTAACAGGTGTAAACTAATCTCAGGATGGCGTCTTTGCTCGGCGCGCATCGTATCAGATTGGTCAGTATCGCATAGCAAGACAGCGCTATTTATGACTAAATTTGCGCAGCCCCATTTGCCAAAATCATGGCCGATGCCGGCTACTCGTAATGTGGCAGCTTCGCGAAGACTAAGATCAGCCTCCCAGGCAACGACTGTGCAGCCGTTGGCGACACGCATAGAATGTGTGTCTACCTCGGGTTCGAGACGACGACCACTTTCGGTGCCTTGCTCGCTGAAGGTATGTAATAGTTTTTCGGAATCATGAACAATAGTTAAAGCGTTTACCTCTTGTTCGAATTGCTCAAAAGTGACCGCCATGCAAGTAGTAGTAATAGCATACACAAAATGATTGCGCAAATAAGCTTATTTAGCACGCTTGCGCTTGTTGGGATCGAGTTCTTTTTTGCGTAAGCGAAGGCTCTTTGGTGTCACTTCGAGCAGTTCGTCGTTTTCAATGAAGTCGAGGCACTGCTCAAGACTGAAAATCACCGGAGGAGTTAATTGTACAACACCATCTGAACTGGAGCTGCGCATGTTAGTAAGGTGTTTGGCTTTACAAACGTTGATTTCCATATCGTCTGAGCGAGTGTTGAGGCCGATAATCTGGCCAGCATAGACTTTTTCAGCCGGACCGATGAAATTTGTACCGCGTTCTTCAACATTCTGCAGTGCATATGGCGTGGTGACGCCGGCTTCAAAAGCAATCAAAACGCCGCTACGAAGCTGTTGCATAGCAGTACCGAGTTCCTGATAGCCAAGTGGCAGCGTGTTCATGATGACGGTGCCTTTGGTGTTGGTCATGAGGATATTGCGCATACCTAAAAGGGTGCGGGTTGGCATTTCGTACACAAGTTTTGTGACGCCTTTATTACTGCTGAACTGCTCTTTGAGCGTGGCACGGCGGGCACCAAGTTCCATCTGGACTGCACCAACGTGCTCGGCGGGTACTTCTATGATAACTTCTTCGAGTGGTTCCATCGTTTTGCCGTCATCTTGGTGGGTGACAACTTGCGGGCGGCCGACTTCGAATTCGTAGCCTTCACGGCGCATAGTTTCGATCAGGACACTGAGGTGGAGTTCGCCACGCCCAGAAACAGTAAAACCGATACCGTCTTCTTCGACGCGCAAGCCGACGTTTGATTCGAGTTCTTTATTGAGACGTTCTTTGATCTGGCGAGAAGTGTTAAATTCACCCTCGAGACCCTTAAATGGACTAGTATTTGGACCGAGGTAAATACTCAACGTCGGATCTTCAACTTCGAGGACCGGCAGAGCTTCAGGGTTGGTCGCATCAGCAATCGTTTCGCCGATCTGCACATCAGCAATACCCGTCAATTGGACGATGTCACCGGCAACGCCCTTGCCGACTTCAAAACGGCTGACGCCGCGGCTCATAAAGACATTATCAACTTTAGCTTTAACGAAAGTGCCGTCCTTTTTACAAAGAGTGACTTGGTCGCCGGCCTTGACTTGACCACGAGATATACGTCCGATGGCGTATTTACCCTTGAACGTATCCCAATACAAGGCGTTGATCAGCATTTGGAAGGGCTTATCGATTTCGATTTTTGGAGCCGGAATTTCAGAAATTATCGCGTCAAAAATCGTTTCTAGGTCGCCAGGAGCGCTTGGGTCGGCAGGAACATCCTTCCAGGCTTTGCCTTCACGACCGATGGCGTAATACACGGGATAATGGAGTTGATCTTCATGGACGGCCAGTTCGAGGAAAAGCTCATCAAGCTCATCCCTGACCTCTGTAATACGGCTGGCCTGCTTATCGATTTTGTTAATCACAACGATTGGCTTCAAACCAAGCGCTAATGCTTTGGAAAGTACGAATTTAGTCTGTGGCATCGGCCCTTCTTGAGCATCGACGATCAGCAAACAACCATCAGCCATGTTCAAGGTGCGTTCGACTTCACCGCTGAAATCGGCATGGCCTGGGGTATCGACAATATTAATACGGTAGTCATTGTGCTCAACCGAAGTAATTTTGGCAGTAATTGTGATGCCACGTTCTTTTTCTTGGTCACCGCTGTCCATGATAAGGTCCTGGCTCATTTCGGCCTGATTATCTCTGAAGGTGTTTGACTGCTTCAAGAGGCCATCGACAAGCGTTGTCTTACCGTGGTCGACGTGAGCAATAATAGCTACATTGCGTATCTTTGTTGGGTCCATAAATTGTATAATCCTTTAGAATGTATTGTAACAGATATCAGCCCAAAAAGCTACCGCTTTCCACTCAGGAGAAAAACAGGGGAAAAAAGGTTGTGCTTTCCACTGTAAGAATTTATACTGTAAATCGATAGGAACATCAAAAAGAGGGCCTCTGTTGAAAGTATTAATGCTAGGTTGGGAGTTGCCTCCGCACTACGTGGGCGGTATGGGGATTGTTTGCGACCAGCTGACACGCACTATGGCGAAGCAAGGTGCAGATATCGAGTTTGTATTACCTTTTTATGCCGATTATTCGCATATTACTCATATGAAGGTCACCTCTGCCCTCGAACAAGACGCTCAAACTTTGATGATCAGTGGCGGTACGTACGACAGCATGCGCTACGAAGTGACGATGCTCAATGGCAAAAAATACACCAGGACACTTTACGATCAGGTGATGGCTTTTGCCAGTAACGTGCGGAATTTGGCGTTTTACGGTGAGTACGATGTGATTCATGCTCATGACTGGCTGACCTTACGAGCTGGAATCGAGGCCAAAGCAGTCACGGGCCTGCCCCTGTTCGTCCACATTCACGCCACCGAGTATGACCGTGCTGGCGCGAAGCACGGCAATCCATTAATTCGTGAGATTGAGTATATTGGTCTGCATATGGCCGATCACATCTTTGCCGTCAGTGAGCGCACCAAACAGACACTGATTGAGCAATACGACATCCCTGCTGACAAGATCACTGTTGCTTACAACGTCATGGAGATACATCCTGATTACCTCAAAGAAGACGAAGAAACCTATGTGTATTTGCAAAAAATGCGCTCGCTTGGCTACAAAGTCGTTGTGAACGCCGGTCGGATGACGGTTCAGAAAGGTATTTATAATCTGGTGATGGCCGCTCGTAAGGTGCTTGATGAGATGCCGAAGACGATTTTCCTGTTTGTTGGCGGAGGCGAGCAGATTCCGGAACTGCTGGAACTCGCTGCATCGCTTGGTATGTCGGGTAATGTCATCTTTACTGGTCGAGTCGAAGGCATTGGTCGACAGTGGCGCGACTGCTTCCGGGCAGCTGATTTGTATGTGATGCCATCTGTTTCTGAGCCGCTTGGTATGGTGCCTTTGGAGGCGATTGCTTATGGTGCTCCAACCCTTATTTCAAAACAGTCAGGCATCGCAGAATTCCTGGTAAATACACTGAAAGTTGACCACTGGGACGTGCAGGAAATGGCCAATAAAATTTGTGCCGTCTTGCAAAATCCTGATTTGCATGATCAGTTACTGTTGAACGCTCAAGCCGAGCACAGGCAGATGAGCTGGAAACCGACGTCTGAGCGCATTATGCAGACGTACGACCACGTTAAGCGGCAGGTGGCCATATCGTGAGTGAAAAACGCGCCATTGTTTTATACCTGCACGTACACCAACCGTTCCGCGTGCGCCATTACACTATTTTTGACGCTGGCAAGCACCATGATTATTACGATGCTCCAGAGGGCGACCGCACCAGTAACGCCGACATCGTTCGTAAAGTTGCCGAGAAATCATATTTGCCAACCAATGAACGTTTGCTAAAGATGTTGCATGATAATCCGGACTTCAAACTGTCGATGTCTATTACCGGTACTGTTATAGAGCAGCTAGAGCGCTATGCACCCCATGTTTTAGATACTTTTAAAGAAGTTGTTGCCACGGGGCGCGTCGAAATCGTTGCGGAAACTTATCATCATTCCCTAGCCTTCTTTTATTCCCGCGAAGAGTTCGAGGCGCAGGTCGCTTTGCACCGCGAGAAGATTCAGCAGGTTTTTGGCCTGACGCCGACTGCCTTCCGCAATACCGAGCTCAGCTATAACAATGATTTGGCTTATTGGGCGGACAAGGCTGGATATAAGGCTATTCTGTGCGAAGGTTGGGATCCAGTGCTCGGCTGGCGCAGCCCAAATTTCGTCTATCGTCCGGCCTACACTGACAACATCCGGCTACTGACCAAAAACTACAAACTGAGCGACGACATCGCCTTCCGTTTTGGCAATAAGAACTGGGAATCATATCCGTTAACAACAGATAAGTTCATGGATTGGACGAGTGCTGCTTGGCGAGAGCCGCTGATTAACTTGTTTATGGATTATGAGACCTTTGGCGAGCACCAGTGGGCCGACACTGGAATTTTTGACTTTTTGGAGCACCTGCCAAAGGCATGGTTGGCAAAAGAGGGCCATACATTCATGACAGTTACGGAGGCAGCCGAAGCTTTTGAAGCTGCCGACTTCCTAGATGTGCCAAACACTATCACCTGGGCCGACACTGAGCGTGATTTAACGGCGTGGCTGGGCAATATGATGCAACAAGGTTCGATTGGTGCGCTCTATAGTCTGCAGCCGCTAATTATGGGCTCTCAAGACATGGTGCTGATTGAAGATTGGCGAAAATTACAGACGAGCGATCATTTTTATTACATGTGTACCAAGTGGTGGAATGATGGTGATGTTCACGCTTATTTTAGTCCTTATGAATCACCATATGAAGCTTATATGAACTTTATGAACGCCTGGCATGACCTGAAATACCGGTTGGCCGAGAAAGGAATCGAGGTTTAGCGGTGGCACGACCAGTCATTTTAGGAAACGGATCGTTGACAATCGGCTTGAACGAGCACGGGTTGGTACATGATTTTTACTATCCGTATGTTGGGCTTGATAACTTAACAACAGCCCGCAGCGTGCACCATAAGATCGGTGTTTGGGTAAACGGAGCTTTTTCTTGGGTTGATGACGGCTCGTGGAAGACGACTGTAACGTTCGAGTCGGATGCGCTGATTAGTAATGTTTCGCTCGTGAACGACCAACTAGGCGTCGAACTCACTTTGCATGACTTCGTCGATACCATCCACACTATATTTATTCGCGACATTCAAATCAAAAATAACAGGGGTGATGAGGCCGATATCCGTCTGTTCATGCATCAAGTCTTTGAAATTAGCCGCGGTGGGCGGGCCGATACTGCCCTGTTTGTGCCGGAAGAACACTATATCTTAGATTATAAAGGCCGCTGCTGTTTGTTAATCTATGCTCAGGATGAATTTGGTGTGCCGTTTGATCAGTTTGCGGTTGGAAGTTACGGCATTGAAGGTAAAGAAGGCACTTTCCGTGATGCCGAAGACGGTGAGCTATCAGGTAGCGCCGTCGAGCATGGAGGCGTTGACTCAGTCATTCGTATGAGCTTTAAGGTTGCCCCAGGCAAAACGATCGGTGCTGAGTATTGGGTAGTAGCCGGAGACTCGCAAGCGGTGCTAGAGCGCACCCACAAACAGTTACTCAAAGACACTATCGAACACCGCCAAGCTAAGGTTCGAGCCTGGTGGAAGGAATGGTTCGCGCCTGCGACTGACAAGCTAGAAGCGATTGATGACAATTACCTTGACATTTTCAAGAAGTCTTTACTCGTCATCAAGGCACATTGCGACCGCCGTGGTGGCATCATCGCCTCCTGTGATTCAAGTATCTATAACTACGGCCGCGATTATTATAGCTATGTCTGGCCGCGTGACGGTGCTTATGCCGTCTGGCCACTGATTCGTATCGGTATCTTTGACGAAGCCAAAAAGTTCTTCTTGTTCTGCCGCGACACCGCAACCGAAGAAGGATACATGATGCACAAATATCAGCCGGACCGCGCTATTGGCAGCACCTGGCATCCACTATTACACGGTCGACACAGCGAACTCGCAATTCAAGAAGATGAAACCGCCTGCATTATCTTTATGTTAGGTGAATATCTTGATTACTCTAAGGATTTCGACTTCTGCGAAAATATCTTCGAAACTTATGTAAAGGCTGCTGCCGACTTTTTGGTTCGCTTTGTTGATGACCAGACCGGCCTGCCGCACGCCAGCTATGACTTGTGGGAAGAAAAGTTCCTGACGAGCACCTATTCGACAGCGATCACCTATAAGGCACTCAAAGTGGCGGCGCGTCTTGCGCATGAGTTTGGCTATGCCGAAGGCCAACACAACTGGGAACATGCCGCTACGGAACTCCTGAAGAACAACAGCGCCTTTTGGAATGAAGAACGCCAGATGTACCGCAAAGGATTCTTACTGCAAGAAGACAATACACTGCAGTTTGATAATGTGCTCGATGTTTCTAGTATGTACGCCATGTTCATGTATGAGTTTGAGACTGATAAGCCTCGCTTGAAGGCGGCTTTGTCGACACTTGAAAATGAACTTCTCAACTCTGCTCCATCAGGTGGTGCACCACGCTATGAGTATGATCACTACTTTGCCGTCGACCCTGCGTACAAAGGAAATCCGTGGATTGTGACAACGCTTTGGATCGCGCAATTCTACGTTCGAATTGGTATGAATGAAGCAGCGCTTCATCTGGTTGACTGGGCGATTGAGCGAGCTTTACCGAGTGGCGTTCTAGCAGAGCAGTTCAATCCGTCAGACGGTAGCGCTCTGAGCGTCACTCCACTTGTCTGGAGTCACGCCGAGCTTGCCAACACACTGCTCGACCTTCACGGCACAGAATAGAATTCTAGCCCTTACGAGGTTTGACTTCGTTGCGACCGAGGTTCTTCTTGGTTTCTTCATACATGACGTGCTTACGCAACGTTGGATCGTACTTGCGAAGTTTAAGCTTGTCAGGAGTGTTCTGAGTGTTTTTGCGCGTGTAATATGTACGGTGACCACTTTCAGTGCTTACCATTCCGATTACTTTGCGCTTGTCGCCTTTTTTGGCCATGATTAATAAATCCTTTTGTCAAATTTTAGCAGATTTTGTATATTCGGTCAAACAGATACAGTATGGAGCCGACACCGAGAGTTGAACTCGGGACCCCAATCTTACCATGATTGTGCTCTACCACTGAGCTATGTCGGCAATAACCCAACTAGGATATCACGTAACTTCTTATTATGGTAATAAATGGTGACCACGCCATATGTGCTTTTTTTACGATAAGTTCCAATAGATCCAGATATTGTGGTGTGTATAGCATAAAATTGTGACGACTTCACAGCAAGCGTATCGCACCAATATTTTAAGGCTTGCATCGGATTGATATCCGTAAATATTTGAAGCCCAAAATGAAAATCGTCTTTTTTTACACCATACAATTCAATAAGGAATCGCATAAATGTGCTAAGCAGTAGTGGATCCGTATTGCCAAGTCGAACACTATATTTGTTAGCTCTCGTGCCCTCCCCCCAATACAAACCGACACCCATACCAAACAGTTCAGCATCCTTGCGGTTCTTAGGGGGAATAACTGTGAATGGATCACCTGTTGGATTAATTCTTTGATAAACAGCTTCACTTATTGATCGGCGTTTAATTCCATATACGTTCATCCAATACGTAACTCGATTTGCAGAGCACCCCAGCAAAACCGAAATCTGTTTAACGGACAATTTCTGCTCATTGTACTGCTTTAGTAAGTATTCCAGTTCAATCATGGTGGATCTATTGTACTACATAGCTATGGTATACCATGACCTAAAGAGAGGTATGGTTGTAGAAGAGACTTTACTTTGATACAATTGCTCACTGAACGTTGCCGAAGTAGCTCAGTGGTAGAGCGGCTGTTTTGTAAACAGCGGGTCGCAGGTTCAAATCCTGTCTTCGGCTCCATAATTAAAATGTGCAGAGGTAGTGAAGCGGTCAAACACAACAGACTGTAAATCTGTCGGCATTCGCCTTCGAAGGTTCGAATCCTTCCCTCTGCACCAAACAGTATGCCCACCCTCAAAGTGGGCTTTTTGTTTGGTGCATGTAGAACTCACAATATTTCTAACTACACCACGACGCGCTTTGGTCGCATAATTCTCTTCGGATGACCGGCAGGTGTTATGAGCGTTTGGAGGCGCTTTTCGATAGCTGCTGCCTGCTCTTCCATACCCCTGTTCTCGTAAGCTCTGAACAAGAGCGTAAATGATTCCCTGTTCGGTTCGAGTTCGGCTGCTTTTTCGAGTTCATCAAGGACGATTTTGTCATTACCGAGCTTTTCATGGACCTTGGCATACGCAATGTGGCGAGCGGCGAGGCCATCTTCTAGTTTGAGCGCTTGTTCGAAAGCAGCCGCAGCCTTTTCATAATTCTCTGTTTCGAGGTAAATAAGGCCGAGGTTGTGAAGAGACGAGGCGGTTGGTTCGATGCTGCTAGCGATTTCAAAACAGTCGATAGCGTCGCGATATTCCTTTTGTTTGGCATACAGAATGCCGAGTCGGTTATAGGCGGCAGCGTTCTTCTGGTCCATTTTGAGGATGGTGAGCAGGGCTTTTTCGGCACGTAACAAACGGTTCTCGCGCATGCCTTGGTGAGCTACTTCCCAAAGTCGACCAAGCTGGTCAGATATCTTCAAAGGGATAGGCGAAAGTTCGCTGTCACGGGAGCGGCTGCTCGACAGGGCTAGAAGCGCACATAGGATAACAAGTGCTAATCCAATCATATGGTTCTTTAAGTATAACCCCTTAACGCAGATTCAAGAAGAGCTCATCGAGAGCCAGCTTGGCTTGGACGTTAGCCTCAAGCTTTTTTAGCGTTTCAGCGCAGAGTCTGCTATTGCGCACCCAGCGCTCGGTAGCTCGACCACTTTGGAGGGCAGCGGTACAGACGCGTAAAAGTGCCATAACGATGCTGTGGGCAGCTTCACGTCCCTTAAACAAGGAATCAACTTGCTTTAAGCGGTCATAGGGGGTCGCTGCCAGTAGCTGTTTGGCTGTCTCAATTGATACAACAAGCGGATGTTCATTGTTTGTCTGTAATTCCTGGAGTAGTCCGGCATGTCCAGCGCTCAAGTGATACTTTCTCGTTAAGTCTGCAGATGTATCACCAAAAAACTCCTGTGCCTGCGTTAGCGATATCGGTAGTACGTCAATGTTTACACAGCGTGAACTAATCGTCGGTAGAATTTTTGACGGCTCGTGGGCTAGCACTATGAACAAAACGCCGCGCGGCGGTTCCTCGAGTAGCTTCAACAAGGCGTTTTGGGCCTCTGCTTGCATGGCTTCTGCGGAGTTGATGACGACACAGATTGAGACTTCGTTCGAGACAGAATTACGAAGCTTTAGTCGTCTGCTGAGTGCTCGAATATCATCAATCGGAATCGTACCTTTTTCGTTAGGTTCAACCGCTATGAGTGCATCAGCATCGGGTGCATTAGCAGTTAATGATTTTCTAACGAAGCTCGCAATTATCTGTAAACCACTTCCCTGCTGCCCTAACAAAAGTAGGGCATGCGACGGTCGTATCAAAAAGCCATTTATCCGTTTTCTGGTAAGTGTATTAAGTAACAGATCAGCCATGATCAAACCTTGTAGCAAAGTCATTTGGCAACGGCGCTTCAAAGGTGTGCATGGTGTCGTCGGGCAAACGGATTGTGAGTTTATGCGCGTGAAGATACATGCGCGGTTCATTTTTGTCGTCGCTGTACAGGATATCGCCGATTATTGGGTGGCCGATGTGCTCCATATGGAGGCGGAGTTGGTGTGTTCTGCCTGTCAGCGGATGCAAGTCTATCATTGAGACGGTTTTGTTGCTTTTGACGATTTTATAGATGGTCTCAGCGTGTTTACCGGCCTTATCTACCTTGAACTGCTGGGGAATTTTTGGGTTGCGCGCTAAAGCAGCGATGATATGTGCTTCTTCAACATCAGGCGTACCATGGACCAAGGCAACATATTCTTTTTGGACTTTCTTATCGGAAAATTCCTTCTGCAGGAACGTTTGAGCTACTTGGTTGCGGGCAGCAATCATGACGCCGCTGGTGGCACGATCCAGGCGGTGTACGATGCCGGCTCGTTCGCCGACCATATCTTTGGTTTTATCCCTGATAAACGAGGCAACTGAGGCTTCTTGCCAAAAACGGCCACGGGCGTGACTGATGATGCCGGCGGGCTTGTCGACAACTATCACATCTTCATTCTCAAAAATAACGGGTAAATCAATCACATCCGGCTCTTGCTCGAGTGGACTCAGATTGGCTTTCATGACCTGCCCTATCTTGAGTTTATCGCCAGGGCGGCCCGGTTCGCCGTCTATCGTGATATTGCCCATATCAAACAATTTCTTGAGGGCAGCACGACTGTACTGGGTAAAGGCATCAGCCAAGACGACATCAGCTCGCTTTCGGGCCGTCGTTTCGTCGATCGTCAGATCCATGGCGTGTGCGAGGTCAGGCACGGAGACCTACGGCTTTTTGTACCTTAAATAGCGTGTTATTGGCGACCTTATTCATGGTGATTTCATCTTCCTCGAGCTTTTTGTGAATCTCCTGCACACTTGTCTTGGCGAGTTTAGCCTGGAAATCCGTCAAAAAGTCCTTGATAAACCCGGCGACCTCCGTTTTTAGGGGGCCATATTGGGCCTGTCCTTGCCACTTTTCAATATATTCAGCAACGTGCTGAGCGCTCAAAAGAGCACCGATTTGGAGCAGATTACTAATACCGGGTCGTTCTTTGAAGTTGAACTGAATATCGGCAAAACTATCGGTTGTGGCACTCATAATCTTTTTAGCAGCCGCTTCCGGTGCATCGGTCATTAGAATGGTTCCGGCTGGGTCCTCGACACTCTTACTCATCTTCTTTTCGGGATTTCGCAGTGAGCGGATACGGATGCTTTCGTCACGACCGGTAAACGCGACCTGCTTTTTCCATTCGGGCGGCACAACGAATAACTCACCGAATTTACTGTTAAGGCGTAAGGCGAGATCGCGCGTGAGTTCAAGATGCTGTCTCTGGTCATCACCAAGCGGAACATAGGTGGCGTTGTAGAGTAGGATATCCGCTGCCATGAGGATCGGATAATTGAACTGACCAACGGAAACTGTTTCGTTACCGATTTTGGCGGATTTATCTTTGAACTCAATCATGCGGCTGGCCTCGCCAAAATAGGTGAAGCAATCCAATATCCAGGCAAGCTCGCTATGGGCTGGCACATAACTTTGGCGGTAAATGAAAGTGTCTTTATCTTCAATATCGAGTCCGGCAGCCACGAAAACTTGCAGATTTGCCATGATGTTACCCAGTAGCTTACTGTGGTCAATCGGCGTAGTAAAGCTATGCAAGTCAGGAATGAACATGTTGACCTGATATTTGCCGGCGTATTTCTTTTGGAGTTCGACCATCGGCAAAATCGCCCCTAGGTAGTTACCGAGGTGGAATTCGCTGTTTGCTCGAAGCCCCGTTAATATGACTGGTTTACTCATCGTAGTGGTCTCATTATAGCAAGAACTGTTCAAGAGCTAGGCCTCCATCCTCAAGATAGCCTCAAAGTGCTGCAAATCACGCTCAACCTGATAACTGTGAGCGGTACAATTACTATCATTGCCGGCCAAAACGTCGTCTAACAGCTGCTCGCCCCCACTACCTATTGAAAAGGGCGATATGACATGTTGCGTGAGCACCTGAACAGATGGGACTGTAAGGCTAGCGGGCATTATGTTCCCCACTCCGCTGCATGCCGCATGCGTGAGGCGATCCTGCTCAGGACCTACCGTGACAATTCGCTTCGGGGAGACAATATTGGCCGCATTGAAGAGTGTATGAAGGTGCAGGAACTTTGTGTGAGTCCCTGTAAACCTAGCGCCTATAAAATCAGCGGGGTTTCCGCCGTGTCGCTGCGCACGCTCATACAACTTCCGCCTAATGTAATAGTCGGTGCTCATATATCGTTCTACGATAGGTTCCATAGTATTAATATGCTCTGGGGTGGTGTCTTCAGCAAAAATTGTTTTTTCAGATATGTCGGGCATGTTTCTATGGAGGAGAGCTGATCCAAAGAGCGCTAATTTTTTAAATTGTGGCAGTGAATCGACTAGGGCAACCCCGTTCACTTGTTCTCCAACTTTTGCAGTGTGGATTATCTGTAACTGCTCAATAGGTACGAGCTGTGCTATACGAGCTGCCGAAAGTAGCAAAGTAGCCGCACGCATAGGCATCTGCTTCTTAGCATCGACGAAGACCCTTAAGACATTTCCTTCTCCGCCTGAATGTTCAAGTACTTCTTCAAAGGCTGGTTTGTCTGCTTTTATGACGCTTTCGACGTATGCCAATTCGTCTTTAACGAGCTGTTTACTCATCCGTGAAGCGCGTGGTGTTAAGTCTTTCATAGTAAAATTCCTTTTCAAAAATGTATTAAATTTAAATGTCCGTCACGTGTATCCGGTGACGGACTATTCAATGCATTCGAATTTTTACAAACAAACAGAATAAACCATCACGGTGGAGAGATGGTGAGCCAATAGCCTTTGATTATAATTCGTAGTGTAAACATTGTTTTGTCTTTAGGTCTACAGAAATTCACCTGTAGCAATATTAATTGTAATAGGTGGCGAGTCGGGTACTTCTGTGGGAGGTTCAAGCGGTCCGGTGAGCAGCAAAGCAAGCTCTCCAGCTTTAGCACGGATCTCTTTATGAAAATCTATTCGTTCCCAGCTCGTCAGATGACCTATGGAACATTCGGCAAGCGACATAAGATGCGTCGCTATGTTAGGCCGTATGTCGCTCGCCTTAATCACGCCATTCTTATAGGCATCTTTGATACTTTGAGGGATTTGTTCGATTGGATTGGGTTCTATTTCATCAGTCATGGTACTTTCACCTTTTTCGGTGCTCTTATTGGAGGTATGAGTTCGATATGGTAGCCTTCCCGCTCAATCCCTCTAAGTGCACATCTCGTATCAAATTTACGTGTTTTTGGGTCGAGTACAAAGTAAAAACCTCTGTTAAAGTCTGTGTCTTCTGGCGCATTCCGCCGTGCCATATTGATGAGGTTGACAGTCTTAAGATGATTCAACACTCTGTCAAGTGATCCTATTCTGTGGTCAGTCAGCACATAGAGCGTTTCTGCTTTGTGTGGTCGTTTTAGACCCTTTTGACCGGGCCAATTGTCATGTAGCGGTGTCGCAAGTTGTTTTGACCGGGTCGGAATAACTTCTAGTGTACTGATAGGTGTATAAGATCCCAGAATGACCGGCGCGAGTCCTTTTAGCCTCATTTGATTGAGCGCACGCTTTACGACGCCGTCGTGCTGTTCGAGCTCAGCAAAGAAGGCGCGGTGATGCGTATCTTTTGGAGCGAGATGGCTATCAATGTCAGTAATATTTACGCCGTTTTTTCTCAGAATATTTGTTGTTGTTCGTAAACCGCCCGCTTCGTCAGGTACTTCAAAGGTAATTGCGGTGTGGGTGCCTTCTTGCTCATGGCCTTTTTGCAAAGGATGTACAACCCAGAACTTTGTGGCATTATGGGGTGAGTCATCAAATTCTGCGTTGGTCTGAAAACGATTTAGCAACTCATCATGTGTAGCGACAGGAACGAGCTCCACTCCTTGTAATGATTGCCCATAGTAAACACGAGCCGCTTCTTCGTGGAAGGAGCCGCCTAACGCCTCTGCTTGGATACCTACTAACTTCATATTTATTAAAAAACCGCCTTGTTGGCGGTCTGTGCTTTCTTCTCAAAACTTATTTATTGAATTACAAAAACCGCTGGAGTTGACTCCGTAAACCAAAAGTAGCTGTTATAGCGGTTTAAATTGCTCATCCAACAGATAGTAGCACACATTATTGCCAAAAACAAAAAACTTCCCGTTTGGCTGGGAAGTTTTTTGCAGTTCTTTGACGTAATTTAACGCTTGGTGAACTGACGCTGTTTACGTGCGCCCTTGAGGCCGAACTTCTTACGTTCGCGTTCACGAGGATCGCGACCGAGGAGCTCCGCACGTTTCAAGGTGCTTTTGAGATCTTCGTTCATTACAACGAGGGCTTTGGCGATTCCGAGGCTGATTGCATCAACCTGACCGGCGTGACCGCCACCGCTGACGAGAACAGACACATCAAACTTATCGTTTTCGATGACAACAAATGGCTTTACGAGATCAGTCATCAACATAGCACTGCCAGCGAAGTACTCGCTTGCGGGTACCTTATTGATCGTAATGATGCCTTTGCCATTCATGACTCGAACACGAGCTGTGGCGCTCTTGCGACGGCCGAGGCCGTAAAAATAACTCTTTTCAGCCATGATTATTTGGTCTCCTTCTTCAAGCTCAGGGTAACTGGCTTCTGGGCTTCATGATTATGCTCGCTACCAGCATAGATTTTAAGGCGCTGCAAGCGAGCAGGACGAAGTTTGTTAACTGGAATCATGCCACGTACGGCCTTCTCAACGACGACAGTTGGATCAATCGTGATTTGCTCTTCAAGCGTACGTTCGCGCAGACCACTCGGGTAACCACTATAGTGATAGTAAATCTTGTCTTTGGTCTTGTTACCAGTAGTGATTAAGCTGGCAGCGTTTATGACGATGACAAAGTCACCGCAGTCAATGTGCTGCGTATATTGCGGCTTCTCTTTTCCTGTAAGTAGTGTCGCGATCCGAGTTGCCATACGGCCAAGCGGAACCTCGGCTGCGTCAATGACGAACCAAGCGCGTGTCACATCAGTTGGTTTTGCGGAATAGGTCTTCATTTATTTGGCCTCCTTGGCAACAGCTTTTTTAGCTGGTGCTTTTTTAGCGGCTGTCTTGGTTGCGGTTGTTGCTGGCTTTTCAGCAGCGACTGCGCTGACGGCGACTGGTGCTTCGTTGAGGTCATCAACAAAGCTGACGCGTGCCATCATGGTGTTATCACCGCGGCGAGCAGTTGTACGCTCAATGCGGAGATGACCACTGTTACGGCCGCTTAGTTTTGGTGCAATTTCGTCTACCAGCTTGTGAGCGGCTTCGAGAGTCTGCAATTGAGCGATGATCTGGCGGCGATTGTGTAAATCTCCAACTTTTGCCTTCGTAATCAGTTGTTCAACGTAAGGAACAATTTCTTTTGCTTTGGAAATAGTCGTTTCAATGGTGGTGTGCAGGATTAAAGCTTCAGCGAGGCTGGCCATAAGCGCTGCGCGCTGGTCGCGTTCTCGTCCGAACTTTCTTCCTTGGTATCCGTGGCGGTGCATCTTATAGCTCCAACTCTGCGAGCTTTTCTTTTACTTCGTCGAGTGCTTTACTGCCAAACCCTTTCAGGTCACGCAGTTCTGCATCGCTCAGAGAGAAAAGGTCTTTTAGGGTGTGAATATCGTTATTGATGAGGGCATTGGTGGTCCGAGCACTCAGGTTCATGTCTTCGATTGATGTATCGAGCATGGTTGGCTCTTCAGATGACTCTGAAGTTGAAGTGCTTTCAGCTTTGGCGCTGGTCAGGGGAGCGCCGACTTCGACGCGGGTAGCGCCAGCAAGTGCGGTGTACTGATTCACGAGGATAGCTGCAGCTTCTTCAAACGCATCACGTGGCGTGATAGTCGCGTCGGTTTCAACCGTCAAAAGTAAGCGGTCAAGATCAGTCATTTGGCCGACACGGGTGTTTTCCACGCGATAACGGACACGCATGACAGGGCTGAAGATGGCATCAAGTGCAATCATGTCGGTTGAAGTGCGCTTGGTAGAGGCTTCATCGATTGAGCGGTAGCCGCGGCCTTTTTCGACGACAATATCGATCGCAATTGATGATTTGTCGGTGTCGAGCGTGGCAACGACGTGCTCAGGATTAACGACTTCGACGTCAGCGTTCAGCGTGATATCTTTTGCGGTGACAAGGCCTTTGCCTTTTTTGGTAATCCGTAGCGTCTGTGGTTCGTCGCTGAACACGCGGAAGCGGATGCCCTTTAGGTTCTGCATGATGTCAACAACGTCTTCTTTGACGCCTTCGGCAGTCGTGAATTCGTGGGTGACGCCTTCGATGCGGAAGGCTGTGATCGCTGCACCGGCAATACTCGAAAGGAGTACGCGGCGTAGTGAGTTACCGAGCGTCATCCCATAACCGGTGTGAAGTGGCTCGACAACAAATGTCGCGCTGGTTGCACTATGGTCGGTGACATTCGATAGTATTGGTGTATGTATAGTTTTAGACACTCGCTTATCCTCCTTAACGTGAGTAGTATTCGACGATTAGTTGTTCTTTGATCTCAGGTTCAGCGTTTTCACGGGTAGGAAGCGCAGTAATGCTAATAGAAAGCTTCTTACGGTCGGCCTTCAACCAGCTTGGCATATCATTGCTGGCTGGACTGACTTCATCAAGCTTCTTGAAATACTCGGTTTTAGTGCTGTGGTCACGGACAATCAGTACATCACCAGGAGCCAAACGTAGTGACGGAATGTCAACACGGCGACCATTGAGGGTAAAATGTCCATGAGTCATTAACTGACGTGCGGCGCGGCGTGAAGTCGCGAATCCAGCACGATAGACGGCGTTATCGGCGCGTTGTTCGAGGAAACACAACAGGTTTTCACCGGACTGGCCGGCTTTCTTGTTGGCTTCGTTCATGAGGTTGCTGAACTGCTTCTCTAAAAGGCCATACAAGCGCTTTACCTTCTGCTTTTCGCGAAGTTGGAGCGAGTACTGACTTGGTTTGGCTGGACGACGTCCGTTACCACCGCCACCGCCTGCACCCGGCATGCCTGTACGTTTAACGAGGGCTTTGTGGGCTTTTGGATGAAGTGCGTAGCCCTCACGGCGGGACATCTTGACCACACTTTGCATATTGCGTGCCATATACTAGACCCTCCGTGCTTTCTTTGGACGGCAGCCACCATGTGGGATGCCGGTCATGTCTTTGATTGACTCAACCGCGATATCGAGACTGGCGAGGGCGCGGATAGCGGCGTCGCGGCCTTGGCCGATACCTTTGATGTAGGCGTCAACTTTGCTCACGCCGTACTGCTGCTTGGCAAGGTTTGCGGCTTTTTCGCCAGCAATTTGGGCAGCATAGGCTGTGCCTTTTTTGCTGCCGCGGAACCCGCAGGCTCCAGCGCTTGAACTCGTCAGAACAGCACCATTGCGGTCTGTAAAAGTGACAATCGTATTGTTGAATGTTGCTTGAATGTGAAGTTGTCCGTAAGGAACCGAGCGCTTGGCTTTCCGCTTTTTGGCGGGAGCTGCAGCAACAGCGGCTGGTGCCGTTGTTTCAGTTACTTCTGTAACAACAGGTGTTTCAGTAGAATCTGCCATATATCTCCCTTCCTACGTCTTTGAGACGGCTTTCTTAGCGGTACCACCGACAGTTACTTTTTTGCCACGGCGAGTACGAGCATTAGTGCGAGTACGTTGGCCACGGCTCGGCAAATTGTTGGCGTGGCGGGTACCTCGGTATGACTTGATGTCTTTGAGGCGCTTGATATTACCCGTCACAACGCGGTGCAGCTCACCTTCGACGGTGAGCGTGTTGTTAATAACTTCTTGAATACGCGACACTTCATCATCTGTGAGACTCTTGGTACGGATGGTAGGGTCGACTTTTGCCTTTGCAAGGACATCTTCAGCGGTTTTGTGACCGACTCCAAATACATACTGCAATGAAAATAAGATTTGCTTCTCGTTAGGGATTGTTACTCCTGAAATACGTGCCATATTAGCCTTGCCTCTGCTTATGCTTTGGTTTGAGCTTATTAATCACATACAACCGCCCTTTGCGACGAACTAAAATATCGTCAGGGCTGATTTTCTTTACACTTGCACGCACTTTCATGCGGATCATCACTCCTTAATGCTGTGGTGGTGACACACTGCTTAGTTATTAATATCCCTGACTGTGTCAGGACTTGCGATAGGTGATTCTTCCCTTAGTAAGATCATAAGGGGTCAACTCAACCGTCACGCTGTCGCCCGGTACAATACGGATAAAATGTTTCCGCATTTTGCCTGCGACATGAGCTATAATTCGATGGCCATTCTCAAGTTCTACTTTGAACTGAGTACCAGGTAGAGTCTCTACGATGGTTCCCGTTAATTCAATTACTTCCTTGTTCTTGGCCATAAGTTATATATCAACTTACTACTTTAACAGATTCGTATCTGTAAGTAAAGTGTTAATTTTTGTCATTCTTATCACTATTTTTACCAGGCTTCGTTTTGCGAGTAAATCGGCCACCGAAGCGCAGTTTACGCGCGCCACTCGCTGCCAGAGCAGGCTCATCTGAGCCGTAGAAGAAGTCTGGTGTAGAATAGTCATCGTAGGTGACCATAAGGGCACGTGATTCAATCTGACGGAGTGTTTCGATCGCTACTGCCACCAGAATCAACACGCTGGTACCACCGATAGATATGTTCGTATTCAGGAAGACTTGGGCGACCATTGGTACGAGTGCCAAAATACCAAGGCTGATTGCACCAAACAACGTCAGGCTGTTGACAACTTTTGCAAGGTATTTTTCGGTTTCACGCCCAGATCGAACACCCTCGATAAAGCCACCTTGCTTTTGTAAGTTCTCGGCAATTTCCTTGCTGTTGAAGGTGATACCTGTATAGAAGTACGTAAACAGCACAATTAGGACGAAGTAGACGAGTGGATAGATGTACGGCGTAAAGCCTTTACCCGCAAAGGTAGTGGCTGAGGGCGTCGTAAACCATGCAACCATTTTGGTACCGATAGTTTGCAGGTGAGCGCTCTTATTGGTGAGCAGTAACTGACCAACAAAGCTTGGAACACTTAGGAAAGCTAATGCGAAGATAATTGGCACAACACCGGCGGTAATTAGTTTGACTGGAAGTATGGTCGTCACGCCGCCATAGGTGCGGTTTCCTTGTACGCGTTTCGCGTAATGGATTGTTACATTGCGGGCAGCTTCGTTTAGTTTGACTACTATATAGGTTATCGCTACGACTGAGAACAAAATGATCGCCGCCAGCAGCAAACCTTTGCCACTCACCGGAATACTTTTGCCGAATAATTCCAGGTGCTTTTTGCCAGAAAAAATACTACTTGCGACAGAGGTGATGGTTGAAGGTAGGCGTGAAACGATACCAACTGTAATAAGCAAAGATATGCCATTTCCAATTCCCTGTTCCGTGACCAGTTCGCCGAGCCACATCAGTAACATTGAACCACCGCTAAGGGCAGACACCATCAATATCCACTGAAGGATGCTGGCATTCTGGGCAATATTGCCAACACCGGAATACTGGCTGGCTGTCTGGCTCACAAGGTAGATGGCGCCGATTGACTGAATAATTGACAGCGGAAAAGCGATCATACGAGTATATTGATTGATCTTCTTGCGGCCATATTCACCTTCTTTATTGAGGGCTTCCAGCTTCGGTATGGCGTGTGTTAAGAGCTGCATGATGATAGAGGCGTTAATGTATGGCCCAAGTCCTATCAGCATAATGGATAGGTTGGCTAAGGCACCGCCAGAAAGGATGTCCAGGACGCCTAATATCTGTGTCGTTTTGGACGCCTGAAATAGGTTTTGCAGGACTTGCTTGAGAGTTGCTGGATTTCCTAGCGGTATTGGAATGTGGGCAAGCAGACGAAAAACAAGCAGCATACCCGCAACAGCCAAAAGGCGTTTACGCATGTCACTGGCTTTAAGCGCGCGCCACATCAGTTTCCAGTTCATATTTAAATCCTACTATATCAGTTTTAAGGAGTAACCGACAACCCTATGGGTGTTGTTACTTTGTCGTCGCTTCTTTTTTAGTACGTGCAGGCTTTGGGGTGACGGCAAATGTACCACCAGCCTTCTGGATCATTTCAACCGATCGAGCGCTGGCAGCTTGCAATTTGACTTGCAGTTTTTTGGTAATATCGCCACGAACGACCACGCGAACCATCTGGTAAGGTGAGTCTATCAAACCGACTTCGTAGAGGGTAAAGTTGTCTACCATTCCGGTCATGGCGTTGATTTTATCGGTCGTGATAGCAACAGGCTTGTCCCAGAATGGGGTAAAGCCACGTAATTTTGGTACGCGTTTCATCAACGGCCTTGAACCACCTTCAAAGCCAGGCTTGCGGCGTGAACCGGTTCGAGAGCCTTGACCCTTAGTACCACGACCAGCAGTCTTGCCTTGGCCGGCAGAAATACCGCGACCAACGCGATTAATGCGCTTGTGGGGCGTGAGTTTAAGTTCGTTATATTTCATTATTTGGCCTCCGCTTTTTTGACTTCTGGCGCTTTGGCGACAGAAGTTTCAGTTTTCGCTGGTTTTTCGGCTTTGGCTGATTTGACGTTCTTAGAAGTAATCCATTCACTCTTTGGTTCCATGGCGCGGATCACATCAAGTGTCGCGTAAGCGATATTGATTTTATTGCTTGAACCGAGTGACTTGGAAAGGATGTCATTTACACCAGCGACTTCAAGAATCGTACGGACGACACCGCCAGCGATAAGACCGGTACCGGCTGAGGCTGGTTTTACAAAGATACGGGCACCACCGACCTTCGCTTCGGCCTCATGTGGCAAGGTTCCATTGACGACAGGAACGCTAATCATGTGCTTTTTGGCGACTTCAGTTGCTTTACTGACGGCTGCGGTTACATCAGCACCTTTGGCAATACCAACGCCGACTTTGTGCTTGCGGTCACCAACGACGACGAGTGCGCGGAAACGAAAGCGACGGCCACCTTTTACGACACGCGCGACACGGTCGATATTAACAACTCGCTCGTCAAATGGACTTGGTTCTTGTGGGCCTTGATTTCGTGGTTCGCGAGCCATACTAGAACTCCAATCCTTCTGCGCGTGCCGCATCGGCAAACGCTTTAACGCGTCCGTGATAGAGACGACTGCCTCGGTCAAGGACAACTTTCTTCACTTTAGCTGCTTTAGCTTTTTTGGCGATTTCAGTGCCGAGTACGACGGCCTTTTCGGACATCGTGCCGGTTGCTTTGTTACCAACGGTCGTGGCGCTGACAATAGTCTTGCCATCTTCATCATTAATAACTTGGGTCGTAATGTGCGTGTTCGTGATGCGCAAGCAAAGGCGTGGGCGCTCAGCTGTCCCATGGACAGTGGCACGGACGCGGTGGGCGCGCTGGGTACGATTTGATAGTTTACGGACTCTTTCGTTCATATGGGCCTACTTGTCCTTTCCGCTCTTGCCGCTCTTACGGACAATGCGCTCGGTTACATACTTAATACCCTTACCTTTATAAGGTTCAGGCTTTTTGAAGGAACGGATTTCGGCAGCGGCCTGGCCAACTTGCTGTTTGCTGATGCCGCTGATGGTAACAAGGTTTTGCTCGACGGTTGCAGTGATACCTTCAGGAAGTTGATAAATAACATCGTGAGAGAAGCCAAGCTGCATCTTCAAGGTCGTGCCTTGTACTGCTGCGCGGAAACCGACACCGTTAATTTCCAGCTGCTTTTTGAAGCCTTCTGTGACGCCTGTCACCATATTCTGGATCAGCGTTCGCATCAGACCGTGCTTACTCTTATGTTCGCGTTCATCGCTCGCGCGGGTAACGGTGAGGGTGTCACCATCTACTTTGGCGATGATACCAGGCATTGTGAATTGCTTCAGTGTGCCCTTCGAACCGGTGACGGTTACAAAATCATCGTCGACAGTAATTGTCACACCGCTGGGAATTTTGATCGGCAGTTTTCCTATACGACTCATGTTCTCTCCTTACTTTAATAAATCTGGCAAATCAATTCGCCGCCAAGACGCTGTTTTTTAGCTTCCTGACCGGTCATGATGCCTTTAGATGTACTGATAATGACAATACCGCGGCCACCTTTGTAGGTGGGGATTGAATCTGCGTTGCTGTACAAGCGGCGACCAGGTTTGCTCATGCGGGTCACTTCTGTAATTGACTGACGACCGTTGGAACGGGCGAGGTCGATGACGAGCTGTTTGACAATCCCTTCATCGTTAACAGAAACAGCACCAACAAAGTTGTTACTGCTCAAAATCTTGGCGACGGCCTCTTTTAGCTTGCTGTGCGGCATGCTGACAGCATCTTTATTGACAGCTGCGGCGTTACGGATACGAGTCAGCATATCGGCGATTGGATCGGTTGAAACCATCATAGTATTACCAACTCGCTTTCGTGACACCAGGGATTTCACCCTTGCTGGCGTGTTCGCGGAAACTTAAGCGGCTTAGACCGAACTGACGCATGTAAGCTCGTGGACGACCTGTTTCTAGGCAGCGGTTCTTCAAACGAGTTGGTGAACTGTTGCGTGGTAATTTGTGTAGACCTTCAAGATCGCCAGCTGCCTTAAGTTCAGCACGCTTGGCAGCGTACTGTTCGTGCATTTTGCGTCGTTTAAGGTCGCGAGCGAGACTAGATTTCTTAGCCATTATTTGGCCTCCTTATGTGCACTTTTCTCGAATGGCATGCCAAATTGTTCGAGTAGTTTGCGGCTATGTGCGGTTTCTTCTGCTTTAATAACAAATACGAACTGCATTCCGTGGGAATTTGAGGTTTCTTCAAAAGTAAGTTCCGGGAAAACGGTCTGATCTACCAGACCGAGGCTGTAATTACCTTGTTTGTCGAAGGCTTTGGCACTGACGCCGTGAAAGTCGCGTAGACGAGGCAAGACAATCGCAATAAGGCGATCAGCCATTTCGTACATACGATCACCACGAAGGGTCACTTTGAGGCCAATCGGACTGCCTTCACGTAGCTTGAACGTCGCAATCGACTTCTTGGCAATCGTTTGGACAGGCTGCTGGCCGGTAATTTTACGAAGAGTATTCGTGGCGATTTCGAGGACTTTTTTGTCATCTTTCGCTTTTCCAAGACCGATGTTAATGATGATTTTGTCGAGTTGTGGTGCCTGATGGGTGTTTTTAAGGCCCAATTCTTTTACAAGGTTGGCACGCTCAGCAAAATATTGCGCTTTCAAGCGAGGAGTATAAGCTTTGGTAGCGGTTTTAACAGTTGCCATTACTTGATCTCCTTCCCTGTTGAAACGAACTGGCGAACTTTGTTGCCGTTCTTATCAAATGCGAATTTAATACGGCTTGGTTTCTTGCTGATAGGTTCCAAAATAGCAACTTTGCTGGCCCAGATTGGTTTGGTCAGTTCGACGATACCGCCCTGTGGTTTGACCTGCGTTGGCTTGACGTGGCGTTTGACGACACTAATGCCTTCAACCGTCACTTTGTTGAGTGTTGGATGCGTCTTCAAAACAGTGCCAGTCTTACCTTTTTCGCGGCCCGAAAGGACTACGACGGTATCACCTTTTTTAACACGGATTTTAAACATAGTGGGTTGTTTTTTCATTAGAGGACCTCCGGTGCGAGGCTGATGATCTTAGCATAGCCTTGGTCGCGCAGTTCACGTGGAACCGGTCCAAAGATACGGGTTGCTTTGGGTAACTTGTCGTCACCGATTATGACGGCAGCGTTGTCATCGAAGCGGATGCTTGAGCCATCTTTACGCTTAATCGATGATTTGGTGCGGACAATAACAGCACGAACGACGGATTTCTTCTTGACGGTGCCAGTTGGATTAGCCTGCTTAACGGTAGCGACGATGATGTCACCGACGCGTGCGTAACGACGGCGAGTTCCACCAAGCACGCGGATACAAAGGATTTCCTTGGCGCCGCTGTTATCGCAGACGCCGAGGCGAGTTTCTTGTTGAATCATTACTTCTCCTCCTCGTCTTCGTTAGCTGTGACTTTGTCGACACGGTCTTTCTCAGAAATCTTAGCGGTTTCAAGGATCTCTTGGAGTATGAACCGCTTGCGGGCTGACAACGGACGAGTCTCGACAATCGTGACTCGGTCGCCAACGTGCGCGCTGTTCTTCTCGTCATGAGCCATGAACTTGGTTGTGACGCTATACTGCTTCTTATACTTGCTGTTCGTCTTGCGCGTCTGGACGGCAATCACGATCGTCTTTTCGGCTTTATCGGAAACAACTGTACCTGTAAGTGTGCGACTCATTACATGTTCTCCTTACTAAGTTGTTCGCTTAACACGGTCATAATACGGGCGAGGTCCTTGCGCTTGGTACGGATAGAACGAGTATTCTGCACTTCGCCCATGTATAGGCGACGCTTCATTTCGACAATCTCTTCGCGCAGCTCGGTTGACTTGGAAGCCAGCTCGCCAGTCTTAAATTTACGGATTTCAACAATTTTCATGACTACAACACCTCCTTGGTCAAAAACTTGGTTTTGACAGGCAGTTTGTGGCCAGCGAGACGCATTGCTTCGCGTGCTATTTCTTCAGTGACACCACCCATTTCAAACAAAACGGTACCGGCTTGAACTTTGGCGACGAAAAACTCTGGGTTTCCCTTGCCTGAGCCCATTTTGACATCTAATGGTTTACGAGTGACGGGGGTATGTGGGAAGATGCGGATCCAGATCTGACCACCGCGCTTAATATAGCGGGTCATAGCCTGACGTGAAGCCTCAATCTGACGGCTCGTGATGCGTTCGTTTTCTTGTGACTGAAGTGCGTATTCGCCAAAGGCAATCGTGTTGCAGCTGGTTGCGACGCCACGGTTCTTGCCTTTGCGTACTTTGCGGTACTTGGTTCGTGCTGGGACTAACATTACAGTGCCTCCCCCTTATAAATCCAGACTTTGACGCCGATAATGCCGGCGGCCGTCTTGGCTTTCACAGAAGCGAAGTCGATGTCAGCGCGAATCGTATGAAGCGGAACACTGCCCTCAACAGTTTTTTCGCGGCGGGACATTTCAGCGCCGTTCAAACGACCAGCGACTTCAATACGGATACCTTTGGCACCGGCGCGCATGGTTGCACCTGCAGCCGACTTGGTAGCACGACGGAAAGCAATGCGGCGTTCAAGTTGGTGGGCGATATTCTCGCCAACTAATTTGGCATACATTTCTGGCTTCTTAATTTCTTCGATATTCACGCGGGTTGGCATACCATAGATTTTCTCAATAGCAGCTTTTAACTCTTGTGCTCCTGCACCACCACGACCAATGACGACACCGGCTTTGGCGGTCTGGATCGTTACGCTTGCCAAGTTTGGTGAGCGTTCGATGTCGACTTTGTTGATGCTAGCACGGGTACCGAGTTTGTTGATGATGAGGCGGCGAACTGCCAAGTCATCTGTCAGGAACTTGCGGTAATCCTTCTTGCTGGCGAACCAACGGCTGCGCCAGTCTTTGTTAACTTGCAGGCGCATGCTAATTGGATTTACTTTTTGTCCCATTATTTTGTCTCCTTTGCATCGGCATCGGCCTTATCGGCTGCTTTGACGGGCTTCTTGCGAACTTCGCCATCAACAGTTACGAAAATGTGTGCTGATTTACGCTGGAATGGTAGAGCTCGTCCCTGGGCTGCTGGACGGAAACGCTTGATGCGGGCTCCGGCCGTGACACTGATTTCAGTAATCATAAGAGTATCTGGTTTAAGGTTATTGTTGTGCTCGGCGTTGGCACGGGCGCTGGCAATAACTTTATAGACTGGTGATGCGGCACGACGAGGCGTGTGCTCAAGAATAACGAGAGCTTCTGCGACAGAACGACCACGGACAAGTGCGGCGACTTCACGGACTTTGCGGGGGCTCATACGAACACCCCTAGCGGTTGCTTTTACACTCATGGCTTACCCCTTCGCCATCTTTCCACCATGACGGCGGAATTTACGCGTTGGGCTAAATTCGCCAAGCTTGTGGCCAACCATATTTTCGGTCACGAAAACAGGTACATGAACCTTGCCGTTATGAACAGCAATTGTACGACCGACAAATTCTGGTGGAATTGTGCAGGCTCGGGCCCATGTCTTAATGATGGTCCGGTCATCGTTGCCAAGAGCAGCTACTTTGGAAGCCAGCTTTGGGTCGATAAACGGTCCTTTTTTGAGAGAACGACTCATGTGCTATCCTTTCCTTTACTTTCTCTTGGCCGCGTGGCGGCTCTTTACGATAAACTTAGTGGATGTCTTTCGGGTACGAGTTTTGAAGCCCAGAGTCTTTTGACCCCATGGCGTGACAGGCGCTCGTGCCATACGGTGACGACCACCATCACCACCACCGTGCGGGTGGTCAACAGCGTTCATAACAACACCACGTACGGTTGGGCGGATACCACGCTTACGCATGCGCCCAGCTTTACCGTACTTAATGTTCTGATGCTGATCATTGCCAAGTACACCGATATGCGCCATGCACTCAATGTGAATCATGCGAATTTCACCTGATGGAAGGCGAACCTGCGCATATTTGCCGTCTTTGGCGACAAGCTGAGCACTGGTGCCGGCGCTACGAACCAACTTGGCACCTTTGCCCGGTTCGAGTTCGATAGCGTAAATACTTGCACCTGTAGGTATATTCTTAAGCGAAAGGCGGTTGCCGACTTCTACGGGTGCTTCGTCGCCACTGATAACTTTGGTACCTATGGTCATGCCTGCGGCAGCAAGGTTGTAATGATAGGTACCGTCTTTTTCTACAAGGCGAGCAAGGCGCGCACTGCGACCTGGATCGTATTCAATGTGTTCGACAGTCGTTTCAGTGCCCTTAGCGAGACCGAAGTTCACGTTACGGTGAAAGCGCTTGACACCGCCACCCTTGTGACGAGTCGTGATTCGACCTTGGTTGTTGCGACCAGCCGTAATCTTTTTGATAGTAATGAGGCTTTTAACAGGGCGCTTGGTCGTGATTGTTGAAAGATCCTGACTCGTCATGCCGCGCTGTCCGGGGGTCGTTGGCTTCATCAATTTCAGTGCCATGATTATTTATCCCCTTTCTTCGCTTTTTTAGCGGGTACGACTTCTTCTGGTTCATCAGCAGCAAAGACAGGAATTGATTGACCTTCAGCGAGACGAACATAGGCTTTCTTCATATCGCTGCGAGTACCGTTGTCGAACTTTCCTCCGCGGTAAAAGCGAACTGCTTTACCCTTCTGGGTAGTGGTATTGACGTCGGTTACGGTCACAGCGAACTGGGCGTTGATTGCTTTGGCAATCTCTACTTTGTTTGCATTAATCGGTACGATAAAGATATAGGTACCTGTTTGGGAAATTGCATAGGCCTTCTCGCTGACGCGAGGGCGAACTGCCATAGTTTTACTCATTATTTGTCTCCTTTCGCGGCAGCGTCTGTTGCTGGCTTCGGCGCTGGCTTAAGCCAAGCATGAATGACATCGAGCGCTGATGCAGTCATAACAATATTGGTAGCATTCATAACAGTAAATGTATCGAGGTATGAGGCTGTTGCAACGTGGACGGCAGGAAGGTTTGCAAAAGAGCGTGTAATTTCTGGCGTCTTCTTGTCGACGACGAGGAGGATACTGCCAGTCAATTTAAGTGTTGCCATCAGTTTGGCTGCCTCGGCAGTTTTTGCGCCTTTGAGACTGATGTCATTCAAAACTACGATCTTTTCTGCAGTCGCTTTTAGCGAAAGCGCTTGACGAAGAGCTGTACGCTTGGCGTTGGTATGCAGTTTGATGGTGTAGTTTTCGTTGCCGGTAGGACCAAAGACGATACCACCACCTCGCCAAATAGGCACACGTGATGAACCGAAACGAGCACGACCAGTTCCCTTTTGCTTCCAAGGCTTTTTGCCACCTCCACTGACAAGACCACGAGTCTTGGTAACGGCGAGGTTCTGACGGGTGTTCGCATCATGACTCAAATAAGCTTGTTTCAGTAATTCATGATTCTTAGCCACAACTTCGAAGACTTCTTTGTTCAGTTTTGCGGCCGTAGTTGCTTTTGTGCCGGAGCCGGTATAGGTTGGGACTGACATTATTTGGCTCCTTTCACGATGATGATGCTCTTGCGTGGACCAGGAACTGCACCGGTGACACCAATGACATTCAGCTCTGTGTCAACAAGTGCAATCTTAAGATTCTTAACAGTCACCTGGAGACCACCGCCGCGGCCAGCCATTCGCTTGCCCTTAAAGATTTTCTGTGGGTACATTGAACCAATCGAACCAGGGCGGCGATAGCTGCGACCACCGTGTGTCTTGCGACCACGTTGGAAGTTGTGGCGCTTAATAGTACTTTCGAAGCCTTTACCTTTGCTGGTGCCGGTAACGCTAACAACGTCACCAACTGAAAAGACCTCGGCGGTCAGCTGGGTGCCAACTACGAGGTCTAGTTCTGTTTCGGTAAGTGGGAATTCGCGTGTGATCTTTGACATACTACCGGACTTCTTAAGGTGTCCTGCTGCCGGCTTGCCCACGTGGTTCTGCACCTCAGCACCCAACTGTACAGCTGTATAGCCATCAGTTTCCTGGGTTTTGAGTTGTGTCACAACGTTGGGACTAGCGGAAAGCAAGGTAACAGCTAACATAGTGCCATCTTCTAAGATGGTGCTCGTCATGCCGACCTTTCGCGTGATGAATGCTTTCATAGTATCCTTCCGTAAAAAACGGAGTTAGTGCAGTGGTCCTGTATGTGTCGCAGGACGTGCGATTTATATATGCCCATACCGTCGCATGGAAAGTGGTGATCACATCGGTTACTTTTGCATAAAAACGCTTGGTGCTCAGCAGTATCTGTTAAGACTGACTGGTTCACCAAGTAACGATATTAGTACAAGTGTAGCAAAGAAGTTCTAAGGTGTCAATATGTAGACTATTTCACAATAAAAAAGCACACTATTTCTAGTGCGCTTATTTGCAGATAACGAGGTTTACATTTTGATTTCGGCGTCACAACCAGCTGGCAGGCTCAAATTCATGAGACTGTCGATGGTTTTTGGCGTCGGGTCAAAGACATCGATGAGACGTTTATGAACGCGCATTTCATACTGTTCACGGCCTTTTTTGAAGACGTGTGGACTCTTTACGACAGTGAATGTATTGCGGCGAGTTGGCAGTGGAATCGGACCGGCAATCGTTGCACCGGTACGTAACGCGGTTTCTACAATTTGCTTAGCGGACTGGTCAATGACTTTGTGGTCATATGCCTTTAGGCGGATACGTATCCGTGATTTAACATTTGGCGCTGGGCTAGCAGTTGGTTTCTTGGCGTCAGCCATATATGTTCCTTTTTGCTGTAACATCGCTTGTTATGATTAAGATCAAACAATAGACTTTTAGTCAGCAACAATTAGTTTATGTACTTATTCTGCCATATATTACATATAAATGAAAGTGTTACTTGCAGGAGCAATCTAAATTTACTAGGCTTCATACATGATACATGGTGATTTAGAAACCCTCCAAGAAGAAGTATTAGCGTTTGATGGTCTCACCACTAGTGAAGATTATCAGTTACGATTACACCCTAATAGTACTCAGTTTCCAGATAATCTTATTGGTGTATATGGTGCTGAAGCTCCCAAAGTATACGAAAGATGGAAGAATGATGCAGAACTGCATGCAGTTCCTGGTTTTAAACTGACCGTCATTGAAGATAATGCTGGCTTGTAACATCCACCCGAAACAAGACTTCATCTTTTTGCGCCGCGTGCAGGAACAAGAAACTGATATCAAGAGCGTGATAATTGGTGCTCATGTGCCACACTCACGAGCACCATATACCCAAGGTAAAATCCCGCCGCTTATCATAAACAGTACCAAAATTTCTGCTACTAATAGTGCTGGGTCGGTCTTACCAGGTAACGCCAAGTATCCCATGCATATCAAAGGATTTCAGATTGTTAAAACTCATCCGAGCAGTACCGATCCACTCATAACTCTAGACAAAACAAGAAATCTAGAAGCCTTAACACCCGGCTATGCACGCGGCATTCATGCACTGCTTAAGCATATTGTAGAAAGATCGAAGTTTATGAAGATTGTTCCAAAAATAAGAAGAACGAGCTAATTTAATAACGAATGGTTTTAACATATTAGTACTGTAAGATTCTCGAATACTAGCGAGTACTTCTTATCGAGACTTTGCAGGTAGTATCGATACATCACCTTCGGTTGTAGCGCTGGAGAATTTACTATTTGCCCTCAAACACACTGAGGTTGGTTAGCACTCGCAGAAAAATAACGTGCGCCAGATGGGTTTTACAATAAAGATCTGACTATATTTTTTAATCGTTCAGCATGATCAATAAGATTACCATTCGCCGGGTGAACATGTGCTGAGCCCCTAAAATCTCTTTCTGTCCGAACTGTCTTCTTGTCGAACAGTACGATTGTTTCCCATTCATTATGTGAAACGATATATGTGGCGTTTCCGTACATTGGACTTTCTACGACCGCGATTCTATTATTCGGCCCGAGTACTTCAAGTACGTAATGCGGCAATGGATGCCAGGTAGAGTTCATCATACGGTGCGATACAATATTGAGTCCTAATTCTTCAAGTGAGCGCTTTAACTGCAGAAGTGCCGTAATACGTTCCCATTCAACTGGCTCATTCGTAAGTCTATCGCCACTTATTCCGATGAAGTCATCAAGGATATCAGTTTCAGTTGCATCAGGAGGAAATGCCTGGATAGGCAGTTCACTTCTAAAGTTTCGAGAAATTTCAAGTACATTAGATCCTTCTTGCGCTTGATCTACTTCCTCGTCAATGCTATCAGCAACTGGTACACGATCAGGTTCAGCTTCAGTAATCGGCGGTTGTGTCACTGGTTGCGTTTCATGAATTTCCTTAGTTGCAAGTGTCACCGCAAGCCCGTACATCAGATCATTTTTTAGTAATTGACGATCTTCAGTCTCATATAATTCAGCCAGCGTAAAAGCAGATGAAAGTAGTGCGCTTTTTGCCGGTCGTACGTATTTCATAGATTTGAGTTCGCCCCACGAACGCTTAGCAGCAGAAAAGTCAGTTAAAAATGTGTCGGTCTTTTGAGGTTCATCTTGTAGCTTGTGCGCAAGACCAATCAAAGCACGAGCACCATCTGATGCAAAAAAGAGTCGCTGCGAACCATTTTCAGCCCAGCCTTCAACTTCTTTCACTATCTTTAAGGCGCCTTTATTTCGTAAATACTTGCTACTTACAGCATATTTTTCATCAAAAGCTTCAAGCTGGTTACTGAGTTCTTGTGCCCTCAGCTGTTTTGCTTCTAACTCTTGAGCTGTTTCAGAATTACGCAGCGCTGTATGCAAGCTGCCGTCTGGAGAAGAATGTTTTCTTCGTATAGAAGGTATTACAAAATGCCTATTTATCGTACCCCACCAATTCTCGACACTTAGTGCTCCAAGCATCGCACGTACTGAACCTTCAGTATCGACATATCTTTTCGTACTTTCGTACAATTCTGTGAACTTTGTCAAAAGTTGACCGACTTCTGCATGTCCCTGCGCCCGTATTGCTTCAGCTTCTTTCATAGCTAGTGAATAGATTTGGACATCAAAACGTGACTGAGTCCTGCTCAATGTCTGCAAATCATCCCATACGTCTCCAATTAACGTGCATTGGTCCCTTATTGCTGCTAGGTGAGGGGGTAATTCTTGGCCATCAAAGTTTCTAAACATACGTTCATTTACACGCTGTGGATTCCTATCAGCTGCATCTCTTGAAGATAATATGTCAATGAATAGCACCTACATTCCACCTCGAATCGCACCATAACCAATAAGGACATCGCCTATTCTTCTGTAGACTAGTTGTTACCACTAACAATTAAATCTAAGGAGAGAGCGATGTCCCACCATCAGCTTACACAAGAACAACGTCATGAGCT
>JBBQVE010000002.1:0-103986 GCA_038211855.1 Saccharimonadales bacterium (SeqCode)
GCGGTTTTCTTGAAGCGGATGGCGTCAACCAACTCCTGCACAAATTGTTCGGACGATATATATAAGACTTTCGCGTCAGGATTATTGGCAATAATCGCATTGCCGACGGCTTGCATAAGGTGTGTCTTGCCAATCCCAACCCCGCCGTATAAAAAGAGTGGGTTGTATTTGGTACCAGGGCTATGGGCGATCGCCTGACAGGCGGCGTAGGCTAGCTCGTTACCGGCGCCGACGATGAAGGTGTCAAAGGTGTACTTCTCGTTCAGCCCCTGGCGGTAGGACTGGGTGAGGCCACTCGAGCGGGAGGGCGCGCCTTTAGCGGGTCGTGCGTCCGAAAGGACGATCTCGTCAGTCTCGAGGCGCTTGTTGGCGCTGGCGCCCGTGTGGATCTTAAAGTCAATACGCGCCGAGACGATCCCGTTCTTGGCCAGAACATCGCGGATGGTGTCAGTATATTTGCGTTCCAGCTGCTGCTTTATAAAGACGTTAGGGACGCCAATGACAGTCAGGGATTCATCGGTACGAAGCAGGGACGTGTTCTTGAACCACGTCACAAAACTGCCGCGTGAGACGCTGAGCTCAATCTCGCCTAATACTGCCTGCCAGATATGTGTATCTTGCATCCCGCGTGTACCTCACTTTAGTTTTTGAATGAATACCTCTATAAAATATAGACCTCACAGCCAGACTTTTCCACAGTCTTTTGTACAACTCCAACGATTGCAGACCTAAAGCAGCGCACCAGAGAGAAGTTATACACAGAAAAAAAGTCCATCTGTAAATCTGTGGATAGCTCATTCGTTTTAGTGGATAAACCGGCGAGTTTCTGTGTGTATGCATTGTCAAAAAGACGTATGTGGCCCACCTTTGACCAGAGATGTGATTTATGTTAGTATTATTAGCAATATGCCTAAGCGAACATTTCAACCAAAAAAGCGTACCCGCGCAAAAGTCACCGGCTTCATGAAGCGGATGTCTTCGAACGGTGGACGTGCGATTTTAAAGCGCCGCCGAAATAAGGGCCGCGCCTCGATTTCCAACTAAAACAACGTATACTTACGTATATGTTGGCGCTCAAACACCGTTTTCACGGTCATAATTCTCTGCGCCCCCTGTATCAGAAGGGGAAGTCGATTTATTCACGCAACGCGAAACTTTTGTGGCTCCCGTCTATTGGGGCGTATCGTGTCGCCGTTGTCGTCAGCAAAAAAGTTCATAAATCAGCCGTCGTGCGTAACCGGATACGACGTCGAATCTACGAGGTCGTTCGCGTCTTTTACAAAGATATCGAGCTCGCAAGGGATTTGGTTTTTGTCGTTCAGGCGGCCGCCTTGGCAACGATGCCAGCTGAACAGTTTCAGCGCGAGATGATCGACTTACTAAAAAAAGTCGACGCTGCGCAGTAACCTTCGGGGGTAATATGGTATAGTATCCCTTAAAGGGAGCTAGAAAGTACATATGTTTGCAGCGCTATTCACGACGGTTTTCGTTCAACCAGTCTTTAACTTACTGGTATTTATTTACGCCATTATTCCAGGTCATAACTTTGGTCTGGCAATCATCTTGTTTACAATTATTATTCGCTATTTGATGTATCCACTGCTCAAAAAGCAGCTATTCCACACCAGGGCAATGCGCGAGCTTGCTCCTGAACTTAAGCGGATCAAAAAAGAAGCAAATGGTGATAAGCAGAGGGAATCGGTCATGACCATGGAGCTCTACAAAGAGCGCCAGATTAATCCGCTGTCGTCACTGGGGCTGCTGATTGTACAGATACCGCTCTTTTTGGCGTTGTTTGCCGGCCTGCGCAAGGTTGTGAGTGACCCGCATCAATTGATCGACTTCTCGTATTCTTGGATTCGCAATCTTTCTTGGATGCGTCAACTCGGCAGCAATATCAAGCTATTCGACAATACGCTATTCAGCTTCGTGAACCTCGACAGAAGCGCTCTGGGCCACACGGGCGGGGTCTACATACCGGCCATGATTATTGTGATTGCCAGCTCGGTCACGCAATACTTCCAGATCAAACAGACGAGTCCTGCCGATAAAGACACCCGAAAACTCCGACAGATTCTCAAAGATGCCGGCGGCGGTAAAACGGCTGACCAAACAGAGGTAAATGCTGCTTTGGGTCGCAACATGAGCTATGTCTTCCCAGTGCTTATTTTTATGCTCACCGTCAGCTTTGCCGCCGCACTGTCGCTTTACTGGTTCATCGGCGGATTAGTCGCTTACCTGCAGCAAGCCTACCTCCTTAAGAAGGAAGATGAACTGCTGGAAGGACCGTCAGCGCCGCTTAAAGTGAAAACTGCCAAGAAGGCGCCGATCGAGGCCGAAATCGTCAGCGAAACACCATCGAAACCTCTAAAACCAAAATCTAAAACCGCCAAGAAAACTCCGGCAAAACGTAAAAAGCGGAGGTAAACGCGATGGAAGAATCGATACAGTTCGCAAAGAAATATATCGAAGATGTCCTCTCATTTTTTGGGCTTAACACGGATGTCTACGCCACCAGCGAAGATGGCGAGGTTGTGGAGCTACATGTTCCTAGCACGCATCTAAATGGGTTTTTGATCGGACAGAACGCCGAAACACTGCGAGCACTCCAGTACACCGTGAGTATGGCGCTCAAAAATAACGGCAACGAAGTCTCACGAGTGAACCTTGACGTGGCCGATTATAAGAAACAACGCGCCCAACGTCTCGAAGAGGTCGCCGTGGCCTGGCTCGAAGAAGTCAAGAAGACAGGCACACCAAAACACCTCGAACCGATGAACTCAGCTGATCGCCGCACGATTCACCGCATGGCGGGGGAGTATGGGCTTATAACAGTGAGCGAAGGCTTTGGCCGAGACCGTCACATTGTCGTGAAACCAGCTGCTGAAAGCGTCGCCGAAGAAGCTCCTGAAGTCAGCACCGAAGTCAGTCCCGAGGAGTAGTCAGAGCTTTTTGGTAGACGGCCAGTGTTTGCTCGGCCATTCTGTGCCAACTGAACTTTTTGATCTGTTCGTAGCCTTTTTCCACGAGTTCAGCGTGTAGGGCTTTATCATCTAACACTTTGCTAATTTTTTCTGCCATGTCGGCAGGGGAGTGTGGGTCAAAATACTCAGCCGCTGGTCCGCAAACCTCCGGGATACAGCTGGCATTACTGGCAATAACGGGGGCGCCGTAGGTCATAGCCTCAAGCGGCGGCAAGCCGAAGCCTTCGCTCAAAGAAGGAAAAACGTAGGCTTGGCAGTGTTCATAGAGCCACTTAAGCGAAGCATCATTGACAAACCCTAGCGTCTTTACCATGTCGGTGTTCGTATTTTGTTCAATATAGGAATCTAACAGTTCGTAGTAATATTCCTTCTTGCCAGCAAAGAATAATTTTAGATCTGGATATTTTTCTTGCAAAAGTTTGTGCGCATCTACGAGTGTTTTGAGATTCTTATGCGGAAAAGCCGAACCCACAAACAACAAAAACTTGTCATTATTTACAACACCTTCGGGCTGTTCGGCTGGCACTTTCATGGGCGGTTCCGAAGCGCACAGCGTTGTGGTCGTCTTGCCTTTCATAAAGGAGTATTTGGCTTCGAGCTCATGCTTTACAAAGTCTGAGATGGTAATTACCTGTGCAGATTTGCGGTTGCTACGCCAAAACAAGAACCGATACCCCACCATTTTTGCCCAAAAAACCGGCAATGGCGCCCGGCCCGGCCGCGTAAAGTGCAACATGGTGGTGTCCATGGTAGTAGTGACGACTTTGCCGCGGTATAAAAGGGGTTGTTGGTTCATTGGAAAGTGCACCAAATCGGCTTTGAGGGCGTTTAACTGCGAAGCAAATCTGACCTGATCCATGATACTGAACGAAAACTGGGGATATGGGCACGGCACGGTCGTAAAGTTCTCAGCTGTCGGTTGCCAAGGGTCGTCCGGCTGTAATAAAACTGTGTAGCGGTTGTCTGCGTCGACGGTTTGGAGGTGCTCAATCAGGCGGTCCACATAGCGGCCGGTGGAAGTGCGGCGGATGCGGCCATCAATCACAATATGGAACGATTTTTTGGACATAACACTTTATACTATACCTTGTGATACGAAAATATCTTGATGCTTTTGTCCGTTACGGCTTCTTGGTACTGCTCATCTATGTGCCCTTTCATATTTTTTTGTCACAGTCGCTTAGTTTGGTGACTGGCGGCCTGGCTGCCTGGAAAATTGCCAAAGATATCGTGCTTTTTATTCTGGTTCTTGCCGCACTATACTTGGTGTGGCGACAGAAGTTAAAAAATCGTGATTTGAAGATACTGGTGCTGTTCTCTGTAGTTTACGGAGCGGTCCACCTTTTGGTGTGGTCGATTAATCCGCATATCTATCGCCAAACGGCTCTCGAAGGGGTCGTCTATAACAACCGAGTGCTCCTGTATGCCGTGCTCGGTATGTCTGCTGTGCTTCTGAATGCCAAAACCATCACCGCTCAAAAACTTATTAAATTGACGCTTATTATTAGCACGATAGTTTGTGTTTTGGGGCTGTTGCAATACGTACTACCGAAAGATTTATTGACACACGTTGGCTATAGCATCCCTCGCGGCGTCAAACCGAACTTCTTCATCGATGACAAACCGGACTTCCCGCGGATTATGTCGACTTTGCGTGATCCAAATTCCCTCGGCGCCTTTCTGATTTTGCCGCTTTGCTTGCTCTATGGGCTTTTTGTGAAGTATCTGCACGATTCTAAGCAGAGAAATAAAATTATTGGCTTGGCTCTGGTGCATATCGCTGCCCTGTTTCTGACGTTCTCGCGGGGTGCCTGGGCGGGGGCGTTGATTGCCTCTGTCGCGGCGGTGCTCACCATGCGTGGAAGTGCCTTTAAGTTCAGTCGTAAACTAGCGGTTGTCGGTGTATGTATAGTATTGGTGGCCGGCTTCGGGCTGTTTTCGCTCCGTCACCAACGGGTGTTAGAGAACGTGCTACGCCACAGCGACCAGACAACCAAGGCGAAGCAGGATTCAAATGCCCTCCACACCAGTTTCGCAACGCAGTCATTCAAGAAATCTGTAAAAAAACCGCTTGGGCATGGCCCTGGAACAGCGGGGATTGTCTCAATTCGTAATCCAGGTGGCGGACAATTAACAGAGGATTATTACTTGCAACTCCTATACGAGGTGGGCTTTATTGGACTCGCGCTATTTGTTGGAACGGCGGTGTACATAGCCAAGCGGCTGCGAGCGCACAACACATTGCTCGCTCAAGCTTTGTTTGCGAGCTTTATCGCCTATGCTTTCATGGGCCTACTCATGCATATCTGGAGTAACGAAGCGGTTGCGGCGCAGTGGTGGCTGTTGGCGGGTGCTGCAATCGTAATCACAAAATATAAGCCGTGACTTTGTTACAATGGAGCTACAAACCTAACTGGGAATTTTGATGGCAAAGAGAGCACTGATTACGGGGATTACAGGACAAGACGGCGGTCACCTAGCCAAACTGTTATTGGAGAAAAAATACGAAGTATACGGTATCATCCGAGGGCAGCACAATCCAAAACGAGCCGCAGTTGAAGAGGAATTTCCGGATTTGAAGCTTATTGAAGCTGATTTGACTGATCTCCCCTCATTAATACGAGCAATGGAAATAGCAAAACCCAATGAAGTTTATAATCTGGCGGCCATCAGCCATGTCGGGTACTCATTTAAAACTCCGGCTCTAACTCATCAAGTGACAGGTGGTGGGGTGCTTAATATGCTTGAAGCGATTCGCTTAACGGGTGGCGAGAAGACGGTTCGTTTTTATCAGGCATCAACGAGCGAAATGTATGGCGGCATGGCCTATAATCGCCCTGGTAAAGGCTACAACGAAGATGCAATCTTTCACCCTCGGAGTCCATACGGTGTTGCAAAATTATACGGATTTTGGATTACAAAAAATTATCGCGAAAGTTACGGTATGTTTGCCTGCAACGGAATTCTCTTCAATCATGAAGGGGATAGACGCGGCGTGGAGTTCGTGACCCGTAAAATCACGAATGCTGTGGCGCGTATCAAGCTAGGCAAGCAAAAAGAGCTTGTGCTTGGTGACTTGTGGCCAAAGCGTGATTGGGGCTATGCAGGCGACTACGTTGAGGGCATGTGGCGCATGTTGCAACAAGATAAGCCTGATGATTTCGTACTTGCAACTGGTGAAACTCATTCTATTGAGGAATTCTTGGATCTTGCTTTCAAAGAAATCGATATTGATGATTGGAAGCCCTATGTCCGACAAGATCCGGCGTTCATGCGCCCTGCTGAGGTAGACTTATTGCTCGGAGATCCTGCCAAGGCTGAAAAAATCCTAGGCTGGAAACGTAAAGTTGATTTCCCCGGTCTTGTAAAGCTGATGGTTGAGCATGATCTGAAACTAGAATCGAATAGTTAGGACTACTCGGTAGCCGAAAGAGCATAGTCATGAATCGTCTGTACAAGCGACACAGCCGGCTTCCAGCCAGTATCTTGCTGTAAGTGCTGGGCATCACCTGTAATGCGTGGCGAGTCGGGTAATGGTGCATCGTCGATAATCGTATAGTTAGTAAAGCCAAGTTCTTTTGCGATTATTTGGAAGAGATCGCGGCCATATACGGCAGTGCCGCTCGCAACATTGTAAGTTGAGACGGTTAAAGTTGAGGCATTTGCCACAGCTAATAATCGGTAAGCTTTCACAACGTCACGTACATCAGTAAAATCGCGCCAAAAATTGTAAGCATCCGCAGCTGTCATGCTCTCGCCATTCTTCAGAGCATTTTTAATCTGCGAGACTTTGTCGGGCACAAAGAAGCCGAGACCTTGATAAGGACCAATATGATTAAAAGGACGAACAGTGATAATATCGAGGCCGTTCGCTCTATATTCCTCAGCGAGTGCTTCAACTCGCAACTTACTTCGTATATACGGATTAGTCTCATCAACATCAGGGAGTAATTTTGAAGTTTCAAGAAGCGGCATAGACTGAGCCGAATCATAGGCGAGGCCCGTACTTACGGCAATAACTCGGGCAGTCGATCCAAACGACGCCAAAGTCGCATAAAGTGCTCGGTGAGCCTCCACATTTATCCGCAGCACGGCCGCTGCAACTTCAGGACTATTATTGGTGGTGGCAATGCCTGCGAGGTGGATGATCGCAGTCATTTCTTTTAGTTGTGACTTCATCCTATCCACAGCAGTTTGATCAGTTAAGTCACAAGAAATGTAGTCGTCTAGTAAATTTTTTAATCGCTCATGCGGTGTTTCTTCGAGACCTAAACCAACTACTTTGTAGCCCGTTTGATGCAACTCGCGAGCCATGTGTTGCCCAACGAAGCCATTCACGCCAGTTATAAGAATGGTAGTCATTTATACGGGCCTCTTTTTGTAGAGCATTGAATCGATATAGGCGATGCTCACTTTTCGATTTTTTTGTATAGTGCGACGATCAACTATGACTTGCGGAATGAGGGTGAGGAACTTCCCAAATGATTTTATTTGAATCAAGAAGCGGCGGTGAATGATCGACGACACAAACATACGAGCACACTGGGTCGCATAAAGAGGGAGGTACTTCCAAAATAGCCATCCAGGCATGTTTTTGGCATAGAGCATATAAAAATTTTTGGTGGCATGGTAACGGGTAAAAGAGCCAAGTTGAGAGCTCGTTGCCGATATTCTATGATAGGCTCGAGCTTTGGGCGCGTAGCTAACGAGCCAGCCGGCAAGCTGTGCCCGAAAGCTAATGTCTACATCCTCGTAGTAAGCAAAAAAGTTTTCATCAAAAATGCCAATCTTTTTTAGCAGTGCCGATCGGTAAAGACTCGCCCCACCACTGGCACTAAAAACAAATTCGTTTTTGTCATATTGTCCGATATCCTTTTGATTTCTGGCGCGGGGGAATGGCAGTCCCCAGACGGAGTAAAAATCACCGGTGCTATCAAAATGCAGTTCGTCGGTATGCAGTAACTTGCAGGTTGCGATGCCGATTTTAGCATTATCTTCAAGAGTAGTAATGAGCTCTTGCAGCCAATGCTTATCTACGGTAGCGTCATTATTAAGCAGAGCTACAGCATCATAGCCCTGTTCAAGGGAATACCTTATGCCGGTGTTAACGCCTCCCGCAAAACCAGTGTTTTTAGGGAGCTTTATGAGATGTACCATGGGGTACTTTTTTTCGACTAAGTTAATTGAATCATCTATTGAGCCATTATCAACTACAACAATAGTAGTTTTTACGGTTTGTAAAAGCAGAGAATCCAAGCATTCGCCCAGCCATTTATCGCCGTTCCAATTAGGAATCACCACAGTTGTCCGCATGCTATAATAGTACTTGATTTATGCCACTTTTATCTAAAACAAATAAAGCAATTTTAAGCGAGATGATACGCACTGACTTCAAGTTGCGATACCAAAACTCGGTTCTCGGCTACCTGTGGTCATTATTGCGACCACTATTATTATCACTCATCTTGTATGTCGTGTTTGTAAACTTCCTACTTATTGGAGGTAATATACGGCATTACGCGTCATATCTTCTGCTTGGAATTATGAGCTGGACCTTCTTTATTGAAATTACGATGGGTGGTGTCGGTGCAGTGGTGGCAAAGGGAGATCTGATTCGTAAAATTTCAATTCCCCGTTATTTAACTGTCGTTTCAACCTCGGCGTCGGCGCTCATTAACTTTGGTCTAAATTTTATGGTATTGATTGCCATCATGGTAGTGAGTGGGGTTGAAGTACAGGCAAAATTGCTACTTTTTATACCGCTACTACTCGTAGAGCTGTATATGCTTTCGCTGGCTCTGGCCTTTATCCTGTCAGCGGCATTTGTAAAATTTCGCGATCTCTCTTTTATCTGGGAGGTGTTTACGCAGATGTTCTTTTATTTGACGCCGATAATCTATCCAGCCAGTAAAATTCTCGACAGATACCAACATTTTGGCAAGCTCATATTATTGAACCCGCTGGCACAAATTATTCAGGACCTACGTTATATTTTAGTAACCCCACAGACGCAAACAACTTGGCAACAACTGGGTGGGTACGCTGTTGTACCACCGATTCTTGTCATTGGCACGGCCCTGTACGCAGTCTGGTATTTTAAGCGTGAGTCTAAGACTTTCGCGGAGAATGTTTAAGTCATGCCCGTCGCTATTTCAGTCAAAAGTGTTGCTAAGTATTTTTCTCCTTCCAAGGGCCAAAGAAGCATGAAGCAAGCAGTAACTTCGCTTTTTAGCAGCGAAAAAGCCACCCAGAAAGATGGTTACTGGGCCTTAAAAGATGTGAGCTTTGAAGTTCAAGAAGGTGACTTTTTTGGAATAGTAGGTCGTAATGGAAGTGGCAAAAGTACCCTGTTAAAAATGATAGCAGGCGTGTATTCACCAACAAAAGGCACAATTAACGTCGAGGGAAAGTTAGTGCCATTTATTGAACTTGGTGTTGGCTTCAATCCTGAACTCACTGCTCGCGACAACGTATTTTTAAATGGTGCACTCCTAGGTTTTGACCGCGGCGAAATGGAAAACATGTATGAAGAGATCGTATCATTTGCGGAACTACAAGAACATATGGATGTGAAGCTTAAAAACTTTAGTAGCGGTATGCAAGTGCGTCTGGCCTTTTCGATAGCGATCAGGGCAAAGAGCGATGTTTTGCTTTTAGATGAGGTATTAGCAGTCGGTGATGCTGCTTTTCAGAAAAAGTGCTTTGACTATTTCCGACTACTAAAAAAGGAGAATCGAACGGTGGTTTTTATCAGCCACGACATGAACGCGATTCGCGAATATTGCACAAAAGCTGTTTTGCTAGACGAAGGACTGATAATCACTCGTGGTACGCCAGAGACGGTTGCCAAACAATATATCAAGATGTTCCAAAATGAATCTGCTAATCAAAAGGCCATGGGTGAAAAAAGATGGGGAAACGGCGTCGTAAAAATCAAAGACCTAAAAGCACACATTAAAGAAGATAAAATCGACATAAAAGTGACCTATGACGTCATGCAAGCTTGTGTGAATCCAGTACTAGGGCTGTCAGTTTTTAGTCCTGTTGGCACGAAGATTTTTGAATCAAACACGAAGTGGAAAAAGATGAAGACTGGAGAATTTAAAGCGGGTAGTGTTATTACTGCTGACTGGGAATTGCCAAATATCTTCACGAATGGGAATAACGCTGTCACGTTGGCAGTAGCTAACGAAGACGCAACCGAGTTTTACGACTGGTGGGACGAAGCGTATAATCTTATTATTGATAAAGACGATATTACTTCCGCGGTTACACTTCCGGAATTTAATCTTAGGATAAGTAGCTCAAATGATTAAAGACCTAGTCAAAGACAAAAGTATCAAAGAAGAGGGTGAGCGCATGGTGCCAGCGTTCCACCGCGGCAATCTCGTCTACGGTGAGCATATCTCACGCTATGAGAGCGTAAAAGAGCTGTTAAAAGACAAGACAGTTCTTGATATTGCCTCTGGATCGGGTTACGGTACGTATTTATTAGCTGAAAAGGCCAAAAAAATCTACGGTGTTGATGTCGACGAAGATGCTGTGGAATATGCTAAAAGAAACTACGGTGGAAAAAACATTGAATACTTGCTCGGAGATGCCGAAAAAATACCACTTGAGGATAAAAGTGTAGACGTTGTCGTAACATTTGAAACGATCGAGCATATAAAAGACTATAAAAAGTTTATGAGAGAGATAAAGCGAGTTCTAAAGCCAGGCGGGTTTGCAGTTATTTCTACACCGAATGATCCGGAATTTCCCGAGGGGAATCACTTTCATCTTCATGAATTTGAAGAAAAAGAGCTCGGACTGCTGATCGCTCAATACTTCAAGTACCAGAAGTTTTACTATCAATACACTTGGCTGGCTGCTGGAATAGTGTCGGACGAAAAAGCCTCACAAGAAAAATCTTACCCACTCGATCTGCATAATGTCGCACCCGTACCAACGACGAAGGCTATTTATTTCTTAGTTGTGTGTTCGGATGAGGCAATCTCTGCACATACAATTGATGACAGCCTATTTCTTTCGGAGCACTACAGCGCCCGCAAGAAATCGGAAGATGACACTGCAAAAAAGAACTATGTCGAGTACCTAGAAAACGAAGTCAGAAGGCTTCACAAAGTGAACGCTGTACAAATAGACAAAGTTGCTGAACTAAAGGGCAAGGCCGACCAGCTTAGAGCTGAAGTAGCAGAAATTCACAACTCAAGAGCCTGGAAAACGGTGACAAAAGTACGCAAACTAAAAGACAAACTACACTAAATCTTTGAAGATATCGGCCACTCGCTCTACAAAATGAGCCTTATCGTAAAGCTTGGCGCCTTTTATGTTTAACGCAACAAGCTGCTGCTTTTTACTTTCAGGCAGGTTCACAAAAGCTGAAGTAAGCGCCTCGAGCTCCTCGAGCGTATTCCAAGCATAGCCTCCGCCGCTTCGGGTCAAAATATCCTTTTGTCCACCGCCTTCATACACGATCGGCACACAGCCAGTACTCATCGATTCAACGGTTGTTATGCCAAAATGCTCCTGCATTTCGGGATGCTTCGCTTTGCTGATCCCGTAGCCAGTCGCGTGCCAGTACATTGATGCCTCATTAAATAGTCGTTTAACGTCGGGAAAGTCAGCATTGAAATGAAAGTGCACCGGAAGTCCCTCGGCCTTTTTGAGGAGCCCGAGAATGTATCTGAGCGCCCCCGCGTCTTCGGCGACTGATCCTACAAAATGTAGCTCCCAGCCGTTTTTGTGAAGATCCTTCATCGTGCTAAAGGCTTCTAGCATGGCATCCTGACGCTTGTGATGGTTTCCGATAATTCTCTCAAAAAAGCGACCAGTATTTAAGATGATTTTCTTTTTTTCTGATGAGTTTTTATCTGCCATATCTTCACATATTGGGTACAGAAGCTCGCTCGTAGTACCCCAGTACTCTTTTATGTAGGTAGTAGTAAATTCCGATATCGAAACAATCTCATCGTAACTTTGGACACTTTCGGTAAAGCCACGATGAATAAAGCTAAGGTAGAGTTGTCGAAGTATCCGTCGGTAAAAAGCTTTCAAGGCATTGCTCGGTTTCTTATTGGTACTCTCCAGCTTTTGAGGGAACATACATACATAGACACCAAACTTACCAAGACTCGGTAAATTGCTGTGATAACAGTGGTTTATAAACACATCAAATTTGTACTTTTTTATATAGTGAACATTGCGCTGATCATAGAAAAAGTTTTTCAGACCTATAGGTATTTTCGAACGTCTTACTATGCGCATAAACCTCGTATCAAGATCCAAGACGGTCACGCTGACTCTCGACAAATCGAGCTTAAAATATATGGCAAGCTTATCAAGATCGACTTTCTCGTAAGTCAGCATAGTTACCTGTATTTGGTCATTTTCAGAAAGTATTTCAGCGAGGGTTAAGCACACTTTTTCGCCACCACCGCGAGTATTCAAATAAGGGTTGTATATCGCAATTGTCTTCAAAGCAGATCCTCTTTGATTAGTTTTGTTCTCTTTAGTAAAGCATAAGGAGTGAGTAAGGCAATCGAAAGTAACATTTTTTGACTTAGGAGGAACTCCTTCAGAGCTTGTTTCTTGCCGTAACGTCCACGGAGCGATGCAACTATGTTTTTAATACGAAAGACGAAGTGATCTTTAAGGGTTGCCTTGCAACCACTCAGGATAATTCGTAAACGGGCATTCTTTAGGAGTATTAAGACACGATTACGGGCAACAAAGTGGTTAAAGAGTATCGAGCCTTCGACGCTTGAACCGGTGTGCACATGGTAGGCAACAGCTTTACCGGCGAAGTAAAACGTATGTCCGGCTTTTTGACCACGCCAAGATAAATCTCCATCCTCAAAATACATAAAAAAACGACTGTCGAACATACCGACTGTATGCAAGAATTCCCGGCTAAAAAGCACGCAGGCACCGCAAAAAGCGCTAATCTCACGATCGGTCTCGTATTGGCCTGTATCTTGCTCATTCATACCAATTTCATAGGTTGGCCAGTTACTTTTTGGCTCTAATCGTGAACCGGCGTTGTTGATGTAGCCAGGCTTATTTAAAAACATCAATTTTACAGTAGTTACGCTCGCTTGATATTTTTGCGCCGCTATGACGAGTTCTTTTACGACGTTTTTGTCGAGTTCGAGGTCATTATTACAGACGAGTATGTATTCGCCACGGGCTTGCTTCATACCCAGATTATTACCCCCCGCGTAGCCATAATTACCTTTGTTGCAGACAATTTTAATACGATCGTCATTTGCATACTGCTGCTGAACATATGCAACAGAGTCATCGCTCGAGGCATTATCGGTAAATAGCAGCTCCATTTTATCTCTTGCATACGTTTGAGCAGCGAAAGACTTCATAAACGGCTCTATAAAACGTTTTCCATTCCAGTTCAGAACAACTATGGACACGAGCGGGAAGTTGTCATTAGCATAGCTCGCTGCAGAGGAGGTAGTCATCCTAATAATTCTATAGGTTACTGCCTGTACGGGCAAGCAATCTATAGGCTACGTAAACTAGTTTAGGCCAATGTCAGGTCCGCTTAAGGTGGGCAACTGATCGTCGCTGACAAGTCTTACAGCTGCAAAGCGATAATCCAAACCAACGAAATTATAGTATGTACCAAAAGAGCGCTTCTTCATGTTTACACCAGTAGCATCAAGGTCAACTATATAAACGGTTGACCCTGCGCCCTTAAGCATTGTTCCTTCGCCATACCATGTCACTGGCCAAGTGATTGGCAGAAGATTATCACCAGCGGTCGCTATCTTAACGCTTGACCACGTGAAATGATGGCTAAATAATATGTTGCCCGAGGTCATACTGTGGCGCTCGCCGTTAATAAGGTAATAAACGATTGGGCTGTTGCTGTCACGAATGAGGGTTCCATTGGCGTGTGGCGCTAGGCTGGCACCGTAAGGATCATCAGTTGGAATAACAGTTAGTTCGCTATCGGGTATATTGAGGACTTCGCCAAACGTGTAGCCAAGCCGAACGAAATTCTCGATGCTATCGAGCGATCGCTTATGGTTTACGCCCGAGACATTTTGAATAATGTACACGATAGGTCCTGATCCACGAACAACGCTACCTTCGCGGTATTGGAGCGGTGCAGGATTGGTCGTATGTGCTGTATCGAGATCCGATGCCGCCATGAGTGAAAGATCACCCTGCGTCGCAATTTTTACTTGCCCAAAATCAAAGCCCCAGCTCATGAAAACACCCAACGAAGTTGCATAAGACGCACCACCATCCTTTAATACATAAACATGGGAGGCATTTGGTCCGGCCGCTGGACGCACGAGAGTACCATCGGGATGCGCAATTGACAACTGACCACTGTTTGTCGATCCAAAACCGAACGTATCCTGAAAGATAGTGACAAAACTTTGATTACCATGAAAATGAGGTGTGTACCAATAAAGAGCTGCCGTCGCGCCAGTGTCGATATGTACAGTTGTGCTATCAATCGTGAAATAGCCATCATAGTAAGTGGGCTGTGCACAACCTCCCATAGCCGCCCTAGAACGATTACCTTGCGTCATAGGTCCACCGTAACACGAAGGAGGATCGTCGGAATTGTCCCAATGGTCGCCATTCTGGGGTGCATTAGTAAGCTGTACATTCCAAGCAGTGTTTCCAAGAGCGCGTTGCTGGCCAAAACGGAGTAGCCAGGCACCATGTATAACCTGAGCAGTAAAACCAGCTTTTGAAAGGCTGTTCACACAAGTACCACTCACTGACGTAACTTGAGAGCCTGCCGTTGTCACAACAAAATTACTATCAAAGTGCGTGCCGGTTGAGTACAGATTTGCGTTGGAATAAGAATAGGTCGTACCACCATCTGGACAGCCGTAGCCCATAGCTCCCGTGTAAGCGAGATTATCGCAACCACCGCCACCCGTGACGAGACTTTGTTCTTTCTGGAGTGTCGTTATGAGTACCTGGGGGTTAATACCATATGCCTGAGCAGCGTCATAGATAACTGCGCCTGCCGAAACGCTTTGACCATACGTATAGCCACCTGAGGGGCTATATCCTGTTGGATCAACCGACGAGAAGCCACTATTTGGGCTAATACAGCTATTTGTGTAGCGATTAAGAAACAGATTAATATCGTGTGCGTTCATCGTGGAAGTATTTTGAAACACCGAGTCACTAGCGATATTATTTTGGTCTAAAGTTGCCGCTCTAGCCTTTGTGGGCGATACACCAAAAACACCAATCATAAAAATAAGTAAGAGACTAACACGAAGTAATTTTTTGGTCATATATATCATTGTGTCACCGTTAGGTTGAGCGTGTCACTCGTTGATTGAGTTTTTCCATTTAATGTTGCAGTTGCTGTAATGCTCCAAATACCTTCACTCAGCCCTGTTGAGCCTACGTTCCATGACCAATAGGCGGTACCATCTGAATCTGTTTTTTTATCGCCGAGTGACTTCGTTATGCCATCTTTGCTGAAGCTAATGTTGCAGGTTGCACCAGGACTGGTGATACAGGTTGATTGTTCTGCATCGGCAAGATGGGGTGCGTGGTTACTCACAAAATTGCCGTAAGGCTTTTTAGGGGGGTCAGTAGAAATGGGTGGTGGCGTCGTAGCTGGTGGTGAAGTAGGCGTCGTACCTTTGTCAGTAGTCGTTGAAGGCTGGCTGCCCTTCGTATCGACTGGAGTTGACGAACCGTTCGAAGACGAAGTCGATGCCGGGACGGTAGTAGCGTTATTACGGTGACGCAACACTACAAAAGTAGCTGTTGCAACTGCTAGCGCCAAAACAACTAAAAGAACACTATAAAGTCGGCGATTTTTTACAACCTTTGATTTGTAGCGATAAGTTGAATTTTTGTGCTTCATGACGTCTTTTTTATTTTGAAAGGAACCTGTGCATATCATACCAGCAGACGGCAGGTAAATCAAGATAATGTGTTTGGTATACTTTAGGGAGAAAATGAAAAAAATACTTCATCGCTTTGAAACTATGCTCGGTTTATTGCCGCAGTGGATGCAGTCTAATTGGGCAATACTTGCTCTTTACACAGCTGTCGTCTTCATAGCACTTTCAAGCGTTCTGATTTTTCATGTAACAACATTTTTTACGAATTTGGACAACGTCAATCAGTTCTACACCTGGTATCAGAAGTTGGCTGTCGATGTACACCATGGCTTTTTGCCCATCTGGGATACGAACGTTTTTGGCGGCCAATCTTTTGCAGGCGAGCTACAGCCGGGCGTTTTCTACCCAATCAATATCCTTTGGACGTTACTTTTTGGAAGTGTGCACGGTATCTCGCAACAGGCTCTTGATTATTTGGTTGCATTACATTTTGTGATAGCTTCATTCGGAGCTTATCTTCTTACAAAGCAGCTCGGTGCTCGCAAATGGTCGGCATTTGTTGGTGGCCTCATTTTTGCTTTTTCAGGGATGGTGGCATTCCGCTCAATCTCACAAACAGTTATTTTCTTTGGTCTGGCGCTCATGCCATTTCCTATTTATTTCTTGGCAAAATATCACGCTCAGGCAAAAGCAAATTGGTGGTGGCTGATAGCGTGCGGTGCTTCCCTTGGACTTATTTTATTATCTGGACACATTGACCCATTTTATTTTGCGCTACTCATACTCGGTATCTTTGAGCTGACGTATGTTTGCAAAAGGTACACTACTATTTCATCGCTACGGCGCCAACTTTTTAAGAGTTTTGTATCGTTTTGTATTATTGGTATCTCTTCGGCCATCATTGCCTTGCCACAGTTAGTCATTAGCGCCGGATATTTGCCACATGCTTATCGTATACAGGCAGTGGGGTACGCTGGCCCGGGTGAGAAGATAAGTTACCGTGACTTCTCAAAGTCATTTAATCTTGATATCCATGAAGCTGCAAACATCGTAGATCCGGTCAGCTATCAAACAAGGGACGGTAACAGCCTATTTATTGGTTTGGTACCACTCGGTGTTCTAATTTTGACGCTTTGTTTTGCGAAGGTAAGGCTTAATAAAACAAAAATATGGGCAGAACATTCAAATTTTGCCACTACGCTATTACTACTTAGTACTGTGGTGATGCTTGGGTATGTAACATGGTTCGCGGTTCTTTTATATGAGATTCCAGGTGTCTATCAGATAAGAGAGCTAGGACGGTACACAATCTTGTTTCATTTTGGCATGATTTTTTTGCTTGTAGCGGCACTCGAGGTTTTCGCGGAGATAAAGTTAACCAAGCGACAAAAATTGAAGACCTTCGCCGTGGGCGCGTTCTTATGGATAGACACGGCCTATCTTTTGCTTCTAAGGCACCGCATTTTTAGTCTCCACAATGCGCTACAAATAGGACTTCTATCACTGCTGTTACTATTTGTAAGCGTCATGGACTCCGAGCCTGTTAAAAAACTTGGTATTATCACTTTAGTTATATTTACTGTCTTCACAAACACCTTATGGTTCTTGCCGAATATCACACCAAAAACCGAAACACCTGCCGAATATAGTCGCATGCCCAGCAAGCTTGTAGCACTACTGGAGCAGACGAATGGCAGCTACCGGGTAGATATTCCGACGAACGCCATTCCCGTTAATACGGGGAATGTGTATAACGTACAGACAATGGGGGGATACGCTGCAACAGTCTATGCGCCATACTATGAAGTCTTACATAAGTCAGCAGTTGACCCAGGGTTTGTTCGAGATATTTTTGGAGTAAAGCTCGTCGTTCAAAAGGAAAAACCAAGTGCAGGTCAAACGAGCGTGTATGAAGACATGAATAATCAAGTTTATATTGTAAGTCGACCATCAGCATTACCAAAGTTCTTCATGACTCTTCAGCCAGGCTCTCTAGTCCGAAGTGATTATCAGCCAATCACCTCGACGACCTTGAGTTATAACGATCATCTAGAAAAGTACAGTGTGACGATGCCGACCAACGGCACGGCTATCATATCGGAAATTGCCTATAGAGGCTGGACGGCTACGATTGACGGAATGAACGCAGACCTAAAGACGTATGAAGTGGCAGGTAAACCACTTTTGAAATCACTTGATTTGTCAGCTGGGACACACATAGTCGAACTTAGCTATAAGCCCTTTGGATTATTTTAAATAAACAAGTTGAATCGGATGATTTCAACGATGGCCTTCAGCCCGTCTTTTAAGCCTATTTTCTTGCCTTCTTCTTTACTGCGACCATAGTAACTGATGCCGATTTCATAGACAGCCACCTTTGATTTAGCGATGCGAGCGGTAATTTCTGGTTCAAAACCAAAGCGTGCAGCTTTCAGGTCTTTGGCTAAAGTGCGGGCGAGGTCGCCACGCATCATTTTGTAGCAAGTTTCCATATCGGTGAGATTAAGTCCCGTAAACAAGTTAGAAAGCATCGTCAAAAATTTATTGGCGACTTGGTTGCGGTAATAAATTATGCGATGCGGTTCGCCGCCAATAAAACGCGACCCATAGACAACATCGGCATGTCCACGCTCAATTGGGTAAAGGAGTCGTTTATATTCTTCCGGGTCATATTCGAGGTCTGCATCCTGAATGACAACGACGTCGCCGGTGCTTTCTAAAAGACCGCGTTTGAGGGCGGCGCCTTTACCTTGGTTATGCTCTTGAAAAATAAGCTGTAATGACTTGTTTTTGGCGGCCAGTTTTTTGAGGATATCGCGCGTTCCATCCTTAGAACCATCGTCGATGATGATAATTTCTTTTTTGGTAGAACCGAGATTGACGTCCATTACCTCGTCGATAATTTTAACTATAGTGTTTTTTTCGTTGTAGCAGGGCATGATAATTGAGAGTGTTTTCGTCTTTGCCATAGCAGTATATTCTTCCTTTTAGTACTCGCAGATATGATAGCATATAGGGTGAATGAGGGCTTATGCGAAAAACAAAATCACTACACTTTTGAAAGTAGACTTCATTCGCTTTTGCATAGTTGGCGGCACGGGCTTTATCATCAATCTCATCTTACTAGAACTATTAAATGGCGTTTTTAAACTGCCGATTATCACTGCTCAGCTCATTGCTGCCGAAATCTCCTTATTCAGTAATTTCATGCTGCATCATCACTGGACCTACAAAAGCAAAAAGGTTAATAAGTCACTCAGGACACTCATCATCCAATTTCATGCGACATCATGGCCAGCTATCCTCGGAAGCAGCCTGATGGTGGGAGTCGGCGTAAAGACTTTTCATTTAAAGAAAATTGAGGCACTCGCAGTAAGCTCGGCTATTGCTTTGGTTTGGAATTTTTGTTGGTCAAAATTTGTAATATGGAAAGATACTACTAATGCCGATATTAAGGAGATGGTGAAATGAAGATTGCAGTTATTGGAACGGGATATGTAGGGCTGGTGACGGGAACATGTTTTGCCGAAATGGGCAATGACGTAACGTGTGTAGATATTGATGAAGCAAAGGTAAAAAAAATGCAGGCCGGTCAGGTGCCAATATACGAACCAGATTTGGAGTCGCTATTTAAGCGCAACATCAAAGAGGAACGCTTACACTTCACGACTGATCTTACAGCGGGTATTGAAGGTGCTAAAGTCTTGTTTCTTGCCCTGCCAACACCTCCGGGCGAAGATGGTTCGGCTGATCTTTCTTACATTCTTGGTGTTGCAGATCAACTTGGTCCTCTACTGAAGGACTACTCAATTGTAATCGACAAAAGTACCGTGCCAGTTGGAACTGCCGAGCGCGTTCGTAATCACATCGCTAAACATGCCAAAGTTGAATTTAGTGTTGTCTCGAATCCAGAGTTTTTGCGAGAAGGTTTTGCGGTGGCTGACTTTATGAAGCCAGACCGCGTCGTTATTGGTACGGATTCGGAAAAGGCTAAGGGAATACTCGAAGATTTGTATGCGCCATTTGTACGTCAAGGTAACCCCATCTACTTCATGGACGAACGTTCGGCCGAAATGACGAAGTATGCTGCAAATGCCTTCCTGGCTACCAAAATTTCATTCATGAACGAAATTGCGAACCTGTGTGAACTGCTAGGTGCAGACGTTGATGCTGTTCGACTTGGCATTGGGTCTGACGAGCGCATTGGCAAACGCTTCCTGTTTCCGGGAATCGGTTATGGCGGTAGCTGTTTTCCAAAAGATGTGATGGCGCTGCACAAAACCGCCCTCGATAACGACTATACTTTCAAGATTCTTGAAGCTGTAACAGAGGTAAATATGTACCAGAAGCAGCGTCTGGTTAATAAAGTGAATAAGTACTACGATGCTAACATCGAAGGTAAAGTCTTTGCACTATGGGGCTTGGCCTTTAAGCCCGATACAGACGATATTCGTGAGGCAGCGGCACTTGAAATTGTCAAAGATATTACTCAAGCCGGTGGTAAGATTGTAGCTTATGACCCAGAGGCTATGCCAAACGTCCAAACGTCCAATAGTGATAATAAGAATCTGACCTTTGCGAAAGATGAATACAGCGCACTTGAAGGCGCCGACGCGCTTTTGATTGCGACAGAATGGGAGCAATTCCGCGCGCCGGATTTTGCCAAGATGAAGCGATTACTAAAACACAATGTCATTTTTGATGGTCGCAATTTGTACAATCGTGATCAAATGGCCGACGAAGGCTTTTACTACAATAGTATTGGCAGAAATGTGGTAGTTAGTGGCAAAGAATAGAGTTCTGATTGCGGGCGGAGCTGGTTTTCTCGGTTCGTTTTTGTGCGATTATTATATAGAGCATGGTTACGTGGTTGATTGTGTTGATAACCTTTGTACTGGTTCCGAAAACAATATTGCTCACTTAAAGAACAATCCTGATTTTCGCTTTATAAATCATGACATTGTGCAAGACTTCCCGAATGAAATAACAGATCAAACGTACATGTATATTCTGAATATGGCATCACCTGCCAGCCCACCGCATTATCAACGACTTTCTATTGAAACCTTGCAAGTTGGTTCAGTTGGTACGCTTAATCTTCTCGAACTGACTCGAGCCTCAAAAGGCCGCTTTTTTCAGGCCTCTACGAGCGAAGTCTATGGCGATCCAGAAGTCCATCCGCAACCAGAAAGCTATAAAGGAAGTGTAAATACGTATGGTCCGCGCAGTATGTATGACGAATCAAAACGGTATGCAGAGGCACTGATTTATGCCCACCGTCACAAATACGGTACCAACACAGTCATCGCTCGCTTCTTCAATACTTATGGCCCGCGCATGGATCCGAAAGACGGCCGTGTGGTGTCTAACTTTATCGTACAAGCTCTTTCTGGTGTTCCACTTACTGTCTACGGTGATGGTAAGCAGACGCGAAGTTTTTGCTACGTAGATGATCTGATAATTGGCATCACTAAACTAATTGAGTCGAACGAAGAAGGCCCAATGAACCTTGGTAATCCGGGCGAATTTACGATGCTTGAACTGGCCGAAAAAATCTTAGCACAAATCGGCAGTGCGTCCGAAATCATACATCTGCCTTTGCCTGGTGACGACCCAACCCAGCGCAAACCAGTTATCGACTACGCAAAAAAAGCTCTTGCGTGGGAGCCAACGATTCCACTCGAAGAAGGTCTCAAGAAGACCATTGCTTACTTTGCGATGTATGTAAACGACTAATTTCTCTAGTCTTGTGTTCAATTTATAATTTTGATGTTAAAGTAGTAGCGATGCTAAAGCTTACAAAAACAAAAAACTGGCTGCTTGGAGCCTTGTTGTTGGCGGTTATACCTGTTGCACTTACCGTCTCAGGACACAAAGTCTATGCAGAAGATACTAACAGCTATCCGTGGATTCGACCCGTTAGTTGGCTTGACCAAGTCATTTCAAGCCCAACTGGGGGTACTGGACAGGGGCACATCGGCGTAGACCTTTTGTTAGGTAGTTCTAATCAGTCGTACGATCCTTGTCATAATAGCTCCGATCCATTTATATCTGGCTGCCAAAACTCAGGGGGATATTACAAGGTACTAAAGTACAATTCATCGGGCAATGAATTTCCATATGGAATATTTATCGACAATACAAACGGAAGTGCCAGCCACTACTGGGCCAAGCGCACCGGAGTAGTGTTTCTAGAAATCTATCCTTATTCTATTCCCGTAAGTGCACCACTTTCTGGGTATCGGCTTGATCCAGGTGCTTGTGGTTGTGCGGTGTACGGTGGCCTAGAGGTGGTTATCAAAGACTGGAAGGGTTCGTCCGCTCCGGGAAGTGCTTATTCAGCAAATATTGGTACTTTACGAACCACGAGTTTGACTGAACCTGACGTCGGCAAGATGAATGGTTACATTAAGCGAAATGGTACAAATGTGGGTGCAGGCATCGCCAACACTGATTGGTTCGGACAGGACAGCAGTACGGCGCGTTCTAGCGGTGGATTCCCGGTCTTTAGTTTTGCATCTTGGCCAACAAACGCCGATGGGTATTACACGTCGGGACCGGTGCTAAAGGGCAATTATCATTTTTATGTAACAGACAATGGTCCGACAAATACTGGTCCAACGCGTAAAGTTGAATGCTTCGGCATTGGTGTCAAAGGAACTTCAGATAGAATGGATATGGAGCTGACGCAGCAACACTTTGGTCTGGATGGACCCGGCCGCCAATGTTATGATCGCTAGCCCTAGGCTTGATTGGCTAAGTTAAGTAAGTAATGACCATATCCGGATTTTTTGAGTGGTTCAGCGATGTGGATGAGTTGATCGCGAGTTATAAAGCCTTGTCGGAAGGCGGTTTCTTCAATGCAGCCTATCTTGAGGCCTTGACGATCTTCGATGACTTGTACGAACTGACTTGCTTGATTGAGGCTGGCAAACGTGCCCGTGTCGAGCCAAGCTGTGCCGCGGTCTAGCAGCTGTACTTTTAACTTTCCAGCTCGCAAATAGGCATTGTGGATTTCTGTAATTTCTATTTCGCCACGTTCACTCGGCTTGACGTTCTTAGCGATTTCTACGACGTCATTATCAAAAAAGTAGAGACCAGGAATGGCATAGTTTGATTTTGGTTTAAGTGGCTTTTCTTCGATGCTGACGACTTTCATATTTTCATCAAACTCAACAATGCCGTAGCGTTCCGGATCCGCAACTTGATACCCAAAAATTACCCCGCCGTCTGGGTTGTTTGCCGCCACAATTTTTTCATCAATATCACTGCCGTAGAAGATATTATCACCAAGTACCATAGCGACTTTGTCATCACCAATAAAGTCTGCGCCAACAATGAATGCATCGGCCAATCCACGCGGTGTATCTTGGATTTTATAGGTAAAATTACAACCGATGCGATCACCACTGCCCAAGAGTTGCTCGAAGCGAGGTAAGTCCTGCGGTGTACTGATAATGAGGATATCGCGGATCCCAGCGCCCATGAGTGTAGAAAGCGGGTAATAAATCATCGGCTTATCGTAGAGCGGGATTAACTGTTTACTTACGCCAAGTGTAATCGGATAAAGACGCGTACCCGAACCACCTGCTAAAATGATACCTTTCATGTGGCTAACTCCTTCTTTATATATTCGCCAAGATCCTGCTTCCAGTCATGCGGAGTGAAACCGGCGGCTTTGATTTTACTGAGGTCGAGGCTGCTTTGGAGGGGTCGTGGGGCTATGTTTGCTTTGCCAGCAAAATACTCAGCGGTTGTCGTATCGGTCACTGTGTTTTTTAGACCGGCCTGACTATAAATCTCACGTGTGATGTCAGCCCAAGAGGCGGCCTCGCCCTCGTTGGAGACGTTGTAACTGCCAAACGGTGCACTGGTCGTCAGCAAGTGGTCAATAGCCGAGACAAGTGTTGAGGTGAAGGTCAAGCGACCGATTTGATCTGAAACAACTGTAGGATTCACGCCTTTATTGCCGAGCTCGTACATGGTACGGACGAAGTTCTTGCCTTCACCGATGACCCACGAAGTCCGCAAAATATAAAACTTTGGAGCAAGAGAGACAATGAGATCGCCGGCTGCTTTGGTTGAACCATAGACAGATAGTGGTGAAAATGCCTCATCTTCGAGATGATTATGCACAGTACCATCAAACACATAGTCAGTTGAAACATGCACCAGTATCGCATCGTATTCGGCGGCAGCTGCCACGAGATTGGCGACGGCATCGGCATTGACTGCCCAGGCCATGGGTCGACCTTCTAAAGTTTCAGCACCATCAACGTTCGTGTAAGCGGCGGCATTGAGAATGACTTTTATGCCGCTCCAATCATAGGCAGCCACGGAATCTTTGTCAGTAATATTAAGCTCATCGATGTCAGCCCATTTCGCACGAGGGTACTGCGCTTGTAAAGCCAGACCTAATTGGCCTTTTGCACCGATGATAAATACTTCTTCGTCGTTCACTGGAAGTGCTCCGGAAACAGTTCGCGCATAGTTTTATTCTGTTGATCCTTTAACGACACTATCTGGTCTTCTTTACCGATAGGCCACTGGATATTCAAGTCAGGATCTGCATAATTAACGGCAATATATTGCCCAGAGTAAGCTTTTTCGGCACTCCACACACCGTTGACACAGTAGACGTAAAAAACATCTTCATCAGAGATCGCCTGTGTGGAATTCCCAACGCCTTTTGGAATAAATAGCATTTTTGTGTCATCAAGTTCGATAGTCTCTACCTGGCCAAAAGTTGCAGAGTCTTCCCGTAGGTCGACCATGGCACAAAAAACGCGCCCCTGAACAGTGTGAACGACTTTATCGTATGGCTCGGCGTGAATTGCGCGGATGGTGCCTTTTTTGGAACGCGCAATACCGAGCTGCTGCGGCGTGACTGCCGGCAAGCCAAGCTCTTGCATCGCCTCAGTCTGCCAGACTTCGGTGAAGCGGCCGCGGGGGTCTTCGAAAATGTTCAAATCAAAGATAAGCATGCCATCAAATTTCGTCTTGTGGACGGCGCGACTACTCACTTGTAAAATATCAGATTTGTTATCAGTCATCATTGTTTCCGTCTTTTGTCTTGTACATGACATGTTCACGCATCAGGTCAAATCTCTCGGAAAAGCTTTGCCACCATGGTTCATTACTCGTGTACCAATCAACAGTCTTCTTGATACCTTCTTCAAAAGACACGCTCTGTTTCCAGCCAAGGGTCTTTTCTATATAGCTTGGATCGATGTCATAGCGCATGTCATGCCCCGGGCGGTCGGTAACGAACTGAATCTGATCATGCGGCTTGCCAAGTGCTTCCAAGATAGCCCGAGCGACTTCAAGGCCACTCTTTTGGGCGGCACCACCAACACAGTATGTTTGACCAACCTCACCGTTGTGAAGAGCTAAATCTATTGCCGCACAATGGTCCTCAACAAACAGATAGTCACGAACAGCTGTACCGTTGCCGTACACGGGCAAAAGCTCATTGTGCATAGCCTTGGCGATAAAGACCGGAATGATGCGACCTGGAGAGTCCCACGGACCATAATTGTTAGAACAGTTGGTGATTGTATAAGGTAGGCCGTAGCTTTCGCCGTAAGCCCGTACAATATGGTCGCTCGATGCTTTGGAAGCTGCATAAGGGCTTCGCGGACTGTAAGGCGTTTGCTCATTGAATCGTAGGTTACTACCGAGTTCTAGGCTGCCAAACACTTCATCGGTTGAGACGTGGTGAAAGCGCTTCACTCCTTGCTGAAGCGCAGCTCGGGCCAGACTATCAGTACCTAAGATATTCGATTGTAGAAATGGTCCTGGATCAGCAATTGAACGGTCGACGTGTGTGTAGGCAGCAAAGTGTACCACCCAGTCGACGCCTTTCAACAAAGTATTCATCGCATCAAAGTCACATATGTCGGCCTTATGAAAAGTAATTTTATCTTTGACGGCCTCCAAGCGACCCTCATCACCAGCGTAAGTAAGAGCGTCCACGACAGATATTTTATAGTCGGGGTATTTATGTACCAGATAATGTACGAAGTTTGAGCCGATAAATCCTGCACCGCCCGTAACAAGTATTTCCATAGATGTAAGTATAACAAATTGGCCGAACAGTTTGGGATTTAATCGTCGTGGCGCGTGGTACTATGTCACCATGATTGTCGTTGTGATAGCCGGAGGATCGGGGACACGCTTGTGGCCACTATCTACACCGAATTTCCCAAAACATCTCCTTTCTATAGCAGGCAACAAAAGTCTTCTGCAGGAAACGATCGAAAGGGTTTTGAAAGTCGCAAATGCCGAAAAAATCTTCGTAATCTCAGAAGTATCACACAGTAAACATGTGCACGATCAAATAATAGAGATACCAAAAGAAAATCTCATTGCTGAACCATGCCGACGAGGCACAGCAAGTTGTATAGCTTGGGGATTGAGTGAAGTAAAAAAACGAGGCTTTAGCGAAACGGAGCCAGTGTTGTTTCTTTGGGCGGATAGCCTCATCCGTAATAGTGATGGTTTTGCAGCGAGTGCACTGAAAGCTGGCGAAGTTGCCGTCGAGAAGCAATCAATAGTCTTTATTGGCGCCGAACCTACTTACCCTTCAACTGGCCTTGGCTATATGCAAAAAGGCAGTCAGATTAATGGCTGGCGCGGTATTTACGAACTTGAGCAGTTTGTAGAAAAACCAAACAAGAAAAAAGCTGACACTTATTTTCAGAGTGGTGATTATCTCTGGAATACGGGGTATCTCGTCGGTACAATTCGTGATTTTGAAAGGGAATTTGATACTGTCGCTCCCGATATGGCAGCTCGTTATAAAAAGCTGAGCGAAGCCAAGGACATTGTAAGCGCCTATGAATCGCTCGAGAGCAATGCTATAGACTACGTTTTTTCTGAGATGCTAAAGGATGCGATTGTACTGCAAGGCAGCTTCGATTGGATGGATATTGGTTCATTTGGAGACCTCCACGACGTGAGCCTGCAAGATGAACAGGGTAACTTCATTTATGGACCTACAGTTGAGCTTGAGAGTACAACCAATAGCTACATAAGAAACGATACAGAGGTTCCATTGGCCGTTATCGGAGTTGATAATATAGTCGTAGTAAGTACGGCTAACGGTGTACTTGTTACAAATAAAAACTATGCACAAAAAGTAGGTGATGTCGCAAAACGACTCCAGACGCCATAGTTAGAGAGAGCATGTTAGGATTCGATTATTTTTGTCACGCGACTGACTATGTCGTCAAGTTCGGTGGCCGTTTTGGCCTCGGCGTTTAAGCGCAGGAGAGGTTCGGTATTACTGCCGCGAACGTTAAACCAGTAGTTAGGGTAGTTTACTGAAAGACCGTCGAGTTCGTCCTGTTCACCGTCCGAGAAAAAAGACTTTAACTTTGTGAGGATAGCAGCTTTATCAGTCACCTTAAAGTTAGTCTCACTTATCTGTACATAGGTAGATCGCAACGGCTTGGCGATTTCACTCAGTGGCTTATGAGCGATGCTTGCCAAGTAGAGGACAATGATTGCGGCAATCATACCAGAGTCAGCACTATAATTATCGGCAAAATAATAGTGTCCGCTGTGCTCACCGGCCATAATCGCCTTATATACACGCATTTCAGCCTTAATGTAGCTATGGCCTACTTTTGTCCTTACGGCCGTTCCCCCGGCTCGTTCAATTGCCTCAATGGCTGCTCGCCCACAAATGGCATTATGCAATACGACTGCGCCGGGGTGTTTGCTCAGGAAATATTCAGCCAATAGACCAGTAACCACCGTGCCACTTAGGGGCTCTCCTTTTTCGTCGATTACAACTGCGCGGTCGCCATCGCCATCAAATGCCAAGCCTGCATCACATTTTTTCTTCTTGACCATAGCTTGCACATCAACGAGATTTTTTGGCTCTAGTGGATTTGCGATGTGATTAGGAAATGTTCCATCAGGCTCAAAAAACATCTCGGTGACTGCAAAAGGTACAAATGGTTCAAGCTCAGAAAAAATGGTACCCGCCATACCGTTTCCTGCATCAACCGCAACCGAAAGTGGCTCAAGAGCATCGACGTCAACAAAAGACAACACATGTGAAATCCACTCATCGACAACCGATGCAGCCGTTACCTTACCAAGAGTGGTTACTGTTTTAAAAGAATGATCTTGGACGGCTTTTTTAATGTCTAAGAGACCTGACTCAATCCCAACTGCCTTTGCTTGATCTCGACAGAATTTGATCCCGTTATATTCTCCCGGATTATGGCTCGCGGTTATCATCGCGCCTCCGGCCAAATCAAAGTGTCCAACTGCAAAATAAATCATGTCTGAAGTAACGCGACCGATGTTCATAACATCACGCCCCTGAGTGGTTAATCCAGTTATGAGTGCTTGAGCGAGCTGTTCAGAATCCGGTCGCATATCATAGCCAATTGCAATAACGCCTTCTAGTGGCAACCAGTCGGCAAATGCCTTACCGATTCCAGTCAGGACTTCTTCGTTGAGCTCACTACCCACCTTGCCACGGACGTCATATGCTAAAAATATATCATCGAGAACAGACATTTATCCCCCTTATAGCACTTTTATTATACGTCAGCCCAGCGTTCATTTTATTTCTTGTTAAGTACCAGTTGCCAGTTCCAAGCATCGCGCATAGAATCGTCCAGCGTCCGCTTGGTCTGCCAGCCGAGTACTGCCCGAGACTTGGTTGTATCGGCCCACGTCTTCACGACATCGCCTGGGCGGCGCGGCCCGATCTTGTAAGGCACTTTTACGCAGTTGACGCGCTCAAACGTATCGATAAGTTCTTGCACGGTGTTACCTTTGCCAGTACCGATATTCAGCACGGTAAAAGGCGTTTCCGTTTTATCGATAAAATTCACTGCCGCCACATGCGCCTCGGCCAAGTCTATAATGTGAATAAAGTCGCGCACGCACGTTCCATCAGGAGTGTCATAGTCGTTGCCGTAGACGGTGAGTTCACCACGAAGGCCAGCGGCAGCCTGCGTCAGGAGGGGCACAAGCACAGTTGTTGTGCCTTTGGGTTGTTCACCAAGTTTACTGCTGGGATGAGCGCCAACAGGATTAAAGTAGCGCAGGGCAATCGTTTGCAAACCAACTGCCGGAGCGGTGTCTTTAAGGATTTGTTCGCACATCTGCTTGGTGGCGCCGTAGGGACTTTCGGCTGGTTTTAGCGGTGTTTCTTCAGTGACTGGGCAGATATCTGGCTCGCCATACACCGTACAGGATGAAGAAAACACGAGCTTCCCTTTGCCATTTGTCTTCATGATTTCAAGGATGGTGAGTAAAGTTTCGAGATTGCTTCGATAGTAGCGGAGCGGATCGGCGACGGAGTCGCTGACTGACTTTAGGGCGGCAAAGTGGACGACGGCATCGGGCTTTTCGGCATCCCACACCTTTTTCATAAAGATTTTGTCGATGGCGTCACCTTCGTAAAATGCCAAGTCGGGAGTCGTCATCTCGCGCAGCGTCTCGATTACAGAAGGCTCGCTATTGTTAAAATTATCGACGATAACAGGGATATGACCTGCTTCAAATAGCGCCAAGGTTGTGTGTGAGCCGATATAACCGGCACCGCCAGTGACGAGTACTTTCATACTTCTTATTCTACCGTAGTGTCCTCGTCCGCTTCAGAACTTATCTGCCCAAATTTTTCTTTTGTTGCAGCATTGATGACCTTCTTCATGCGTTTACGGAACAGCGCAGGAGTGAAGTGGGCGGCTTTTTTAGTGATAACAGTCTCATTCCAGGTTTTTTTCTCAGCCTGCGTTAGGGCTGTTACTAAACTATCAACAGTTTGCTCATTAAAAAAGAGGCCTGTTTTACCCTGCTGAACATATTCTAGAGCTCCACCGGCTTTATATGCAATCACAGGAGTACCAGCTGCCATAGCCTCGACGGGTGTAATGCCAAAATCATCAATACAGGGAAACAAATAACCCTTGGCTTCTTGAAAATAGCGGACCATGCGAGCATCAGAGACATTCGTATTAAAGGTTACAGTCGAGCCTGCCATTGCTACCAATTTCTCGTGCTCTGGACCGTTGCTGGCAACAATCAAAGGAAGATTGAGCTTAGTAGCGGCAGCGACGGCTAGATCAACTCTTTTATACGGTGTTTGACGGGCAGCGACGACATAGGCAGTTCGTTTGGTTTCAGACTTCTTCGTGAAACGTTCTACGGCCACAGGAGGAAAAACGACACTCGCATCTCGGTGATAGTACTTCTTGATCTCAGCTGCAATGTGATGTGAATTCGCTACCATAACATCAGGTCGCTGAGCAGCTTTTAAGTCCCAGGCACGCATCGGTGCCAGCAGCCATTTCAGGCCAAATCGAACAAAGGGATCGAGTTTACCGAAACCAGGCGTCTTGAGGTATTCTTCATACCGACTCCAATAATAGTGTGTCGGCGCATGGCAATAATTGATGTGCAGGACGCCCTCGGGTACTTTGATGCCCTTGGCCTCGGCGCCACTGCTGCTGATCACCACGTCATAGGCGCTAAAATCGAGGCTCTCAAACCACCTTTGTCGCAAAAAAGGCACGAACTTGCGAATTTTACGGAACAAAGGCCAATCAAGATAGCCCATGATGAGTGTACGGTGTTGCAGTTTTTGGTACCACTCATTACTCATGCAGGACGTGTACAGCGGGGCATCAGGATACATTTCTAGCAACTGCTCAACGACCTTTTCGGCGCCGCCCATCAGCATCCAGTCATGTACAATTGCCACACGCAGCTCTGTCATGTATTAATCTACGCGCCTTTCGATAATTCGTTTTAGTACCTGTACGAACGTTTTTAATAATATGACGATATCGAACCAAAAGCTCCAGTTCTGCACATAATAAATGTCGAGTTTACGCCGTTCTTCAACCGGAATATTATTGCGACCGGAAATCTGGGCGAGGCCGGTGAGTCCCGATTTGACGCTTAAAATTAGATTCTTTAGAGGATACTCTTCAAGATCACTGGCAATCAAGGCGCGAGGTCCTACGAGGCTGATATCACCTTTTAAAATGTTAAATAACTGAGGTAGCTCATCAAGAGAAGTAGCACGCAAGAAATTACCAAACTTACCAATACGTGGGTCATTCGGCAAGAAATTACCGTGCTTTGTGAACTTTTCAAACAGATCTGGACGACCCATTTTTGTAAACGCGTCTACTGGATCGAGGCCGTTGTATTTGTGTCGGTGTGTGCGGAATTTATAAATATTAAAAGTCGTATTAAAGCGAGTCAGACGTTGTTGTTTAAGCAAAACGTCGCCGCCATCAAAAATCTTAAGATAGAGTGCTAGCAAGAGCATGATTGGCGAGGTGACGATGATACCTATAATCGATGTCAAGATGTCTAGCAACCGCTTGGCGATGCGCCCCCAGCCGACCAATGCAGTCTGGTGCACAGATACGACTGGGATGTTCTGGAGCAGCCCGATGTCGACCTTACCAACAAACACATTGTTATTGCCTGGCACAAAACGGTAGGCCATATGGTGTTCTTGGGCATAGCTCAATATCTCGTCATTCTCATTGGTATCGGCGAACAGTTCGGACTGCACGACACTCTGAATCGTATGTTTTTGGAGGGCTTCGATTGCTTCCTCAAAACTAGCGAACTGCTTTTTGGCCGGAATGTCTGCAAAATGATGATGGCCGCTGACCACTCCGACGACCGTATAACCGGTAAGTCCGGTATGGGAAAGGCTGTGGTAGAGCTCGTTGGTAATCGGTGTGCCACCGACGAGTAGCACATGGTTAACGCCGATGCCGCGGGCAAATAGACTACGCCGAGATGCCCGCAATAGGGTCCGCGAAAAGAGCACCAACAACATACTGATAATCAAACCATACACCGGTACCAAACGGGCCGGAAAGATGGTACGGTTGAGGACGTAGCCGCTGGAAAGCAGGAACAAAGTACCTATAAAACTACCGATGGCGATACGGGCGGCCTCGCTAAAGCGGTTCTCATAGACTTCGCTCTTATACATGTTAAGAAAGCCAAAAATCATCAGCCAGAATGGGAGCAAGACAAGGAAGATAAGTAAGTAGGTGTGCGCCGGAACTTGCGCCGGTAGTGGGCGAGTATCCAATTTTACACGAATGATATAAGCGAGGATAAAGGCGGCCACCAAAGAGACAAAGTCGCCGATAAGCAAGATAAAGCTATAAAGAAGCGATGAGTTATTTTTCATCAGTGACTTTATTATAACCTGATACACTAGGGTTAGCATGAGCGTAAATAAAAATCTTCGCCGGCGCATCATCCAGTTTGTCGAATACATGGTGGCTGGCGGTGCCTACTTCTGGACCGGCTATCTTGTATTCTTCTTGCTCGATAAGGGGTTGCACTGGAATTTATTTGCCGTGACGATGGTTTCCAGCCTTTGCGGTTGGACGGTCAATTTCATGCTGCAGCGCTACTGGGTGTTCAAGAATCCGAAGTCCCGCGAGCACATGGGGCAGACCACTTGGCGTTATATCATCATTACGCTCGTCGATTTTGGGCTCAATTATCTCATATTATATGGCTTGAATAAGGTGCACATCGGCTCACTTAGAATTAATCCATACATCGGACAATTTATCTCGAGTGGCTTTTTTACAGTCTGGAACTATCTGTGGTACCGCTATTGGGTGTTTCCTGAGCGTTACCAGCCCAAGCATAAAGGGAAGAAGAAGGCTCGTCGATGAACCCGTCTATAACCCCGTCGTTGAGACCCACCAAAAAGCAGAAGGAACTACTGGAGTTTATCGAAACGTTTATTAGTATTCACGGCTACAGTCCCAGTTACCGCGAAATCATGAATGGTCTCAGTTACAACTCAGTGGCGACGGTGGCGTTGCACGTCAATAATCTGATCAAACGCGGCCACTTGATAAAACGTGAGAATTCCGCCCGCTCACTCGAACCCGTCAAAGGTGCGATTGAGGCAGTGAGTAGCGAAGTATCACCCAATGACGCTGCCTGGATGTTCAAACACGTTGAAGCCCGCTTCAAAACAGCCGAATCGGCGTTTGAACAACATATAGTTGACGAAATATATGTGTTGATTGGCGCGATAAAAGTCCTCGGTTTCTCGGATCAAGCCATGGCGTATGTCGTCCGACTCAAACAACTTGAACAAAAGACATGAGAAAACTAGCAATCTTTGATATCGACGGAACGATTGCCAGGCACGGCGTCATAGACCCAACCGCGATCGATGGTATCAAGCACCTCCAGTCGATGGGCTACACCACCACGCTCTGCACGGGGCGCGGCTACTTTCCAATGCGAAATGCAATTGGCGCAGCCTTTCACGAGGTCGTATCCGACGATGCCTTGATTGTACTGGAGCATGGCGCACGAATTGTCACCAAGGCAGGCAAAACGGTTTTTGCTGAGTACCTCGGGTTTTATGAAATCGATTACATTATTGATTTTATTCGAGCCAACATCGATATTTTGCGGTTCTCTTGGTACAACCCAGAAGACGTGTCGCGAAAATTACAGATGTGGCGGAAAGATCCGAATGATGCCGACGAGCTCCACAAAAAACATGGTGACTACTCTGAGATCTTCAGCTGCTCACTCACCGACTACAAAGAACGCCTTATGACAGAAAAAGTCGCCAACATCGAGGCCCGACTAGCATCGCACGTCAAGGTGCACAATCTAAAGCTGGCACTGACGCACACGCCGGTAAACGTGTTGTTCCTTGACGATAACATGAGTTTCCTGAAGAACAATATGAATAAGGGGATTGCTATTCTGTATCTGTTAAAACACTTGCATGTTGCATACGATGACCTGCTAGTTGCCGGCAATGCAATCAATGACGTCGAAATGCTTGATCTGGATGCAGGACGCCGTATTCTGGTCGGCCCTGCCGACGAGCGGACTACGGTTCTAGCCTATTTGTCGAACCACGAATCTATTATCCAGATCGACTCGCCGACAGACCTCGGTCAATATCTTCAAACGTTTTAGCTCGTCGTGTACGGAGGCGTGCTACAATAAGTAAAGTCAACCATACACGAGGCATAGATGTTTATTAAGGATAAAGGCCATACCATTCGCAATACCGTTCGCGAGAAGCGAGCGGTCGCACATATGACGCAAGATGATCTGGCGACGGCGGTCAATGCAACTCGTCAGACGATAATTTCTATAGAAAAAGGCAACTATGTACCCAGTGTATTGCTGGCGCTTAAATTGTCAGAAGTGCTCAAACACACAGTCGAGGAGCTGTTCCGCTATGAAAAAATATAAGAACGGCTTAGATATTGTTTTGGTGTTGCTTCTGGCCATCATTAGTTTGTTTACAATTGCACCGAAGCAACTGGTCATGCCGACTTCCCTCCAAATGGCTTTGTTCGTCATTGCCTTCGGTTTTGTCAGTGCATTTGTGGTGCTTGTCTGGCGCGAAGATCCAGCCGACGAGCGTGAAGCCGAGCATCAACATGAAGCCAGCCGCGCTGCCTATCTGGCAGGCTGCTCATTGTTGATAGTGGCGATGGTCGTACAAGGCTTTCGCCATCACCTCGATCCAGTCATCCCACTCGCACTTTTCTTGATGATAGTAACTAAGCTTGGAATACAGAGATATAAAGACAAAAAGTAAAGTCAACTTGACATTATCTTCAACCTTTTCTATGCTTAAGCGGAGATAAATTAAATGGGGGTTCTATGAACAAAAAACAAATGATAGCAATCGCGGTCGCATTGGTGCTTGTTTCAGGAATAGGTGCTTATGCCTATGGGCGACATCAAGCAAATGTCGCTGCTCATAATGAGATGATGATGCAGCAGGACGCCATGAAGAAGGCTGATGCCGCCAAGATGGGTGATGCGATGGAAAAGGGTATGTAATGGTACTTCTGCTGCTTGCTTTTGTCGCCGGGATACTCACGGCATTGGCGCCTTGTGTGCTGCCACTCTTGCCGGTCATTATTGGCGGCACGCTCGGTGGCGGCAAAAAGCAGAAAAACCGACCTTACATTATTGCCGGGTCACTGGCGGCCTCTCTGTTCCTTTTTACCTTGCTACTCAAAGCAACCAGCCTCTTTCTGAATGTTCCGTCGCACACCTGGACTTACGTTTCGGGCGGCATTATTATCGTGCTTGGCCTTGTGGCGGTGTTTCCGGCGCTCTGGGAGGCGGTGGTTATCAAGTTCAATTGGCAGGCCAGTTCGCAGCGGTTGTTCGGCAAAAGTACCAAACAAACGGGCTGGTTGGGTGCAGTTTTAACTGGCGCAGCTCTCGGGCCAGTCTTCTCGAGCTGTAGTCCAACCTACGCTTTTATTCTGGCAACCGTTTTGCCGCGCAACTTCGTGAGCGGTCTGTTGTATATGGTGGTGTATTGTCTTGGTTTGGTCGCCGTTCTTTTGCTTGTATCAGTGTACGGGCGTCGGTTTATCTCTCGCTTCCATTGGGCGGCTAATCCGCATAGCATGTTCCGCCGATTGCTCGGTCTGCTATTTATTGTTGTGGGTGTGTTTATTATTATTGGCTGGGATAAAAAGGTTGAGCTATGGGTGGACGATCACATCCCGTTCAGCGTGACGAATCTCGACCAAAAACTCGTCGAGAAAAACAAAAAGAGTATCGGAGCCGATACAAGCGTCTATTCAACACCGGCTCAACCCGGCACCAGCGATCCAAAGCTTTTCAACGTTCGACCTGTCGCGGCGCCAGAACTAACAGGACTCAGCTCCTGGATAAATAGTAGCCCGCTCACCTTGGCTGGGCTCAAGGGCAAAGTCGTGCTGATAGATTTTTGGACGTATAGCTGTATTAACTGCGTCCGCACACTGCCACATGTCGAAAAGTGGTATGAAACCTACAAAGACAAAGGCTTTGTGGTGATTGGGGTGCATGCACCGGAGTTCTCGTTTGAACACGTTGCAAAGAATGTCGAAAACGGCGTGAAAGAGAATAATCTCACTTATCCTGTGGCACTTGATAATGATCTTGCTACGTGGAATGCCTTCGGTAATCAGTATTGGCCAGCCCACTATCTGATCGACAAAAACGGCGATGTACGTGCAGCGCACTTTGGCGAAGGTGGGTATGAAGATACCGAAAAAGCGATTCAAATTCTGCTTGGTGAGAGTGGCACGCCGCTGTCCGAACCTGCCAGCGATCCGCACCAAAACGCCAGTACGACGCCCGAGACGTACTTTGGCACGCAGCGCGCCCAGAACTACGTTGGTACGCCGCAACTGTCAGCTACCAACGGAACATACGCCGCTGCTACTTCGCTAATGATGAACCAGTGGAGTCTTGGGGGCGGCTGGCTGGTTGATCAGGATAAGGTTACGAGCCAAAACCGAGCAGCAAGCCTAGACTTCCGTGTCAGTGCCAAAGACGTGTATGTCGTGGCGAGTGTTCCGGACGGCATGCCAGCAGCAAAAATAGCGATTACCATCAATAATTCGACCACCTATATGACGGTTGACGGCTCAAACCTCTACCATATCGCCGCGTTTGGCTCGTTTCAAGATGCTACACTGCATCTGACGGTGCCAGTAGGCGTCTCGCTGCACACATTTACATTTGGCAGCTGACAGACCATACTTTAAGCGTAAGAACTTTACTTAGTTAATTAATTTGAGGAGATATCAATGGCAGATACAATCCATATTGCTGTATTAATCGGCACGACTCGTGAACAACGTAAATCTGTTCACGCAGCACGTCTTGTGGCCGAAGTTGGCGCAGCACTCGAGGGTGTAACGACTGAACTCGTCGACCCAAAGGATTTTAATTTTCCTGGTGACGGCAATGATCCAGAAGGTCAGGACGCTCGTTATAGTGAAATAACCAAAAACGCCGACGCTTTTTTTATTATCACGCCTGAGTATAATCATAGTTTTCCTGGTTCGCTGAAGCGCATGCTCGACAGCGAATTGAAGAATTATATTCACAAGCCGGTGGCCATTGCCGGTGCTAGCAGTGGCATGTGGGGCGGTGTGCGGGCTGTTGAATCTCTGGTTCCTGCCGTGCGCGAGCTTGGGCTGGTTGTCACCTTTGGCAGTGTCTATTTTCCGAAAGTGCAGGATCTGTTTGATGAATCCGGTAAGCTCCTGAACGATTTCTATAAAGGTTCGGTTGAGAAGGCTTATGCTGAACTGATTTGGATGGCCAAAGCCCTCAAGCCTGCCCGCGAGGCTGATACGCCAGCTGCGTAGTTACACGATTTGGGTATGAAACAGGTGAAGGAGGTGGTTGTAGTGCGACGCACCGTACCACACATCTAAGCCGACAATTACAAAAAAGAGAAGTCTCTCGATGTTTTTACCCGTCGTTATTCGAAGTAACTTGAACGGTGGAAAGCCAAATTTCATAGGGAGGGGCAGCAACCACGGCACGCCTTCTTTGGTGAGGGTGTCCATGATAAGGTGTGATACCATGCCAATTAAAAATGCCAGCCATACCAAACGAGTATCAACCGAACGCATAATCGGCTGCAAAAAGTGTAGTAGTAAACGAGACAAGAACGCGAACAGACCCAGACCAACAATAGAATGGGTTAAAAAACGATGACCGCCGAGCATTTTGTCGATTAATTTCCCAAAATAACCCCCAACCGGTAAGTTACGCCAAAACGGTGCGGTTGGTTGATCTATATCAGGCGTTATGCCGCCAATCTGGTTGGCCAAAAGCGATATCAACAGTGTTGAAAGAGTAATTTTATGGTCACCGCTCCCCACAGCTAAGACAATAATCGCCAAGGCGTTAAAAGCGGCAAGGTCGTGTGTGCGGGCTGTCATGCCCACATGATAGCAAAGATAAGCGGTATATTAGGCGCGATGGCGCAATGCTTTCACGATAGCAATCAGAATAATCGAGCCAACTATGGCTACAATTAGGCTATAGACATTAAAACCCGTCACGCCGCTACTGCCGAGCTTATTCATGATAAAGCCGCCAAGTACGGCACCAACTATACCAACAACAATATTCAATAATGCACCTTGCTCACCGTCAGTCCGCATAATGATTGATGCGATCCAGCCCGCGATAGCGCCGAAGATAATCCAAGCTATAAAGTTCATTAAATGTATCCTCCATATCTATTTATTGTCCTTGAATACTAGTCTATGTAATCAGTTTTAATCTGTAAATAATGTTACAGCTGCATTTTTGGTGACAAATGACCGGAGAATGACTAGAGTCGAGTATAATTAAGGGAATGGAAGCCGAAGATCTGAAAAAACATTTTCCCGAGCTCACGAGCCGTTTCTTTAGTGCCGGTGAAACAATCCTCTATCAAGGGGAGCTGCCGCGGACTGCTTACGTCGTGAAATCAGGTCTTATTAAGATATATAGTATTTCGGTCAATGGTGAAGAGCGCATCGTCGATTTCGGTGTTGGTGGCGAGATTCTGGCCAGTTCCTGGGTGTTCGGTAATGCCTCCAGCACGCTCTATTACTACCAGGCGATTGAAGATTGTGATCTGTATGAAATCTCGCGCAGCGATTTGCTGACCTATCTAAAGACCTCCAAAGCAGCCTCAGTTATGTTAGAACGGGTGAACGGCCAGTATACAGCCGCGATGCTACGCATCACCGCCCTCGAACAAGCCCGCGCCCGCGATAAGATTCTCTTTACATTTTATTATCTGCTGCAGCGCTTTGGTAAAGAAATCGTTCCTGGTTGGTACACGATTCACTTATCGCTGACCCACCAAATGGTTGCCGACCTCGTTGGGCTGACCCGCGAAACCACCGCCGTCGAACTCAGTAGTATCAAAAAAACGAAAGTTCTCTCCTATAAGAGACAAAAATACCTCGTCCACAAAAACCGCCTGCTGAAAGCAATCGGCGAAGACACCTTCGCGAACATCACCTTTTAGCTAGTGTCTTCCCGAGAGCTTGTGCTTGTATGACTCTAAGCGTCCACCAACGTAGAAGGTTTGTGCGGATTACGGCCCTTATGGGCATGCAGGGGTTACTTTTTGAGTTCTTCGTCGACGATGTTGTTGAGTGTTTTGGGAGTGGCCCATGCCTTCAGGACGTATTTGGAGGCGCCCAAGGTAAAGGCTTCCTCGGCTTCTTTTTGCATGTCGAGGTTGCTAAAAATAATCACTTTTACGTCAGGGTGATTCTTTTTTAGACCATAAGCTTTTAAGAAACCGAGACCGTCCAGGACCGGCATCAGGAGGTCGAGCAAAATGAGGTCAGGTTGTAAGGTTTTAGCTGCATCGAGTCCTTCCTGGCCGTTAAACGCCACACCAACCTCGTGGCCAGCTTTTTCGAGAATCATTTGAAAGGCATCGGCCAACATCTTCTCGTCTTCTACTATCAGTATTTTCGCCATCTTTTACTCCTGCTCTTTGGTTACTTTTTTGCCTGCTTCCGGTGCAATTGCTTTTGGCCGGGGAAGTATAATCGTAAACTCTGACCCTATTGTATGCTCTGAAGTGACCTTTATTCTACCATTATGAAGTTCTACAACACGTCTGGCCAAATAAAGACCGAGTCCATTCCCCATGGCATGTGCCGATAACGGGTTGTCGAGCCGTGAAAACTTCTTGAATAAATCAGGCATCTGCTTCTTGCTAATGCCTACACCAGTATCGGTGACTTTGATGTGAATGTTACGGGGCGTGATTTTCAGTGCAACATCAATTTTACCAGCTTCGGGTGTGTATTTTATGGCATTACTAATGAGATTACTAATGGCCATGCGCAAGTAGAGTTCGTCGGCGTCGTAATATAGTGGGGTGCTCGGGAGATGCAGCATGAGCTGATGTCGTTTTTCATTACTAGCAGAGCGCTGTTCTTCGCCTGCCTCACGAACGAGCTGTATTAAGTCAACACTGCGCGGTATAAGGCGCAGTTTGCCGGCGTCGGCATTGGCCACGTAGAGCATCTCATTCACAGTCCGCAGCTGGCGCTCGTTATTGTCGTAGGCCTTCTGAATCAGCTTTTTCTGATCTTTATTTAGTTCACCACCATAGCCCTCAATCGCCATAATAATGTATTGTTTCACGGCGGTGGCAGGTGTTCGTAGCTGATGAGCTGCCAAGGCCAGCAGGTCATCTTTTACCATCTGTACTTCACTATCTTTTGCCTGACGAAGCGATCGAACCCGGCCGAACAGAAGGATATATATCAGGGCGCTAGAACTGAGGCTCAAAATGATACCAGCAGTGAGAATAATACCAGGGCGGGTACGGGCCTGCGCAGATATGATAGCTTGTGGTACCTGTACGGCAAGCGACCACGTGCGCGAGTAGATGGTGAATTTGGTAGCGGAGGCAGCAGTTTTCCCATCGTAGCCGTTGCTCGAAAAGAGGACTTTATTTAGTTCAAGATCGGCACTATCGTAGATGACAAAGTTATCCTTTATGCTCGGCACACTCGCCAATATCTGCTTAAAGAGATCATTTGTCTGGAAGCCAGCAAAGACATAGCCTGTAAGCGGGCAGTTTACTCGAATGGCTAACTTTTCTGCACAGCTGCTCTCGTACACTGGAAAGTACATCTGGAAGGCATCCTCTTTTATGGGGGCACTGCCAGGGAGCGGTGCTATCTCGCCCGTGATTACCACCTTGTCATTTTTGGCCGACATATCGAACGCAGACCGACGTTCGGTATCGGCATTCATGTCAAAACCGATGGCAGCCGTATTACCCTGTAGTTGTGGCTCAATATACTGAATTGGAATATAGCTTGCTCGAGTACCAGCTGGCGTGATTGAGAAATCTGCTTGATCGTTCTGCTTCTCGGCCGCCACATATTGTTGTACATTGTCATTTGTAAGCAACGGTGCATAGCCGATTGCTCGCACACCCGGAAAACGAGTCTGAATATCGTAAGTTGAAATAATAGCATGAAAGTCATCTCGACTGACCGGATGCGAAGTCTCCAGCAAGGCGGCCGTGCCACGCAAAACCTCCTCGTATGAGGCGAGGTGGCTGGTGATGAGATCCTGCAATGTGGAAACATGTCGGGTGACAAGAGTATTTTGATCGCGATGTACGTCCTGCCTTGCAGTTACCCAGACCCAGATTGAAACGACCAGCATTGCAGCCAGAACAGCGAGCGTAGGCAGGATACAAAGCAAAAGAGCGTCTTTGTTGAACCGGTTGTTGCGAGAATTATTAGTGAGCATACCTTATGTCGAACCTTTTGTGGTTACGCTTAAGTATAGGTCAAAAAACAAGAATGAGTGTAAGAAAAACTACACTCATTCTTTGAAATGTGGATATGGAGAATTGATTGACGGACTATTCGAACGACCACATGTTACCTGGCCGGAAAGGGCTCGGGACATATGATAGATAGGTATTCTCGGCAGCGTTGGTGGGATTAAACATTGTTTCTCCTTGCGCCGGCTAGATGCCCTTTTGTTTACGTGAGAGTTCGCGCTGTTTATCGCGCATCTTGGCTTCCATTTTGAGTGCCCATTTGGTAGCGAGGCGGTCATAAATATCCATGCGCTCTACTTCCGATACATAACGTGTTGATGTTGACCTGCTCATTGCGAGATTCCTCCTTATTGATACGTCCTAAGCTTAAGCGTATTTTTAAATTTGAGCTGTGAAATTTCTTACGTTTTGTTTGCGACTTCTTGGCGGCGTTTATCGGGAATGTTGACGGTGAAGGTGGTGCCCTTATCGGGTTGAGAGCTTACTTTAATAGTGCCGCCATGTAGCAAAATAATCTTATTGGCCCAATAGAGACCGAGGCCGGTTCCACTTACCATCAGCGATAACGGATTGTACAACCGAGAGAACTTCTGAAAAACCTTCGGAATATCTGCTTTTGCGATACCAACGCCGTCATCTTGTACTGCAATAACGACACCCTCTACACGCTGCTTGAGCGTCACGCGAATCGCTTTCTTATCAGGCGTATACTTGCTAGCGTTATCAATGATGTTTTCAAGCACCATGCGCACATTCTTGGAGTCTAGCGATGCGTGAATAGGCGTACCAGCATGGTCGAAAAACACGGTTTGATGGCGGTGCTCGAATTTGTAAGCCTGCTCATTTATTACGTCCTGAATAAGCTGTGTTAGATTCGTATCTTCGCGTTCAATGCGTACCTGACCAGCATCAACATGAGCAACCTTCAGCAGATCATTCACAATCGTAATCTGGCGTTCGTTGCTGTCATATATGCTTTGGAGCATCGACATCTGCGGTCGGCTCAGCGGGCCGGCATATTCCTCCATGAGCATGCTTGTGTACTGTTTAACCCCTGTAGCGGGGGTGCGCAACTGGTGGCTGGCGAGTGAGATAAATTCATCCTTGGCTTTTTCAAGCGCCTCTTCTTCTGTCACATCACGGAAGACCTCAATTGCGCCGCTCGGCAAGCCATCGATGAGGACCGGTGAAACCGTAGAGTCGACGGTAATTCGCGTTCCATCTTTGCGGCGATAGTAAATACGCGCGCGCACGATTTTTCCCGTCATGAACACCATTGTGATTGGCCGCTCTAGATTTGGAATAATTGTTCCATCTTCGTTCTCGGACTGAATAGTCGAAGGGTACCATTTGCCCATGACATCATCAGAAGAGCAGTTTAAAATATCAAGGGCCATTTTATTGATTCGGGAGACATTACCATGAGCGTCAGTAACGATCGCACCTTCGCCAATGCTCGTAAATAGAGCATCGGATTCGGCCTTACCGCGCTTCAGCGATTCGTATTCTGTCATGGTGCTACTCCGCGACTAAGCCGCACCCTTTCCTTTTGATGTTTCGTTTGTAGTCAGAGCGATTCCACGAAGATCTTGAGCAAAAGTATCAACCAGTTCTTGGTTTTCAGTGAGAAGGGCAAGCGTTAGTTTTACCCAGCTGGTGAGCTCAGGAATATCTTGCTTGGTAATTTTCTCAGGTTCTTTGCTGAGATGCATGAGTATCTGCCGACGGATAAAGCGTTCGGCGGCCGGACCAAGGTACTCAACGCTGGTATCGACGACTTTTTGGTAGAGGTTTTTTGCTGGCGCCACTTTCAGACTTCCTCAATCTTTCTCATTCGTTTTGCACCAAGTACGAGCAGGCCGAAACCGACGGCATACAGGGCGATGAGCATGTAGACGACCACGAGCAATGGAGTCAGATGGAGGTGGTAGAATCGCGACGAGAGCATAGTCATCGACTGTACAAGGATATTAACGAGAATGACAACAAGGATACCCGCCGACAAGTAGCGGAGTGACTTGCGGTACAGCCTCCCTTTTACATTGTGCTGGTATGAACTGGTGTAGTAGGCCGCCAAAACGCCCCGAAACCAGGTATAAAGATACGGTGTTGCGATACTGATAATAATCAGCCAGTTTGGGAGGTGGTAGACATTCATTGGATCGCCTCCATCGGCAGGACGAGCAATAATCAGCCAACTGAAGATACTGCTGAGGAGGATGATACCGAGGGCCCATATGCCCGGACTATAGCCACGGATTTTATTACGCTTCACAAGCAAAGTCAGCTTTTCGGCACCGCGACTGATAGTGACGAAGGCGCACAGAGGCAGAATAAGTAAGAGATAGTTTTTTGAGATTGTCAGCGGAATAAAAAATGAGGGATGCTGAACAGTCAAAAGATTAACGAGCGACGCTATGACCGAATTTAACGGCAGGCTGAAGGCCAGGAAGCCGAGGCCACGAGCGATTTGATCGAAAGCCTGGCCTTCGGCAGTTTTCCGAATAACCCGCGCATAATCTCTAAACACGCTGAACCCGTAGTAGGCGCTATACCAGACAAGTGCGAGGGGTATGATGGTACTGAGACTGAGAAAATAGCTCTTTGACTGCGTCAAGTGGTATTTGAGATATGTTGTGCTATCGGCCGGTCCTAGTAAGACGATAAGTGCATAGATAAGTGTCAGGCAAATGAACAAAATAAACAGTGTACGCTTCTTCACACGCTCTCCCACGATTAATAGGTCCTACTGTAAACACATCTGAACATATATTCGTCTTATAGTACATCTCTTCTGTGCATAAATGTCTGTGAGTTTGCTTACAGCGCGGTTCTTATCAAAAAATTTACAATGGTAGTGCTAATACAAGGAGTGGTCACAATGGCAGATATGAAAGACAAAATGAAAAATAAGATGAATGAGGCCGACAACAAGGCACATGAACTAAAGGGAAGAATCGAGCAAAAGCGGAAGGATATGTCGAAAGACAAATCTATTTAGCTCATTTGGGATGAGTGTTTTTGGAGGAGGGCCTGCGAGGGTCCTCTTCTTTTTATTGGGGGTATATACTAGATGCAATGACGAAAAAAGTGGTGGCCAACGCCAGCGCATCGTGATTGCTCGGATCATGCTCAAAAACGCCCCGATATTACTACTCGATGAGGCAACTAGCGCACTTGATAGTGAAAGTAAAAAGTCATTCAAGAAGCATTGGCTGTGCAGATGAAAAAACGTACAGCTTGGGCACGCCAGTCCGGCGGCTTTATGGAGACTTGAAAAGCCGCTCTACAAGCCCTTAGTCGTGGCGAATAAGTGTTCTTCGGTTTCGTGGCGGCGGATGAGCTGATGCTGCCCGTTCGGACGCACGATGACTTCACCAGCGCGCAGTCTGAAATTGTAGTTGTGAGAATTAGCACGTGAGTGTGCACCAGCGTCGTGAATTACCATAAGATCACCGGGTTGAATGCTCGCAGGCAATGAACGGTCTTTAAACATTTTGTCAGTATTGGCACACATCGAGCCGACGACATGCATGGGCCGAGTTAAATCACCATCACGACCAAGAATATTGATGTGATGATAAGCCGCTGTGACGGTTGCGAGCCGAGCCATATTGTTGATAGAAGTATCGATTTGCAAATATGGTGCGTGAGATTCAATGATTCCGTGGGTCACACGTGTAAGTAAGTAGCCATTTGGGCCGGTAATAAATCGTCCATTCTCTGTCAGTATTGGTACACCTAGATGACCAAGCTCCGATTCAATGGCTTGTCCGACGGCAGCAACATCAACCGGATCTTCCTCTGGTGAATAGTTGATGCCGAGTCCACCACCAACATTAATAAAGCTGATTTCTAGGCCGAATAATGTTGAAGCTTTATCGGCAAGTTCGCGCATCATTTTAGCCGTTTCAGCAAAAGAATCAGGCTCTTTTTCATTGCTGACCACCATCGTATGAAGACCAAGCCGTTCGACACCGCCACGCCTCATTGCCTGTAAGGCATCCAAGACGTGCTCTTCAGTGTCACCGAACTTAGATTGCTGAGGATCACCGATGATATCGTTGCCTTGTTTGATAGCACCTGGGTTATAACGGATGGCCATACTGGTTGGCAAGCCACCGAGAGCCTGTGCTACCTGTTCAACGTAGGGAAGTTTATCAACATTAATAATCGCCCCTAACCCACTTGCCAACTGGTAATCCCGGTCGGGTGTATTATTTGAGCTATAAAAAATTCCGTGACCACCGACCTCAGTTTGATCTACCATCATAAGTTCACCACGAGAACTGCAGTCAAAACCCATGCCTGTGTCATATATAATGCGTAGAATTTCTGGCGTAGGAGTAGCCTTGACTGCAAAATGATTGACGTATTGAGGACTCCAGCGAAAGGCTTCATGTAAGGCTTTGGCGTTGGTTTCTATACCAAGCTGGTCATAGACAAACACAGGCGTGCCATGAACCTCGGCTATTTCTTGTAGTTACTCTGGTGCGAAGGGAAGTACCTTATCGACTGACATGAACTTAATAGTAACATAAAAAACATAATTTACAAATTATGAACTCTAGTCTTTTATGCGTTCGGCGAATTTTTTGCGTAGTTTTTCGAGCTTGGGATTGATGATGATCTGGCAAAAGTCCGGACGATTAATCTCATAATTATTATGATAGTCTGAGGCAGCATAGAAGCTCTTAAATGGGGAGATTTCTGTAACGATTTTATTATTCCAGATAGGCTGATATTTTTGTAATTCGGCTTCAATTATCTGTTTCTGAGCTTCATCCGCGTAAAAAATAACAGAGCGATATTGTGTTCCGACATCGACGCCTTGTCTGTTAAGGGTAGTTGGATCATGAAGCGTCCAAAAAATTTCCAAAATTTCCACTAACGCAATAATTTCTGGATTATATGTAAGTCTCACGACTTCGGCGTGACCAGTATTTTCTGAATAGATCTGTTCATCGGTAGGATTCGGTATGTCACCACCGCTATATCCTTGTTCTACAGAGCTTATGCCCTTAACAAGCTTATAGGCAGCATCAAAGCACCAGAAGCAGCCACCGCCCAAAACAATTGATTCCATGAAACTAGTATACGCTGGCTAACGAGTCATTCGTGCGCGCAAAACTGCTTTTACAGCATCAATGTCTTTTTCGACCGTTATAAAACCGCCACTCGAACGCTTCTCAAGTCCTTCACCGGGATCTCGTGTACTAACATAGTCACTCATATAGTCCAGATTAGATCATCGATTAACGGATAGCAAGCATGAGCAGCGTGAGTCATTTACACCAGATAATGCGTGATAGAAATCATGAGGCTAAATATAAGCAGTGCAAGCAATGAAAAACCAAATATCTGTTTGCCCCATTTATCATTATTTTTTGTCGAGAAGCCTTTAATAGCCAGCCGTAGCCATAGCGCACAGACCGTCAGCATGACACCCAGGTATATATAGCCTGCGTAGTGAAATGCGGTGAGTGAACAGGCTGCGAGTGCAAAAAGGACTGTATAAAACAGTATGTGTCGTTTTGTGGCGGCGATACCTCGTTTGGCTGGCAATATGGGCAAACCAGCTTCCGTATAGTCTTTAAGTCGGTAGATGCCGATAGCGTAAAAATGTGGCATTTGCCAAGCGGCCATAATCAAAAATAGGAGGAGGGCCAATACATCAAAGCGGCCAGTCACGGCGCAGTAGCCGGCCACCAGCGAGGTGGCGCCAGATATACTACCAACGAGCGTACCGTGCACGGAGGTGCGCTTAAAATAGCCGTAGAGCACTACATAAGAAAAGATACCGACTGCGCCTATTATGACCGTCAGGGCGTTCGTGTAAGCGGCCAACAGCCAGAATCCTAGTACACCAAGTACGCAGGCGTATGTAATCGCGGCGGCTATAGAAATCTCACCCGTGACAAGCGCGCGATTTTTGGTGCGGTCCATCTTTCTATCAATCCCGCGATCCAAATAATTATTGAACACACAGGCGCTGGCAATAATCAGCGCGGTCCCCGTAAGCGTGGCTAGCAACTTCCAGAAATCCACATGGCCTTTACTCGCCAGCAAAAAGCCGGCCGCCGCCGTCATGAGATTACCACGGATAATACCGGGCTTTGTCAGCTGGTAGTAATGCCGAAAGGTGTCGATTGTCTGATTTCCTTTCACGGTGTAACGGTAAATGTACCTGCCACACTGTCATCAAGGTGATCGTGAAACGTATAAGTTCCTGCCTGGTTGAGTGTTAAAGTTTTTGGGTATTTCTTTTGAACGGATAACTCTTCGACGCCACCATATATTTCGTGGTGAGGATGTGGCCCAAACGCAACATCGCGTACTACCGTATCTTCGTTCACAAACGTGAGTGTATCGCATAATTTCGCCTGTGTACTCTGGGGGCTCACTTTGCCATCCTTGAAAGTAACGATGTGACTCGCTTTAATCTCTTGGCAGGCACCAGTCTGAACGCCGTTGACCTGTGAGATGCCCTCATCCTGCGAGAGCTTTTTGGTGACTTGTGCCGCTGTTGGTGACATAGCGTAACGTAAGTTATTCATAATAAATATTGAGCCTAAGACGACCACCAGAATGGTACCAACTGTAAAAACAAAGAAAGTGATGTTGTAGAGCGGCTTTGGCCCCCGGCCAAGGTGCAAGAAGAAGAATATTTGAACCGCCATCTGCAGCACCGCAAATCCCAGAATCGTTGCCAGCAGTGTAGTACCGGTGACGGACTTATTCACCACGAGATAATACGGAATAGCCGTGAATACTAAAGATAAAAAGAATCCAAATATGTAGGATTTTAATGACCCGTGTTCGCTCATACGAAGGCCCTCAAGTACACAAAGGTAAAGATAAATATCCAGACAATATCCAAAAAGTGCCAGAACAGGCTGAGCAAAGTCAATTTGCGCACCATATGAGTGCTAAGACCGCGCTTTTTGACAAATATCAAGGTTATTGCCATCCATAGTAAGCCCGAGATGATGTGTAGCCCGTGCGTCCCAACCAGAGCGAAGAATGACGAAAAGAAGGCATTGCTGCTGATGGTGTGTCCGGCACGGATAAACTCAGTAAATTCCTTTAGTTCCAGTCCCAAGAAGGATATGCCCAAGAGAAATGTCAGGCCAAACCAAGAAAAAACTTGCTTCTTGTTGCCAGCACGAGCAGCAATCATAGCGACGCCACATGTAAAGCTGCTCGTCAGTAGAATGAGCGTTTCGGCCAGGGCGAGGTGAAGGCTAAAGAGATCGCGGCCCGTCGGACCACCGAGCGTATTGTCGTGTAGCACTGCATAGACCGCAAAGAGCACGGCGAACATCAGAAGGTCGGTCATTAAGTAGACCCAAAAACCGAATAGCACCCGCTCGGTTGCAGCTTCTTCGTGCGCAGCTTCCGTCACTGCTACCATGTGCGCCACCGTTTGTTCCTCGCAATGTCGAGGGCCCATGCCACTACAATCTTAATAAATTCCCATAAGCCCATGTCTTCATCGGAGTCTGCTCCCTTCGCTCCGTGCAAAGCATGCATTTTCTTGCTGCTTGCAACGGCAAGTTTTTCTACCTCAGCAGCCGGTATGGTATATTCGGTATTTTCATCAAACGTACGCATAATCGTGAATATAATAATCCCAAGAAATCCTACAACAGCTAGCCAGTTTACGTGCCACACAAACCCAAAGCCGACCAAAAAAGCGAAGCCTGAAATGTAGATGCCTGATGCCGTGCTCTTGGGCATATGGATGTCTTCATAGATGACTTTTGGTATGCCTTTTTGCTTCATGTCGAGGAACGCATCACGACTGGTCACTTCCGGAATGACGGCAAAGTTATAAGACGGCGCAGGTGAGGGGACGGACCATTCCAAGGTTCGTCCATCCCAGGGGTCGCCAGTGGTATCGATCAGTCGTCTTTTTTGCATGAAACTGGCGATGATTTGGATGATTTGGAGCGCTAGTCCGGAGGCAATGACGAGCCCACCAATAAACGCCATGATGAAAAAGGGCTGGTAATGGGTGGAAGCATCATAGTGGTCGAGCCTTCTGGTGGCACCCATCAGTCCAAGCACATAGAGCGGCGTAAAGGCCATCAGAAAGCCAATGAACCAGCACCAGAACGCATACTTTCCGATACGCTCGTTCAGTCGGAATCCAGCAATTTTCGGGAACCAATACGATATGCCCGCAAAGATCCCAAACAACACACCGCCAACAACCATCGTGTGAAAGTGCGCCACCAAAAACAGACTGTTGTGCAACTGAAAATCAACTGGTGGGACGGCCAACATCACACCCGCCATACCGCCAACTGCAAACAAACCCACGAAGCCCATGAACCACAACATTGGCGTCGAGAACTTTATTTTGCCTCTGTACATGGTGGCAATCCAGGTAAAGAATAAGACCGACGTTGGAATGGCGATAATTATGGTCATGAGCCCAAAAAAGGCACTGACATCAGCACTGGAACCCATTGTAAAGAAGTGGTGGAGCCAGACCGACAGCGCGAAGGCTGAGACGCCGATCATACCGACAACGTTGGACATATAACTGGCCGAGGCCTTTCGACTGAAGGTAGATACGATTTCTGAAAACACGCCAAACGATGGCAACATTAAGATATACACTTCAGGGTGTCCCCACATCCAAATGAGGTTGGTGTACATCATGGCGTTGCCACCAAGATTCGTCGTGAAGAAATGCGCGCCAAAATAGCGGTCCAAGAACATCAGCAGCAACGCCATCGTGAGTAATGGAAAAACAGTGACCGCCATGATCATGCTACACAGTGATCCCCAGGTAAAGAGTGGCATTTTGCGGAGTGTCATGCCGGGCGCGCGCATTCGGAGGATTGTCATAATAAAGTTAATCGCACCAAGCGTTGTGCCAACACCAGAAATCAGCAGGCTCCACAGCCAATAATCCACCCCCGTTCCTGGGCTGAATTGTATTCCTGACAGTGGAGCAACCGCCAACCAGCCAGTCGCGGCGTATTGCCCACCGAGTACAAAGAACATGTTCACCATGACAACACCAGCGATAAATAACCAGAACCCTAGCGTATTCAAAAATGGCGATGCCAGGTCGCGCGCACCAATCTGCAAAGGAACAATGTAGTTTATCAGTCCGAATATCAAGGCCATCGCCACAAAGAACACCATGATGTTGCCGTGGGCCGTAAAGATCTGTTGGTAGTGGTCCGCCGAGAGGATGCCGTGAGAAGATCCCGACGATAAAGCTTGATGGAGCCACATAATGAGCACATCGAGGCCGCCGCGCAGGAGCATGAAGCCACCAACCAGGAAGTACATAATGCCAATCTTTTTTGGATCAACAGAGGTTAGCCATTCATTCCACAGCCATTTCCAGCGTTTCATACGGGTGATGACAATCACCGCAAACAGTATCATAGCTCCAAAGCCGAGGGTTCCCGCAATGGTCACCCACTCATGCGGTAAGGCGTTGGCGTCGAGCCGACCTAAAAGAAATTCTCTCATTCATGCTCCGTATGCAGGCCGTGCGACCCGCTGTATTTAACGACCGTATTCGCGTACAGGTTTGATTCAGCAGTGGCGAACACTGCTGCAGGATTGCTCTCACTGGGGGTAAGCAGCTTTTCATAGGCTGCTGCATCGAGCGTTGCGGAAGACTGTTTTACGCTCTGCACCCACTGGTCAAAATCCTGCCCTGAACTGGCACGAGTCGTGAACTGCATGCCGGCAAAACCAGCACCATTAATTTCGGTAGATCGGCCTGTGTAGTCGCCGAGCGAGTCAGCTTCAAGATTCAGTCGGTTAACGTGTCCGGTCATCGCGTACAATTGACCACCTAAATGGGGAATCCAGAATGAACTCATCGGGGTTTCATCAGCCGTGAGGTCAAATTGCAGTGGCGTACCGACCGGGACTTGGATAAAGTTAACCGTCGCAATGTTTTGTTCAGGATAGATAAAAAGCCACTTCCAGCGCAGCGCAATCACTTGGATTGTTAATGGCTTTACAGCGCTCGCAATCGCCTTCTGCGGAGCAAGCTGATGCGCGGCGGGCCACATAATTGAGACCAGTAGTAGCATCGTAATTGAGGGAAGCGCCCAGATCGTGAATACGAGCGATTTGTCATGATGGGGCTGAGGGTCATGGACCGCTTTTTGATTCGACTCACGGTATTTCCAGGCAAAAAAGAAAAACAAAAACAGGGCTGGCACTGCAATTTCTAATAATATAAGGACTGTACGCAGCATAAGGCGGTATTCTTCAGTCGCTATCAAACCCTTCGGATGCAGCAGCGCCACATCAGTACCTCGCAACAGTATAGTGATAAGCAATCCTAGCCCAGCGAGTATAACAAAAGGGAGCCATACTGGATTGCTTGAAGTAAGTTTGCTTTTGCTTTTTGACATTCCTACAATTTCACCACTGTTTAAAATTAAACATAACTACGTTCACTATAGCATGATGGCCGCTGGCTTAGTAGGAGACAATTTGGGTTATTTAACGAGTAAGCTTAACAGGAGGCCAAGGACAAAAAGACCACCGGTCACACGGTTAGCGCGGAAGGCGTGGCCGGCGAGATAGGTTGGCCAGGCCTCGGCCGGGAAGTCTTTTGGTTTGGTGGTTGGCCGCTTTTTGCGAAAGACTTTTACGGCTTTGATAACGGCGGGTATGCCGAGGAGAATCACCAGCATCGGGAACTTGAGCCAACCGACTGCAACCAGTAAAGTGACTAACACAAGCTGGCCGACCAGCATCCCGATAACGGCAGCCCGGGCCTTTGGCTCACCCAAAAGAACAGGTAATGTATGAATACCCTTCTTTTTATCCTCAGGTAACTTGTCGGTGTGTTTGCCGAACAAAACAGTGGTGGCGCCAATAGCGTAGACGGCACCAATCACAGCAATCTTCCATGACCAATTCTCAGTCATGACAAAATAGGTGCCTGCAACCATCAGTGGTCCCCAAACCAATAAGACAGTCGGCTCACCAAGGCCGATATATTTGAGTGGCCAGGTGTAAAACAGCACGAAAAACGCACCAATCAGAGTCAGCCATATGACACCAACGCCTGACATCAGAAAGAGTGCAAAGGCACACAGTACTGCGAGCAGGCCGGTAAAGGCTATGACTGCGCGCATCTTCTTCTTGGACCACAGCCCATTTTCGACGACCTGTGGGCCATACATCGTACGGAAGTAGTTATTGTTGTCAACGCCACGAGCGGTGTCGGTGTAGTCATTTACCAGGTTATTGGTCGCATGCGCCAAGACGAGCCCAAGCGCACATAACAAATACTTTGGCCAACTAAATGCATGATCGCCAGCTGCTAAGATAGCCCCGACGGTGGCGGAGAAAAAAGTCATTAAAAATACAGCTGAACGAGAGGCAACCAGCCACTGTGCAACCGGGTCGAGCTTTAAAAACTCCTCGTCTGACATTCTCAGAATTGTCCGTAGCGCTTTGCCCCAAATCGATATATTTACACTCATGGTTTTAATACTACCATAGCATTCAGAAGTTGTTCGAGGCGCATCGTGTCTTTGCCCAGCCCTGCGAGCGCTTTCGTGGCTGTGGCGAGCTCTTTTTTGAGAGCCTTCTGCGCACCTATCAATCCCAGAACGGTGACGTAATTTGGTTTATTGTTCTGTTCGTCTTTGTGGGCGTCCTTGCCGCTTTGCTGTTCGGTTTCAGTCGCATCGATGATGTCATCGCGGATCTGGTAGGCGATGCCAAAGGCGCGCGCGAAATCCTCTAACGACTTTTGTTCCTGGTTATTTGCACCGCCCAAGATTGCGCCATATGTAGCTGCAAGCATAAACAACGAGCCAGTCTTTAGCTCATAACACTGTCGAAGGTCCTTGAGCGACTGCTGTTTGTTAAAGGCAAAAAGATCCATATATTGACCAAGTACGAGGCCATCTTTGCCGATGTATTTCGTTGTCGCTTCAATCAGTGGTGCGGCTTCCGAGGTGCCGGCAAGAATGTGAAATGACTCGACCCATAAAGCAGCGCTGGCCAGAATGGTCGTCGCGTCACCAAACAGCACATGATTGGTTTTTTTGCCGCGGCGGTATTCAGCGTCATCCATTGATGGCAAGTCATCGAGCATAAGTGAGCCGGCATGAACAAGTTCAATCGCACAAGCCGTATCGGCGACCTCTGTGGCGGTCCCACCAAACAGCTCATACGTCATCAATACCATAATTGGACGAAGCCGTTTCCCCTTCAGGAAGATGGTGTGTTTGAGCGACTTATCAAGTGTTGGAAAACGTCGGTAATTTCCAGAAGTCTTCAGTAATTTTAAAAGCGTCTTGTCGACGAGTTTTTTATGCGCCTCTAAGTACGCATCAAGCGGAAGTGTTCCCATTACCTTTTAGTATAACTGCTGTTATGAGTTGCGCTGGCAAATCGTACAGGAGTTTTCGGTTTTTTCGGAATTTGACCAAATGGTGAAGGCTCGGATTGGACCAAGTACATCAGAGTATCCAATGTAATCAGCGGCCAGCCGAATCAAGGCGGGCAGAAAGCCATGTATTGAGAATTTCTTATATTGCAGCACAGCCCAGCGTTTGTCGATCGGTATGACAGAAACGGGATTCCACTCATACAGCGTTGGACGACCCCAGCCACGAATACGCGCAACTATATCCCTTGCAACGAAGTTCGCGTTCCAGATAGCGGTAAGCGCCAAGCCGCCATGCGCGGTTGCAGCACTGTCACCGGCGACGTACAGATGATCGCGAGTCATCAAATGCTCGTTCACGACGACTCGTCCGCGTTTGTTCAGTTCAAATAAATCAGGGTGCTTGGCGTAGAAGGGGTTGTTGGCGGTGCCAGCCGTCCATATCACGGTGTGCGTCTTGATGGGGCCTCGTGATGTGTTAAGACTGCTGGCTGTTTCTCGTGTGACAGTTGTGTCTGTGAGGATTTTGACGCCGTGTTTTTCGAGTCGCTTTTGGGCAGCTCGTGATGCAGCCTCAGGTAACATCGGGAGAATACGAGGAGCAGCCTCCACCAGCCAAATGTTGACGCCGTGTTTTTTGACGCCGTGTTTTTTAGCAATATGCTTAATGTAAATTCCCAGGCCTCCCGCCAGTTCGCACCCAGTTGGGCCCGCGCCAACAATCACATAGTTCTGGTCAGCTTCTGCATTGCTCGTGACATGGCTGTGTAAAAAAGCGCGGAGCTTGGCGATCTCCTCGGGCCCCTTCATGCCGTAGGAATGCTCGGGAATGCCTTCGATATGGAAGTATGTTGTAACCGAACCAAGCGCAAAGACGGCATAATCATATTTGAGAGCTTGGCCACCTGCGGTAGTGACGACCTTCAAGGTGGTATCGACATTTTTTACACTATCAACGATGAGATCGGTCCGGGGGTGATCGAGTAATATCCACTCAAGTGGTATCCGTGATGCGCCCAGTTTGAAGCCGGTTGCCGAACGATACATCGCCGGGTAGTAGCGAAAGTCTGGCCGATCGTTAATAATCGTGATATTGATATCTTTTTGATTTTTGAGTTTTCGGGCCAAGCGGACGCCTGCAAAGCCGCCGCCGGCAATAACTACATGTTTCATTACCTAAAACTATACCAGAAAAGCAGTAGCGTGTTGCTAAAACCCGTTAACATCTTTAAGCTTATGGTATATGAGTGATATAAAAACAGATTTGAAATCCCTTATTCTAGGTGATGTTGATGATAGCGATGAGACGAGAGATTTCCATAGTCACGATGCCAGTATGTTCGAGATGAAGCCCGAGCTGGTCGTCTTTCCAAAAGATACCGCTGACGTCCAGAAAATTGTGAAGTATGTCGCAGCCAACAAGAAAAACAATCCAACACTCTCGCTCACCATGCGTAGCGCCGGAACCGATATGTCAGGCGCTGCCGTCAACGACTCAATCATCATGAACATGAACAAATACTTCACGCGTATTGAAGAGGTCGGCGAGCAGTCCAGCCGCGCGCAGCCAGGAGTATTTTATCGTGATTTTGAAAAAGCTACGCTCGAAAAGGGTGTGCTGATGCCAAGTTTTCCGGCTTCACGCGATCTCTGTACAATCGGTGGGATGGTCAATAATAATGCCGGTGGTGAGCGTTCACTCGTTTACGGAAAGACCGACGGCTTCGTTGAAGAATTGAAGGTTGTTTTTGCAGACGGCAATGAGTATACCGTCAAACCGCTCAATAAAGCCGAACTGACCGCCAAAATGTCACAGCAGGACTTTGAAGGCAAGGTGTACCGGGATGTCTTTGAGCTAGTTGATAAAAATTATGATGCCATTAAGGCGGCCAAACCGGGTGTCAGCAAAGACTCGACTGGCTACCATATGTGGGATGTGTGGGACCGCGAAACTGGCCGCTTTGAGCTCAACCGTCTTATTACTGGCTCGCAAGGGACGCTCGGCGTCACGACTGACATCACTTTTCGGATGGTGCCTGCACCGAAGCACTCCGGTACTCTGGTTGTTTTTCTGCGTAGTATTGATGACCTCGGCACGTTGATTAACAAGGTCATGGAAGACAAACCAGCAACATTTGAGGGTTTTGATAACTATACATTGATGCTCAGCTTCAAGCTGTTCTTCTTCTTTCACAAAACGCTGGGGTGGTTTGGCATGGCCAAGCTCGGTATCCAGCTGATTCCTGATGCGCTCAAGTTAATGCGCGGTATTCCTAAGATGGTGTTACTCATCGAATTTACGGGCGACACACCCGATGAGGTCAAACAGAAGGTTCACAAGATGCACACAGACATGAAAGAGTTTGGCCATGAAGCCTTGTTTGAAGAAGATGAAACCGAGGCGAAAGCGGCAAAATTCTGGATTATGCGCCGCCAAAGCTTCAATATTCTGCGCCAAAAGGTCCACGATAAGCACACCGCACCGTTCATGGATGATTTGATCGTACCGCCAGCAATCGTACCGCAGTTTTTACCTGAAATCCGGGCCGTAATTACTAAATACAAACTCTTGGCAACTATCGCCGGTCACATGGGCGACGGCAACTTCCACATTATTCCCCTCATGAAAATTGAAGATCCAAAAGAGAAGGCCAAGCTCGAACCGGCTATGAAAGAAATCAATGATATCGTCCTGAAATATAAGGGTTCGTTATCTGGTGAGCATAACGATGGCATGATTCGCGGACCATGGCTACAAAAGATGTATGGCCCAGAAGTCTTTGGCTACTTCAAACAGGTAAAGCACATCTTTGACCCTGAAAACATCTTCAACCCGCACAAAAAGTCCGACGCTGTTTGGGAATACAGCATGGCTCACTTGCGTGAGCACTTCTAGCCAATGAGACAGTTTGGCGAACTTGGGCTGGCTGGACCAATGCTTGATGAGCTCATTCGAAACGAGCAAAGTAACACAGCACAAGAGCTTGAACAAATCCGTCAACTTGACCCAGCCCTCCAACCAGATTCGGTAAATGATGCAGCACATCCCTCAGAAGCTACGACGCCAAACATGGACGAGGCAATCAAAAAGCTGGAAGCCGACGGCGGCATAGATGCACACAAAAATCGCTACGGCCCAAATGGTGGCACGTGTCCCTTTTTGAGCACGATGGGTAAAGCTGGTCTGGATCTTGTTGAGAGCCTTGAAAAAGTGAAGGCCACACCAACGCCGGCCGAAGGCAAGTCATTAGAGGAATTAGTCGCCGAAAAGAGGGCAGCAAAAGCTGTTGCCAAAGCCGCCAAAGAAGCCGCAGAGACCAAAGAGACAGCAGAAATTATTGTTCATCAGGAAAGAGCTACAGAAGTTGCGGCAGCAATTATTCCAAGGCCAGAGACAGGACTGATAAAGCGGGAGGAACCATTCATCATCGAAGTGGTAAAGCGACGTACTGAAAGGTCTGTGTTGTCCGAGGCGATTGTTATGCCAGAAGCTGCCTTGGCGGTGGCACAAGAGATTCAGGGCAGAATTGTAGAGCCTGTCATCTCATCTCCTGTCGTAACAAATGTAGAAGTCGCACCGAAAAAGCTCGAAGACTTAAAAGTTACAAAAAAGATTCCAGCTAGGCCAATCATCGTTGCGATTCGAAAGCCAGTTTCGCGAACGATATCTAAGACTATAGTGAAAAGCGCCATTACTTCAGCGCAAAAACCAAAAGTTTTACTAACTAGGAACGAAGTGCGGACGATTAAAAAACCGACGGTGCGAGTGCTCAAGAATCTTCATCAGGCAGTTCGCACTTATGAACCGGTTATTGAAGTAGCGCCTCAGGCCATTTTAGAGTTTAATCAACCGGCTGTTTATAGGGTAGATGAAGCACCTCAGCAGGTAGCCCTAGAGCAGGAAGCCGATGTTACTCCCCAAATTCTGTCCTTTGTGCCAGTGGCGAGCATTGAAAAAGATAATCAGACGGCTGCTCCCCAGCAAGTGCAAAGTGAGGTGCTTGCGTTAGGGCCACTGCAGAAAGATGGTCTTGCGCTACACGAAAGTGTGATAATCCATACTCCTGCTATCACTGAAGAAATAAGTACTGCTTATGTAGATAAGTTGGAGCAAGACTTTACTTTAACCTTAGAAAACAAACAAAAATTCACTATAGCGATTGAAGGTATCTCGCAGTTAATTCAAGAACTCGTCACAGAATCAGCAGAAGCAGTGCCGCTGGTTAAGGTAAAAGAAGTCGAAGTTCTATGCAAAAAACTTTTCGACAATATGGGTTTTAAACCAAGCGATGAAATGATTAAATCAATCATCCGTGACCTTAAAGCAAAAGTCGTTAAGTCGGCCGAGCAGGAAGATAAAATATCCATGGATATTCTCAACTATCGGGGCACTAGTGAACATCGGGCAAAAGTCGCGGCAACATTACAATCACATCTCTTGAAAATGGCTAGTCAAAGAAGAGGTCGTTTTCATGACATCAGTAAAATTATTGTCCGTCATCTTCACGACTCGTTCTTTGGTGAGGCGTTCGCTGCCTAAGTAGGCTTTGGTATGTGCCCACCTTCTTGTAGGAGTGTAGTCGTCCAGCGTCTGAGTTCCGCTACTTTTGCCGGGTCGATTTTCTTTGGATCGATCTTAAATTCTCTAAAGCAGTAGCCAACGCCTTCTCTGACATGTCCTGAATAACCATGCATTCCCATATCAAGGCCGGCAAAATCTTCGTAGTCCATTAGTTCCAAAAGCAAATCTGCCGTCGCAAGGTCTTCAGGGGGTACGACGATTTCAGGCATACCTTCTTTTTCTGGTGTCATGAGTCTCATTATAAGGCACACGCCCGCCTAATTACAAAGTGACAGATTTTTGCGTAACAGCAATAATGTCTCCCGCATCGAGCCAGCGGTAGGGGCAATTGCTGCAGGAATCAATCATTGTTTGGCCACCGTTATAAGGGATTTTTCCCATTGGATTGCCGCATGAAGGGCAGGTGATGGCGGTTTGGGTCTGCTCGACAAATTTCACGATACTTACAGAAATATCTACGGCTTGCTTTACTTCGCCGGCGCCGTTCTGCACGGCATACAGCTGATTATCGACAATCTCCCAGCTGATGAGATGTCCGCTCAGCGAGGAAGATCCATACATAGCTTAAGTGTCATACAGATGAGTCTATGACTCACTTATTTTGGCATTGTCGCGTAAACACCGAGCCAGTTTTGGGCGATTTCTCTCTGAGCAGTCGCAAGGTCTATCACTCCGTCACAGACTTCCTTATGCAGGTAGTTTTCGGTTTGATCTTTTTGGTGAAAGCCTGGGAGCGGAGCTGCCAGTTCAGGCCAAAGATTGGCGATATCATTCGAGCCTCCCAGTTCGAGGCTGACTAGATGATCAACCTCATACTGTCCGCTCGCATGCGACGTAATTCCATATTCCGTGTAGTCTTTTTTCTTCTCTGAATCAGGTACATTGCGTACTTTTGAGGAGTAGCCGGCTGTGCAGATTTCAGCTTTTGTGGCCGTCGAAAGGATTGCCCCAGGCGTGCAAGTAGCCTCGGGCAGGGCATTATGCGCTACGCATCCGTCGGTTTTTGTTTGCGCTCCAATCGGCACCGATGACTCCGGTGGCAGTGAGCTTGGAACGCTAGATTCAGTTCCTAATACTCCTTTGGTACTGTTCGGTTGGATCGAATGACGCGAGCCAACAAAGACGACTCCTGCCACGACAAGTGCAACAACGACACCGGCAAAAATAAGCGCACGCCGTTGCTTCTTTTCAATCGTTTGAATACGAGGTTCTTGTTCGATGCTTTAAGCTTACGCTTATTTTCCTATTAAACGAACTTTGCAACTTTTCCGTGGAGCAGTTCTGTGCCTAGTTCAACAATCTGCGGCTCGGTCATGGCTTCTAAGTCACAGTTCTTGGTGGCTACAATCCGGTGCGCGATTTCTGAATAGTCCTTGTGAATCACTTCGAGCAGATGGTCCGAAGCGCGGCTTGATCCGGTGCCATGGCTCAAAATGACGATACGTTTGCTGGGCAGAATTTCTTTGATGACGGACTCAAAATATTCGGCATCCTCGGGCGGGTTTGAGTCGTTGAAAGGGGCGGTTTTGGCCGTTTTATGCAAGATTCTGCCACTGCTCAGATTGGCGTGAAGGTGTACCAGCGATTCTGATTCGCTCCCAGGGTTATGACAAATAAATGCCTTGTGGTAGTCGATTGCCACGATGGCGCCTTCGACGGTATCTGCGTCATCAGATTCGGGTCGGGCGCTAAGACGCAGAAAGTGGCGCAGCTTAAGCACTTCTTCAATATCGAGCACTTTGTGATGAGAGCGTTCAAAGACTAAGCTGTGGTCATTGCGCGAAAAATGATAATTGCCGTTCTTCTCTTCGTGCAAGAGGCCAATAGAGGCCAACGCTGGAATCAGTTCAGACCATTCAATGTTTCGGGCAATTGGATGAGCAGATAGTTCACTTAAAGTGTGAAGGTGTTTTTTTTCGGACATTTGACTCGATTCTGAATCTATAAAAGACTCATTTAAGCTACATTTTCAGTAAACGCCTTTTGCATAATAAAAGCTGTACGTTATGTTGCAGGAGCTGCTTCATCTTCGGTTGGTTTGATGGGTTTTTTACGGATAATCTCGTAGCGCTGACCAGTCAGGGCAGATTCCATATAGTCATCGTTTAAGAGATTTACAAAGCGGTCTAAGGCTTTGCTGTCTTCGATAATAATAGCCCCAGAGTCATCTTGCATTAGATCGATGTCTAGTTCTTCGGCGTGGTCAATAATCTCTTGTTGCTTGACGTGGTCAGTCTCGATTTTCTGTAGTTTGCGAATGACGTTCTTTTTGCCGGCAACCATCATCTGCAAGGTGACGCCTTCGGGGAAGCTGAGGCGGAAGTTGGTTTCGATAGCTTGGACCTTCTTTTCGGCGATACTCGCTTCCTTAGCGTCATAGCCAAAGAGCTGTTTGAGCCGAGTCTGACTAAAAACGTACATGTCTTGGTCGAGAATCAAAAGCTGGTTATCCATAGGAATACGCAGGGCGGCATCGGCATCGAATGGCACGAACTTACCTTCCCGAATCATCCAGCCGGCTCGGCCACCCATGATATTGGCCTGCGGTAGCACTTTTACCAGATAAATTTGTTGCTTGATCGATGGGTGAGTCACGCGCGCAATGATGCCTTTCATACGCTTGAAGTCATGCTCTGCTTCCTTAAAGGTTTCGATTTCGTGTTCTTGAGTCTTGAGCCAGTTGATGGCTTCGCGGGCCTTTTCGACTTTGAACAACTGCGTGCGTTGCAAGACACCTTCTTCGTCTTCGGCCTCCTCAAACCCACGCACAACTAAGCCAGTTTCGGCACCATCTAAAATGTATTCCAGAATACCATCGATAAATAACGGCTCAAGGCTTTTGCGTAGTTCTTTGGCAATCGTCGTTTTATACAAAGTAAATTTCTTGCTCATCAAAAATAGGTCGATTTTAAGCTCGCCTTTGTACTGCACCAAATTATTTGCCCAAGCAAACACGTCGGTTTCTTTATAATTATCAATGTCCGCCTGATCCGGCGCGAGAATATCTTCTGCCATAAATGAAATACCTTTTTGTTTTTATAGTCGGTTACAAGTGTAGCTTATTTTTCGGCGATTTGGTAGCGAGCTAGGCAATAAAATCGATCGTTTCAAACAGATTTGGACCTTTGTTGGATGGATGCATAAATACAGCCATGCGCATCTGCGAAATCGTGATTTGGTATGCGATATAATTACCTGCAGACAGTTTTGACAGAGGCGGTGTACCGGCGAAGCTGCTTGATTCCGCGGACTGGAGCATGTGTAAAAATGACTTCTGAGCCAAGACTTTATCGCTGATTATTTTTGCTTTGCCCGTAATCTGAACGCTCGTCTGTGTTGGTGACTCATACACAACCAACATGACGTGATTGTTAAACTGAAGATCGTCATTTTTCTTCGTACGTCGCTTTGTCGTGAATAGTATCGTATCATCTTCCTGGATTGAAAAATAAATAACCGTTGCCTGTGGATTGCCATCTGGGTCGACAGTTGCGAGCACGCCGATGGGGTGCATGTTTAAAAAGTCTCTAATTCTTTTTTCACTCGTTGCTCGTGCCGATATGTTATGGTCCAACAAAGGTATGTGCATGATTATTTCTCCATTATTCTCCATACTATCTAGGTATTTTCCGACTATCACCGTGCCTAGAATCACAGTATGTGTGATTCTAGGCACGGTGATGTACGCGTAGAAGTGCTTAACTAGATACGTCAGGAGGCATGATATGTATGAATCACTCACATCAAACAACTTGCACCGAAGCAGGCTTATGAACCTAAGGAAGATTTGGCTACCAAAGCGACCCCATAAGCTCACGCACAAGCAAAGAATTGCACTCGAGCTACGAAAACTCGGCGTGTCCGAATTTGCTATGTACCGAATGGAAAGTCGCTACCTACCAACAATCATTCATGACAAAGAGCATCTTAGGGGTGTTGTGTATGGCCACTGCAAGGTTGGTTTTGCGATGCTCGTGGCAACCGATAGGCGAGTCATATTTTTTGACAAGAAGCCGCTTTTTGTAAATAAGGATGAACTTACTTATGATGTCGTAAGTGGGGTAAGTTTTAGTGCTGCCGGTCTTGGATCGACGGTCACATTGCATACTCGCGTTAATGATTACACACTGCGTACGTTCAACAGAAAATGTGCTTCGACTTTCGTCGCATATATTGAATCACGACGTTTGGAGCACTTGCAGGGTGATGCTCGGAGGGCAGTCACCTTATTATAGTCGGGCTGCTTAGCTAAGAAGCGCACCACCGTCAACGACTATCTGGCTACCAGTCATATATGACGCCATGCCTGATGCCAGAAACAGCACAACTGTGCCGATTTCATCCGGCGTGCCCATCCGACGCATCGGCAGTTTTATCATAAAAGCTTCGGATTGTTTTTGTTTTTCTTGATCCGTCGCGGGCTGCATGGCGGCAACGCCGGGTGTCAGAATCCCGCCGGGAGCGACTGCGTTTACCCAGATATTGTATGGCGCCAGTTCCAAGGCGGAGTTTTTAGTAAAGCCCCACACGCCATGTTTAGAGGCATCATAATGTGCTAAACCAACCATCGAAGGGTGAACGGCATCGATTGAAGTAATATTGACGATGCGTCCTCCCGTTCCCTGTTGTTTCATAACCTCGGCCACGTACTTGGTCGTCAAAAAGACGCTGCGCAGGTTCACGTGCATGACGCGTTCAAATTGTTCGGCCGTCATGTGTGCCACCGGTGCAGGTGGATAAATCCCAGCGTTATTTACAAGTATATCTACGGTACCAAACTGTATCCGGCACTCGCCGATCATGTTGATGACTTGTTCTTCAGAGGAAACATCCGTCTCGATGGCTGCAGCAGTCCAGCCCTTATCGCTGAGTGCTTGAGCTGCTTGCCGGGCGGCCACTACATCGGTATCGGCTAGTAATACTTTGGCACCTGCTTCGGCCAACCGAGCAGCGATTCCGTAACCGATACCCTTCGCACCACCGGTGACGATCGCCGTTTTACCGTTCAAAGAAAGTAACTCAGTGATGCTGGGTAGTTGCTGCTGGCTCGCCATATATCTCGATTCTAGGCTGTTTGAAACCTGCTTACGTAGGCCTCCAGTTAATACTAAAAGGAGATTAAAAGATGTACGTTATGTTGCAATCAAAACATTCGCGTTCGTTGCATTTTACGTTGGAAACACCGTCGTTTTTGTAGAAGGCGTAGATTTGCTTGTTCGTTAACTGAACGGCGCAAGTTGTATGCCTCCGTTTGAAGTGCAGATAGCCAGGTTCGTCGTATCTGAAATAATTCAGATAACCAAGAACATAGTATGATAAAAATATCATCAAAAAAGTTCTCGCTCTTTTTATTACCTTTCTGGCTGTATGTGGCGGCTCGGCACATGCCGCAATCAACGGCTGGGTGGGTACACCTTCGCCGGCTGCTTGGTGGTCATTTAGCGCGCCAGCTACGACGCTATCTGGCGATATCACCATCGAGCAGGACAATACGACGGGGTATACGCCACCTTCAACCTGCAATCTGATGATGGCACGCAGAAGGTTTGGCGTGCTGACATCGCCAACAAATCAACTGGCGCATCAACGCCTATCGGATCTATCAATGTGCCATCGGGTCACGGCAGAATCAAGCCGAACGTTTCAACCTTTCACGAAAGATTTAGCGGCAGTACCGACAGCTGCGAAGCACTTGAACCGTCAAGGGCACGCCTCAACAACATAAAACTCGGCGGCAACCTGGGTAAGATTTATTCAACGACGGTCGGCACGGCCAGATTGTGTGCGAACTCAGGTGTAGCGACGGCCAATAATGAGTTTTTGAGCTGGTTCAATGCTGCCCCGGCTGTGGCAGCCACACCCGTAGTGGCGACTCCAACGGTTATGCCGACGATTCAGACCCAAACAACGCCACAAGTAACCACCGTGCAGCCTGCAAATAAGGTTGTCGCAAAGCCGACTGCAGTTACAAAACTCGTGGACAGTATCTTGCCAAGAGTGGGCGGTTTGATTGTGCTGCTTTCTGGGGGAGCATATGTTCTAAGAAAGAAGTCGCTCAGGCCGCCCAGACATGCTCAGTTCGATGCGCCACACGTCGTTGACCCGGCCGCTAGTGTGCCGAGCGATCCAACCCGCTTACCATAATGTGGGATTTAGGCTTCGAGGAGGGCGCCGTTTTTCGAAACATCAGGTACGCAGCACATGCTCCGGTTAAAGCAGCAGGGTCTGCGTAAGCCATTTTTGAGCTTCGAAGCAGACACTACGATACGTTTTGCGCGAGTGTCGGCATTTGCGGTCGAACCGATCCAACGGAGCCATTCCCAGCGCGCCATTGGTGTGACGTCATCCCAGAGATGCTTTGTTTCAGGATTAGTAACGAGTCCGGTTTTTACATCTGTTGGGATAGCAGGTTCTGGCCAGTCTTTGGCGGCTTCAATGGATAGCTTGACGGTGTCGCCTACATTCGATTTTATGGCTTTTTGCATCGTCTTATCGACATGTAGCCAGTGGCCACCACGCCCATCAGGTCCGAGAGCGTTCAAAAACTCAAAGTCGTCAATAGTCCCTTTAACCATGACCTGTCCGCGTGAAGGGAGCTTAGCGCTGGCACTTTGCGGCAACTTGGCAATAATCCAAGTATTGATTTCAGAAAGTGTCGTTTCAAAGTTTATGGATGGCATGTATATCTATGATACCAGTAGATGTCTTGCACTTAGTCGACTAGTTTGGTTTGTCGCTGGATCTGGGCCGGTAGAGAAGGAAAACCATGTAGGCTTGTAAAATGATGCTCACAACAGGGAGCAAAAGTAACTTCCAGTCAATTTTACCGACAGAGATTGCTGCCAACACGACGCTAAAGGTGCCGATAAGCCAGGAAATTCTCGTCTCGGTTTCTGGTTGTATCTTGGCCTTCTTGAAGGTCGGTAACAATGCCACGGTGTCTGCAACGACACTCGCCAGAATGCTATAAACTGGCGATCTCAGGATGAGCCACAAGGCAACGCCCAGTAGGCAGACCAGCAAACAAATTCATTCTCCGAAGAGGATCCATAAATAGTTTATTTTGTTATAGTTAATTCATGCTTAAAAAAATACCTGGCTCGGTGTATATTCTCGGTGCCGTCAGTTTCTTTAATGATGTCGCCAGCGAAATGCTCTACCCAATCATGCCAATCTTTTTGACGCAGGTGCTTGGCGCGCCGGTCGCAGTTTTGGGCCTTATTGAAGGTATTTCTGACGGCAGCGCAGCTATTTTTAAGATTATCTTTGGACGATGGTCTGACCGGCTTGGTAAGCGCAAGCCATTCGTATTTTTTGGCTACTCAGCGTCGGCCGTTTCTAAACTTGTAATCGCTCTCTCCAACATCTGGGGCGTGGTGTTTATTGGACGGGTGATAGATAAGTTTGGCAAAGGCTTACGCACTGGTGCGAGAGACGCATTATTATTGGATGCATCAAATGAGAAGAACCGCGGCTTAGTATTTGGCGTTCATAGTAGTATGGACAGCGCTGGTGCGGTCGTCGGCCCACTCATCGCGCTCGTATTACTCCATACCTTCAACGGTAACATCCGCAGAATCCTTTTTGTCGCAGTTATTCCAACGCTTATTGGCGTACTACTCATATCTTTTGTGCGCGAAACAAAACACCCAAAAACCGAAAAAGTCAGTACTACGCCACTGCCAAAAATGAGCCTTAAAACATTGCCGAAGGAACTAAAGATATTTTTGGTGGCCAGTGGATTGTTTTCTTTAGGCAATAGTTCAGATAGCTTTCTGATTTTGCGCTCAAAGAATTTGGGCCTGAGTTTGTCATTTGTTGTGCTGGCCTATGTCGTTTATAACATCGTCTATACCGTCGCCTCGATACCGGCAGGAAGCCTGGCCGATAAGATAGGACCGAAGCGCGTCTTTATAGCTGGCGTTATCATATACGTCTTGGTGTACATCGGCTTTGCATTCAACAAATCTACGGCGAATATATGGTGGCTTTTTGCGGTGTACGGCCTCTACATTGCTCTTACCGACGGTGTGTCTAAGGCACTTGTTGGCCAATACATCAGCAAGAAAGAAGCCGGTGGCATCTATGGCCTACTGCAAACTATTAACAGCGCAGGTATTCTGCTCGCTTCAATAGTCGGTGGGCTACTGTGGTCAACTATTGGTCCTTGGGCGACCTTCGCGTTCGGTGCAGTCGCAGCTGGCTTGGCTTTGTTGGTCTTTTTGTTCGCTGCTACGAGCACGCATCGCATATCTCCACAAAACTCATAAAGTTATTTTGTCTTTTATAAGGTGGAGAATTTATTAAGCATGTTTATGAACATCTGCCGGCTTCGCGTTCATCATTTTGAGCATCATCGGGCCGCCCGTCCGTAAAAATCGAAACACTAACGCTCCCGCTATGACCAAGAACACGATGTTTAGTACGGTGGTGTAATTCCAGCTCACTGCTGCGTCCAAGACTTTGGCATTGCGTAGATGCGGCGTTAGATGCAACAAAGCAAAAAGTCCTTCAATGATGTAACCGGCGACGACCATCGCCGCGTAAAAGGTAGCAAATAAGAAACCGGCCATTTTCCAGCCGTAGTATTTGGCGTAGATACGAATAATTGGCAGGATGATCAGGTCAGCGAAAATAAAGCTGATGACACCCCCAAAGCTTATGCCGCCATTCCAGAGCACAGCCGCCAACGGCACATTTCCAACGCTACAGACAAACGAAATAACTGCGATTAGTGGCCCCACCAATGGCCCCCAAGCAGCAGCCACCAACGGGTGCTTCACAAAAAAGAATGTTTGCCAAAAGTGCGATGGTACCCACGCTGCTAATGCACCTGCAATCAATAAGCCAAGGACAATATCTGTCCAAATTGATGCCCAGTCCATGACAAAGAAGTGACTGGTCGCCGTACGCCCAGCCGGAGATTTTAGCTTCTGCCAGATACTCTGGTTACCTTCAACTGCCATATCATCCATGGCAGCGTGACCCTCCATACGGCCGGCTATGTCTTTGTTGGCTTGTGCGCGAGCTTCGCGTACCATACGCTTCGTTAAAAAACGACGGAATACTATCGCCAAGAGCGCAATCATTATGGGGCCACCTGCAAATTCGGCCGCCGTAAATTGCCAGCCGAGGAGTAAAACCATAATAATGCCCAGTTCAATCACCAGATTGGTGCTGGCCATCTCAAACGCCATAGCGGAGGTAAAGTTACCACCTTTTTTGAATATTGAGCGAGCTAATGCGACGGAAGCGTAGGAGCAGGAACTTGAGGCTGCGCCGAGCAAACTGGCTTTCACGATCGTCTTCGGGGAATCGTCGGGTAATAGTTTCGCCATCTGCTTGTGTGATACCACAGCTTGTATAACACCACTCAGCGTGAAGCCGAGTATAAGTGGCCATAGTATCTCCCAAGACATCGCAAAGGACATCCCTAGTGCGTGCAGTAGTGCGTGTATAATCATAATGTCTTTTATCTGGCTCGATTGGAGCTTAATTCATAAAGTTTGAGGAGTTCTTCGACTGCTTCGTCAGTCCGCTTATTATCATTGCTCTGCATTTTTTCAGTGAGATGTGTACGGACGTGATTTTCGAGAATAAGTTTATTAAGTGAGCCGAGCGAGGCTTGGATGGCGAGACTCTGTGTCAGGATATCCATACAGTACTCCTCATTTTCTATCATTTTTTGCAGGCCACGCATTTGGCCTTCTAGTATTTTGGTGCGGTGCAAAGAACGCTTTTTTAGACCTACAATCATACCTAAATTATATACCCCATAGGGGTACTTTGTATAATGTCTATCTTGCACCGCTCCTGTTACAATTGGCATATGTTTAAAACTAGGGTCATGTTGTGCTTCACCTGCTTAGTTCTGTTGATGACTCCGGTTTTTGCGCAGGCCCAAAGCGTCTATCTCAAGGATAATTTAGGTGCCTTAGTCCAGCCAACATTACCGCCTAAAACGGTTGTATTGACCTTTGACGACGGCCCCTCCAAATACACGCCGCAAATCTTGGCCATTTTAAAGCAAAAAAAGGTTCATGCAACGTTCTTTATAGTGGGGAACCAGGCAGTCCAGCATCCTTTTCTTAAAGAAATGTACGACGATGGCAATGAAATCGGCAACCATACTTACAGTCACCCCGATCTCACAAAGTTAGCCACATGGCGCATGAAGCTCGAGCTTAATCTGACACGAATCATTATTAGTTCACAAATACATCATTCGACAAGGCTGTTTCGACCGCCATTTTTAGGGTCAGATGCTTTGGTGCCTGCACAATCAGCGGTGATAAACCGGGCAGCGGACTTGGGGTATGTCACCGTTGGCGAAACAATTGATTCCGAAGATTGGCGTCGGCCGGGCGCCGAGCAGATTGTTGAGAATGCATCGGCGGGTGGCGGCATAATCCTGCTTCATGATAGTGGTGGCGACCGCAGTCAAACGGTTAATGCTCTCCCTCGAATTATAGATTTTTATCAGAGCAGTGGATTTAAGTTTGCAACAGTAGGCGAAGCGCTTGGTAGCTCCCGATCAGATGTGATGCCGGCTTTGACAAGCGGCGAACGGGCGATTGCCCTGCTTGCCCGCGTGCTTTTAGCTGCCAGTGCAGGGATGAGCAATGGACTACGCTGGTTTATCGTCATATTGATTATTGCGAGTTTCGCGCGCTTCTTTTTGGTGATGGCAGCAGCCATCATCCAATCGCGTAGGAAAAATAAGTTTGACGGTACCTTGGAGCCGCCGGCATGCAGTATATTGATGCCGGCCTATAACGAAGCTACCGTCATACAAAGTTGTTTGAAGTCCGTACTAGCAAGTCAGTACCCACGTTTTGAGGTGATAGTCATCGATGACGGTTCAAAGGATGCCACTTTTGAGCTCGCCAACCAAGAACAGGACCCTCGTTTGCGGGTGCTACGAAAGGAAAACGGCGGCAAAGCTTCAGCCCTTAATCTTGGTATATCTGAGGCGCAGGCACCGATCATCATCGCGATTGATGCCGATACGGTCTTCAGGGTTGATACTGTCGCACACCTGATGCGTCATTTTGCCAACCCCAAAGTCGGGGCAGTCTCAGGCAATACAAAAATCGTCAACCGGCACACGCTGATTACCAAACTGCAGTCGATCGAATATATTGTGGGCTTTAATCTTGACCGCCGAATGGGTGATTTGCTTGATTGTATTACCGTTGTTCCGGGTGCCGTCGGCGCTTTCCGGAAGTCTTTGCTCTATACAATAGGTGGCTTTACTTTTGATACGCTTGCCGAAGACACTGATCTGACGCTGTCGATTAAGGAGACCGGCGCTAAAATTGTTTATGATTCGGAAGCTGTCGCCTTAACTGAAGCTCCGTCGACAATCGACGATCTGCTCAAACAACGCTTCCGCTGGACGTTCGGTACCATGCAAGCTGTCTGGAAGCATAAGCGATCATTCCTTAATCCAAAAAGAGGAAGTCTGGGCTTGGTGGGCTTGCCATACTTACTGTTCTTCCAGATTATTTTTCCGCTGTTTGCACCACTCTTTGACCTGGCTTTGATCGTCGGTTTGTTGCATCATCAGTACAAACTGATGATCGTCAGCTTTGTTATTTATACTGTGGCGGATGTGGTGACCGCGGCAATTGCGCTTAAACTCGACAAAGAAAAGCTGACCAGCCTCTGGATTTTAATTCCACAAAGGCTTTTTTACCGCCAACTGATGTACTACGTGATTGTTCGTTCATTCGTAAACGTTTTAAAAGGCCGCTTGGTACATTGGGGCAAGCTTGAGCGTAAGGGTACTGACTTGGCTAAGTTTTCGTAGGTTGGTGGCTCTGGCCATAAGTGCTGTTGCCTGGATTTAGCGGCTTATTGGCTTGGCCGGCTGGAGTTGTTGTGGGCGTAGGTGTCGTTACTGGAGTGACAACTAGTGGCTGGCTTGTGGAGTCAGCAGGTGAGTTGGAAGCTGATTGCCCTGTCGTTGTAGATGCATTGTTTGCTGTTTGTTGCGCTGTAGGGGAAGCGCTCGATTTCGCGGACGTTGTAGTTCGCTTGGATGCGTTGGCTGCAGGTTTCGAATTAGTCGCCGATAACACGCTTGGTTGAATCGTTTTCTGCGGATTGCTGACATGGAAAGGTGATGGCAATGCAAAACCACCCCAAGCAGGAAAGTAAAGCAATGAAGCTGTCGCCAATACGCCAATAGGCACCAATACGGTAGTACTCAGCACGCCAGTGCCAAATTTAATGTGCTTCCACCGCTTGCCTGATTCATCAAGGAATATCATACAAATATTATAGCATAATAAGTAATATTTGTGAACCTGTGCGTATAAACACAAGACGAAACGTTTTACAGATAGTATTAATGTAGTTCGGACATGAGTTGCTTTTCGTCCCTTACCACAAACAGGTGGTCTGTTTGTGCGAGCAAGCCTTCTTCAAACAACTGTTCAAGCGCACGACTCGCCGTTTCACGCGAGGTGTTAATGGAATCGGCAATATCCTGGTGGGTGGTGGGTGCTTCGATTATAATTTCCTTGCCGTCAGCCACACCGAACCGCGTTGCGAGGTCGAGCATACAGGCAATGACCCGTTCGCGCGGCTGCCGATAGCCGAGATTCTGGATCCGCTGGGCATAGACAGTGAAGGTATTTACAAGTTGGCGCAGGATCTGCTCGGTGAGCCAACTATTCTGTCCCATCGCTTGGCGTAGGTCGTCCTTGGATGTTTTCAGCAAAACGACGTCAGACATCGCTTCATAAAAGATGCCGAGCTTTTGCGGGCCGTCGAGTGCCCACGGTAAGGGCATGATTTCAGTGGGGCCATGGATGAGCAAGAGATTCTGCTGCCCAGCTTGCGATATTGAATAAGCCTTCACGTACCCCTCCCGCACAAGATACACCCCCGATGGCTCTTCATCACCCTGCACGATGACTTCAGCTTTTGAAACACGAACTATGGATCCCTCTTTGAAATACGAAAGAATACTTTCACCACTATCCTTACTGAGAGTCATGTTCGACATATCCCTCAGTATAAGCTATTTGTGAAGTATGCTGTGATTACAAACACGGTACCATACACATAAACACGGTACGATGTAGCCAAATAAACTATTTAGTCAGACGAAAATGGAGGGGTTTAGAGGCCCACAGAAGAGGGTAGGGACATGAGCGAAAATCTCAGTGTGAAGTATAAAGAATATTTGAGCCAAGGAAATAGGCCAAAAAATAAACACAGCAATGTTCGCAATCTTTTTGACGACCTAAATACTGTAGATATGCACTGGCTGAAGATCACGTTGAATTATATAGAGCAGAAAATCTGACCGAGACTTTAAAAATTGCTCTCAGTTTGCTTCTCGATCGTTCGCAGCGTATTTCGAAAACTTCTTTTAATAAGCGGTCTTCCAATTGAAGCAACAAAAACGAGGAAGAGGTAGCCCTTTATTGAGCTTGGATATCGAGTCACTTTGGCGGTAATGTATGTTCCAGAGCCGTCATTCGCATTCTCGAGTTTATATCGCCAGCCACTTCCAACAGCCCAGATGTTACTGCTGACCGTGCGTAATTCGATGATACCTGGTTTTGACCAGTCATAATGTAGCCGCTCCCACACCCCGCCGAATGCCTTTGAACCTTCCGTTACATCAGCATTGTAAGTTCCCAGCCTGTGAATTATAAAATGTGATGACTGACTGTTCCCCCAGATAGTTCCACGTTTCGACCCAAAATCTGTTAATGCGATAAGAAATTGCTCTGGGCTCGCGGATGTTTTGGCTTTAATACGTAGACTGGGCATGGTGTCCTAAGTCTAACAAATCTATAAAAGCTAAAATGCCACAAAAATAGGATGAGTTGGAATCAAATTAGCTACGAATTACTAAGCATGTGGCGCATTGCTTCAAGTGGCTCTCATTTGAGAACGTAAAAATCCATTCGTAATACAAGGCCAAGAAATATATGAATGCACACTGCCCACCAGACAGCAACCTTACGAGCATATGGCTCGCCTTTCTTCTTCCGCAGCCACATAACGAATCAATCTTTACTCGTAGGGCGGCGTGTTTAATAGAAGTTTCCATGTAAAATACACTTAATTTCATTAAGTCTTTATGCTTGGCTCCATACGGGCCATGGACACAAAACAGCTATTTTTGGGAGCGTCTCGATTTGAGGTAGTTTTACGAATAAATCCAGCACTCGTTAGTACTAAATTTGCCTACCCTGTGACTCGCTTAGCTCGTGATATGAATCGGGCAATGATCCAGATTAAACCAAGTGTAAGACCTAAAATACCAATGCTAGTCATCAGGATTCCGCCGTACCCGTTCGTTGCTGGGTTAAGAAATGGGTAGGGATACCAGTTAACGAGTCGGCCGCGCAGTAGGCTGTATGCTACGTAGACGGTAGGATAAACCAACCAAATGAGCGCTTGCTTAAAACGAATGACATGTTTCGGCCTATCGATAAGCCAATCAACCAGCATGACGACGGGCATAATATAGTGGAGGACAATATTGTCCCAAGGAACTGCCGTCAGGGCGGCATTTTTCAGTCCTGACAATAGCAAGGCAAAAACGATGCCAGTAATAATCATATAGAGCATAGCAGCGCCACGAAACATAACTAATTTCTGAGCTTGTTTTGCACGGGCGACCGCAAACGAACTAACGATAAGCATCACAACTGCAAAAATGTTGCTTTCAATCGTAAAAAAACTGAAGAAGTTGAGTGGAATAAATCGCCCGCGCTCAACAATTGTTGCAATTTCCGTCACTACGGCACTAAAGCCCACTAGTGCGAAAAATATTTTAAAAAAGATAAGTTTTGTTTTTTTGGGCATATTCTCAATTATATCACCAATGTTTACAGTTTTGTGATGTTGTTTAGTCGAAGACATAGGTCTAGAAATTGGGTTAGCTTTTCATCTGGTTGCTCTGGATCCTCCTCGTGGCCGTATTTCGAAACTTTACTAAACTTGGTGCCACGGCAGAACAGTACCACTCGGTACTCCGGGTTGAGGAAGTGGACCATCACAATACACAAAGCATGAGATAACATGAAACGAGTTAAGTAGAAAAATTCCAAGCGGCTCAATTGCAGCCTTATGTCTATCAAATTCAACGGTAGAAGCCACTACATCTTCCCAGTTCACTTCAGTGGGTAGATTATTACGGACGGCTGTTTGAGTAGCATCTAAGAATGGTTCAAGTTCTTCATACCAATATTCCTGTGTATTAAATGATGCACTGTCTATAAATAGGGGTTTTGTGTCTGCTAAGCTTTCGTAAAGCTTTACCACGGTAATATTTTTACCACTTTCGTAGTTACCACCATTTTGCTGGGTGACGAGTGTGGAGAAGAGCGCTCTTGCCGCATTTGCGTGTTTCGCAAACTGCTGGCGGGCATTTATGGGATCTACGCTAGCTGTTCGCATTTGCCGATCAAGTACTACTGCACGACTCCAGTAGCTGGTGAGCTGACTATCCCGCCATACAGAACCCTGCTCTATACCGGCTACTTTGAGATAATTCAAATTTCTTTCGTATCCAAACTTTTCTCTACTAGCGTATATTTCTTCTTCAAGATCAAACTATTCGATAACGTGTTCGCCGGCACTAGCTATGTTTGAAAAGTTTCCAAAACTCATTGTAAAAATAAAAATACCACCGAAGTGGTATTTTGTCAAATCGTGGCTTTCCAACCTTGGATGAGTTGGAACCAAATCAGAAATGAATTGATCGGGATGTGGCGTCTCACAAATAACTTCCGGCTTTACAAAGAATCTACAATCCGATAGCTATCGTCAATAAAAATAACAGCCTGAGAGTCTCTTAGCCCAATGACTTTACTCTTACTAATTTGCTTGACATTATTGGCAGCTTCTTCGAATTCTTGAATATCAATATGAGGCAGAATTACATAAGGTACGAGACCCAAACCATCTTCAATTATTTCTTCCGCAAATTCTGGGATATCAGCCGATTCAATACCGATTATTGATGTCCCTGCGACAAGTGCGCCCGCACTATCCCCACCATAAACGACCCCGTTTTCTAAAAGCTCTTTAATGATCTGTTCAAAACCGCTTCTACGCATTTCGTAACGCAAGCAGAATGTATTACCTCCTCTCGCCCAGATAATATCAAAATTTTCGAGTCTCTTTTTAAGCTGCAACGCATCACTATAACTACGCAAATCAACTGTGTGGGCTACCAAACCTAGGGCTTCAAAATTCTCTACACACTCATTGTTTTTTACTATTCGTGCTCGCTCGCTGTAGTAATCCTGAGCATTCGGAATGATGGCTACTGAAGCAACCCTAAGTGGTTTGCCTAAAAGTGCTTCCAAATCTTTGGGCGTTGGCACATCTATAGAGGATAGATAAAGCTTCATGCATTCATCATAACAAACAAAAACACGCTGCTTTCGCAACGTGCTTATGCTTGACTCTCCGTAGTGACGGAAGTTAGAACTGCAATATTGACTGGCTTTGCTAGCTGACGACGAACTTGACTGCATGTTTGGTATACATATCAGTATAAATATTGAATAACGATCCTTTTATAAAAAGTGATAAAATTCAATTATAAATAAGGAGAGTCTCATGGGTATTAATGCCTATGCAATTTTAGTAAGCGGTGTTGCAGGCGCTGCCGTGACGGCTGCGTGGTACATGCTGTTCAAGGATGTGCATACAAAGTTATTGCCAAAGGGTTCAAAGCAAATTGTGGACTTTAAAACTGCGCCAACAAGTTCTAAGATGCTCGACTTTCTGAGGGGGTATGTAGTTGCGGGGGCGCTCGCCTATTTAGTAAACGCTACCCATACAACTACTCTTGGCAAGGCCGCTGAATTGGCTGTGGTATTGTGGATTGGTTTTCCCGTCGTACTATTGATGGCTCCGGTTATATGGGGACGTGAGCCTTGGAAGTTGTCTGCCTTGCACTCCGGTGATTGGTTCTTTAAGCTTTTGGTCATGACTATAATTATTGGTGTGTGGCACTAAGACTTGAGCTTTTGCTTAGTTAAGCTCGGTACAACAAAAAATTCGCAGTTAAAAACCAAAAATCAAGCAATGCACTATAAAAATAAAAAACCGGTCACTAGGACCGATTCTTAATTTGGCTCTCCGTAGTGGAGGACGTTAGAAACGTAATAAAGCATAATTTCGTGCGTCTTCAGTGTGGTTAAGCTTGTTCCTATAAGATTATTGGCTTGGCCACGAACAAACTAAGACTAGCCTTTGTAGTTGTCAGGCTCTTCATAGTAGTATGATTGTTCTATGCCTTTCATGAATACTTCACGATTATCGATTTTGTCGGTTAGCGCAGAACGCAGTAGCTCTCGTAGCTCTAAGTCATTGACAGGGCTACGCTCCATAGCGTTGAAATAATCTTCCTTGCTGATTTTTTCCCAATCAATACAATGACTCAGATTCTTCTTCAGAATCAGGTCTAACCAAATACGAGTACTGCGGCCATTACCTTCCATGAATGGGTGGGCGATATTCATCTCAACATACTTTCTGACGATTTCCTCGTAGGTTATTTCTGCCATTTTATCTATTTCTGCCAAGCCACTTGTTAGATAAAGGGCGGATGCAAACGTAAATCCGCCCTTACTAATATTCTTAGTTCGGATTTTTCCAGCAAAGTCGTACATACCACCAAAAAGATATTTGTGGATTTGTTGTAAACCCTTCGTCGTGCCAACCTCAAAAGACGATAGATCTAAGCTACCAAAAAGTTTTATGGCACGCTCTTTACTTAATTCGTCGATGTCTTGCATATCTATATTATAGCATAGAATGGATGATTCTATCGTCATTCACCACTGTTAAAATGACTAACAAGGCATCGGAACTTGACTAGGTTACAAAGCCAGATGATATCAAAAATAGACCATAAAAGAAGTCTTTAAAATTCATACATTTTGGCTCCCTCTAGTGGACGTACTTCGCAACTTTAGCACGAGTTTAGAGGATAAAATGGGTGCCAATCGCACCATCGAGCGCGAGCTGGATTGCGTTTTCAGTTCTACCATTTGCAATCCACATTTCAACACCTGCCGCTAAAGCAATTTCTGCAGCATCAAATTTCGTAATCATCCCACCTATGCCTGAGCCAGATCTAGACTCGCCTGCAAGATGTTTGAATGCACCAACATCACGTTTTTTATAATGCCTAATTTCGGAGTATAGGGTGTGAAAAATACTATGTATAGCAAATATTTGATTTAGAATAACTACATGAGACAAAAGGTGACTATCAGCGTAATAATTCCTGCACAAAATGAGCAAGAGTCCATAAGCAATCTTATCGCGTATATTAAATCTGCTGCGCGAACAAAAGCAGTCAAGCAAATTATAGTCGCCTTTAATGGAACAGACCTCACTGCAGTTAGGGCGAAAAAAGTTGGTGCTGTTGTTGTTGCTGTAGGTAGCTCTCGGTCAGTTGCATTAAATGGTGGACAAGATGTAGCGACTGGCGACATACTATATTTTTTGCATGCCGATAGCTTACCGCCCCCAGGCTGGGACACTCTAATAATAAACGCTTATAATGCCGGATATCATGCCGGTACATTTCGATTACGATTCGATAGCGACCACGCCCTACTCAGACTTTCGGCTTGGTTTACGAGATTTAGCTGGAAATTTATTAGATTTGGCGATCAAAGTCTTTTCGTGGGACGCGAGGAGTTCATAAAAGCTGGAAAGTTCAATGAAACTATGATCATTATGGAGGACTGCGAGATTATTAGTCGTATCACACAGTTTTCTAAATTTGTCATTTTACCAAACTACTTAATTACATCTGCACGTAAATATCAGCGTTATGGTTATTGGCGACTACAGTCAATGTACTTATTAGTCATAGTTTTTTATAATTTGAGGTTCCCTCAAGCAAAAATCGCTGCTATTTACCGTAAATTTCTGGACTCCTATTGAATTGTAGCTCGGTCATTACACATGTTTCCTTCCTAAACGGGACAAATGCCAAGCGGTCTGTGTAATTCAGTTGACGCCGTCTACATATAAAACCGTATAAGTGGATCATTCTATTTGGCTCTCCTTGTAGTGGAAGTTAGAACTAATTTAATTTTAAACACGGGTAAAGTAGTTGGTCGTGCTTCGCAATACTAAATTGGTTTCAGTTCAACACAGACAGGTGCTTCCCAGGACATTGCAAGCTCACGATCAATACGTGCCACAATGCTATTAACGAGACACTTTGCACCCGGGACGGGCGGGAAGTCGTCTAAAACTGAATCGAGTGGTTTATCACTCCCCCAACCATATCGATTGCCACCACACTCAACTCCCACATTTTCCTCACTGAGCACGCTTATTGTCGCATTGACGAGCCCAAGTCTTGCCCAACCGGTATGAAATTCAGATATATTATTATTATGTCCAATAGAATGGCGAAATGCCGCCTTCAATAACCGTGAGCCTATACCACGCCCATAGAGGGCTGCATCGCTTACGTTAATATAATCGGTGAATAACGTTTCAGGAAATCCCTTTAAACCGTCGTTAAAAGAACCACCATCGACAAAAGGAAGTGAAATAATAAAGTCATCCTCAAATACTCTGCCTTTTATTACAGTGGGTCTTACCAGCACAGGCGATGTATTAATAATGGCTAATTTTTCATCAGCTGTAAGGCTTGGATCGAGATCTCTTGATAAGAAATCGGAAGGCGCGTAAAATCCACGGAGCATAAAACTAAAAGTACCACTGAAGTGGTGCTTTGTCAAATGCTTGGCTCCGGCTAGTGGATTATAGCTTCAGGCCGACTCGACCGTATGAATTGTTTTGGTAGGGCGAGTCGGCTTCTGCATATATTTTTCACTATGAAAAATATCGTCCCAGCGACCTGCGCCATCGGAATGGCGGGGTCACTTGAAGCCAAGCCTAGCCTCCGGTAGCCAAACAAAAACACGCTGCTTTCGCAACGTGCTTATGCGTGGCTCCGGGAACTGGATTCGAACCAGCGACCTCGAAGTTAACAGCTTCTTGCTCTACCGCTGAGCTATCCCGGAATATGTACCGCGCCCTGTTGTGCAGGTTACGGCGATTCAAGTGTGCATTATAAGGGGTGGGGCTGTTTTAATCAACTGCTCACGCTTAAACAGGCTCATTAAGTTACACTATTGTTTATGACGCCTGAAAAACTCTTACAAAAATTCCGAATTATCAGCGAGCAGATTACCAAGGCCGAGCTTTTGGTTTTGCTCAGGGAACTGCAGAAGGTTTTGCAAGCAGGCGTCGCTGGCGACGTCGTGGAACTGGGCTGCTATGAGGGAACTTCGGCGCTGTTTGAGGCACGTATGATGAAGGAGCTGGCGCCAGAAAAAAAGCTCTGGCTCTATGACTCATTTGAGGGATTACCCGATAAAACTGACGAAGACCAATCGGCTTCTGGCATTTGGTTTAAGGGTGGTGAGCTGCGTGCCAGCAAAGCTCGTCTGGCCAAAAACTTCGTCAAAGCCGACCTCAAAATCCCAGAAATCAAGAAGGCCTGGTTCTTTGAACTTGATCCGCCTGATTTACCAGATGAAATCTGTTTTGCGTTCTTAGACGGAGACTTTTACGAATCGATTATGGATAGCTTCAAGCTGGTCTGGCCGAAGATGGCCGAAGGCGGTGTGATTATTGTTGATGACTACCAAAACGGGAATTTACCCGGAGTTGCCAAAGCAGTGAACAAATGGCTCGAAGCACATCCTGCCAGCCTCCAAGCCGAATCCAGCTTGGCGATTATCAAGCTTTAGCGAACCAACCGCACGTACGGCTTCTTCACGTACACCATGGCTTTTAGGCGTTTCCCTTTTGGCTTAATGAGATGGGTGTGCTGGTGGGGAACGGTTTTGATCTCTGACTGCGGAGCACGCGCATACACGTTGTAGCCTTGTGCCTCATATGTACCAAGCATCTCGACGAATTCACTCGCTTCCTCGGTAGTTAAATCGCTCAACGTTTCGGTGTGTTTTTTGGGAATGAGTAGCAAATGCTTGGCAACGCGCTGGTCGTCCCAAGTAGAGTAAGGAAAAATATTCTCAGCAATCCAAAAGAAAGTAGTAGACTCTACGACTTGCTCGTGTTCTGCAGTGAGATCGCAAAATTGACAAGTGCCAGGCTCTAGAATCTTGCGGTACTTTTTATAATAGCGACTTTCCTTGCGGTTGCGAGTTGGCATGGCGTTATCCGAGCAACCCAGCCAGGATTTTTTGTTCGGCGGCAGAGACGGGCATAACTGACAGGCGGCCTTGACGAACGAGTGCAAAATCAACTAAGGAAGGCGTGGCTTTGATCTCGGCCAACGTCACAGGCTTTGCAAAATTCTTCACATACTTAAACTTGGCGGCCCAACTGCGGCGTGGGTCTGCGGTATTCAGAAACGGCTCACTGCTGACTTCGGAAAGGCCGACGATTGCTTTGGTGCTCATTGATTCGTAAATGTACACCAAATCGCCAGGCTTCATCCTTTGAATAAATAACATAGCAGCATTGTTGTGGACGCCATCCCACAGTGTTTCGCCCTCTTTCTGCAAATCGGCAAAACTGTACGTATCGGGATCGCTTTTCGCTAAATAGTAGTTCATCACCTATAGTATATACACAATGTTAAAGATTTATTTCAACAATAAACCTGTCAAGCCAAAGGAAGTGAGCAGTGCAAAAGCGGGCAGTTTAGTGTATGTTGAAAATCCTACGCCTGTTGAACTCGCTCTCCTGAGCAGCGAGCATAAGTTAGATGATGACCTGATCCTTGACGGTCTTGACCCGAACGAAGCGCCACGTATCGAAACTTGGGAAAAACGTGTCTATATTTACACACGCTACGTGCTGCCGGAGACCGAAAAACAAACCACCAGCCCGCTGCTGATTGTCTTTGGACTCGACTCTGTCTACGTGATTACCAAAGCCCCATTCCCCGGTGCCAAACGACTGCTCGAAAGCGGCTTGGTGATGACCAGCAAACGCTCACAGACGCTTTTGCAGCTACTCGCCGAAATCAACATCGGCTACAAGGTGCGGATTAACACCGTGGCAAAGCGTATTTGGCGCATCCGTTCCCAGCTCGACAAAGCTCAGATCGATAACAAGGATTTCATTAGTTTCATCAATATTGAAGAAGATCTGAATGACTTTTTGCTAGCACTTGAACCGATGAATGTCGAGTTGAACCACCTGATGTCCGGAAAAATTATCAAGCTCCACGAAGACGATAAGGACATCATGGAAGACCTTGAACTATCGAGCGAGGAGCTGATCCGCCAAGCCGAAAGCCAGCTTAAAACTATCCGTAATGTGCGCGAGGCATACAGTACGATGACTGCCAACAACCTGAATCGGGTCTTTAAACTGATGACGAGTGTAACGATCCTCATCAGTATCTTTACGCTTATCACGGGCATCTATAGTATGAATATCGCTTTACCTGAAGCCCATAACCCGGATGCTTTTTGGATTATTCTTGGAATCACCGCGTTGTTCATTGGCGCTTTTAGCTACTTCTTCAAAAAGAATAAGTGGTTTTAGGTAAACAGCCTCGAAGTGCCTCGCGCAAACCTGTATACTGAGCTGAATGATTATTCAGGCAATTATCTTGGGGATTGTTGAGGGGCTGACAGAGTTTTTGCCGATTAGCAGCACCGGCCACCTGATTGTGGCCGAGCACGCCGTTGGGTACAAAGACGCAGCCAAGACTTTTACGGTCATTGTGCAGCTTGGTGCGATTGCGGCAGTCGCATGGTACTTTCGGAAAGAACTGTGGGCCAAAGTTGATGATCTCTTCAAAGGCAAAGAAGGCGCCAAAAAGTTTTGGTTGAACCTGGTGATTGCGACGATTCCGGCCGGTATCGTCGGCTTGGCGCTCGACAAGACGCTGGAGAAATACGCCGTTCCAGTCACCGTCGCTCTATCGCTCATTATCGGTGGTATCATTTTGCTGTTGGCCGAAATGCAGTTTGCTAAGAAAGTGCATACCGAGAAGCTGGAGCTTGAAAATATTACCCCAAAACAGGCCTTGGGCGTGGGGATGGCACAAGTCGTTTCGCTTGTTCCTGGTGTGTCGCGTAGCGGTGCGACGATTGTTGGTGGTATGTTCGCCGGCTTAAATCGGGTGACGGCGGCAACGTTTTCATTCTATATGTCACTGCCAATTTTGGGCCTGGCGAGTCTTTATAAGATAGTCAAAGATCGTCATACCCTCGGTAGTCTGCCTGGCGGTGCACCGGCCCTATTATTGGGGACAATCGCGGCCTTTGTGAGCGCGCTATTGGTCGTAGGCTGGCTACTAAAGTACATCTCACACCACAACTTCAAGCCGTTTGCGTATTATAGAATTCTGTTTGGCTTTATGATTATCGCTCTCGTTGCTGCCGGCTTCCTCGCCAACACCTAGCCTGTTTGATGATACAATTCGCTTATGTATAAGCTTGTGCTGCGGGTATTTGCTGTCTTTGTGACTGTATCCTTCGTGGCCGCTCCTTTGACTCCGGTGTACGCAGATTCATTCGATGTAAGTGCGCGTATTGAGGCGCCTCTGCCGCCAGATTTGCCGGTTATTATCAACCAAGACAATACCCAAGTAACGACAGCGACGTTCGTGGTAACCGGGACGTGCTACATCATCGTGCCAAATCTAATTGTTGTACTTGAGCGCGATAAACGGACGATCGGTTCCGGCGTGTGTTCAAATCATGGGACATTTTCGATATCGATTTCGCTTGTACTCGGCGTCAACATTATACGAGTAAAGTTTATGACCATAACAGGGCAATCTGGTGGTTATGGCACACCGCTGACGATTATGTACAGCACTGGCGCTACCGTTGGCGATGGCAAAGATACAAGTACCCGTAACACGCCTACGGTCGTACACATACCCGATGATACTACGCAAGCAGTAGTTGGCCCACTCGCCGTACTGCTCGATTATGACTTTGTGACCTATACCACGACCCAAGAGACACCCATCACAATCGGCGTCAGCGGTGGTGTGCAGCCGTACAAGGTCTTTATTGGGTGGGGAGATGGATCATCCAAAGCGCTACAAATTAAGGGGCCGGACAACTTCATCGTCAGACACTTCTACCGCTCTGTTCCGAACCAGCCGATGAAGTTCATTGTTAGAGTCGTTGATGCGCAGGGAACAGTCACCCAGAGCCAACGTGCGCTCGTCACCTTCGAAAAAATACCAGGCGCGGCCGCCTTGGCACCAGCTCTCGCTGGCAGTAACAATGCCAAAGTATTGGCCATCTGGTTTACGGCGACTGTTGGTATGATGCTGCTGTCGACTCTAACGCACAAAGCTTACTTCGTAAATGGTGCTGGTGCGCAGATTGTTAAGAAGAAGCTGGCGTTCAAAGCAAAAAGGCGCCACTAAAAATGAAAAAGAAGTGGTCAATCGCGTTCGGTGTTGGTGCTACTGTAGCGCTGGCTAGTATCGGTTTTTTTCACTGGGCCAATCAGCCACAAGTCACCAGCGTAAAAGTTCAGCCGAATGTTAAAGGCGCTGAAACGCCGGATTACAGTACAAAGTCATATAAAAACATCTATCTGGAGATGCAGATACCGACTCGCTTTTCTGAGAAACTGGGGGCTGGTACACCTCATCCACCAATCGTCATCCAGCAATTATTTTCGGCACCCTCCAACTCAGGCCTTTATGCTGATCAGTTGGCACTCACGATTGGACGGTTGCCACCAAACGGCCTTCAGGAGCTTTCCGCCGTGCAGCTCCGCACACGGACGGCTACATATACGCAGCTGACAGCCATGTGGCTGCCAACGAGTACCACAATTGCCTTTGAGGGTTCTGAAGGCGGTTATGAACTGAGCGTCTTTGTTGCACATGACACCAAATATGCAGCCTTTGTGTTCTCAGGACTCAGCGACAAAAAAGTACAGCTCCAGCATGAGATGCAGCTGATGATGGCCTCCCTGATATGGCCGAAATCATAATGGTACAATAAAGCCTATGTTTAAGAGTTTGGGTCTTGCCGGTCTCGTCGCCGCATTCGGCTTATTTGCTGCGGCTCCCTCGAGTACCAACTTTAATCTTAAATCTTATGATTTTGGTAATGGTGGCGGATCAACTTCAAGTAGCAGCTATAAACTAAATGTTTCAACTGGTACCCAGACAGGCAATGGTACCCAGAATTCTACAACCTATGCAGTAAAGGGAGGGGAGCTTCCAACGCAGAACGCCAATGTGCCGCCGGCCCCAACTTTTACAAACCCTTCAAGCGAATACAATCGGTTAAAATTAGTTATCAACATCGGTGGCAACCCTACAGACACGAAATACCAGGTCGCGATAAGTACTGACAACTTCGTCACCACTAAATATGTACAAACTGACAATACGATTGGTGTCGGCGGAGCGGTTGGCACTTTTCAGACCTATAGCAGCTGGGGGGGTGCAACGGGCATCTGGGTAGTCGGGCTTGATGCGGGCGTTACTTACAATGTAAAAGTACGAGCTTTGCAGGGTAATTTCTCTGGCAGTCCTTATGGGCCTCCGGCGAGTGCTGCAACGCTCCAACCGAGCCTGACCTTTTCAGTGGCAACTTCAATAACCGGAACGCCACCTTTTGCGATTGCTTTTGCCAGTCTCCCAGCTGGGTCAGTGACCAGTGGTACTGCCACCGCCAACATTGGACTCAGCACAAATTCGCTGAATGGGGGCACAGTGTATATCAAAAGTACTGGTGGTCTTACTAGTGCCAAGGCGGCATTTACGATTCCTTCAGCAACGGCCGACTTAAGCCTTGCAACGAGTGGCTATGGGGCGATAATCGCCTCAACCGGGCAAACAAGTGGCGGACCATTTACGGGAATAGCACCATATAACGGTGCATCGAATAACATTGGTATATTGACGACCACTCTTAAACCGGTGCTCTCTACAGCTACGCCGCTCACGTCAGGGACAGCGACCATTACGCTGAAAGCCAAAACTGATGCCTTGACCCCGAGTTCAGACGATTACGCCGACACGCTGACTTTTGTGGCTGCAATGCTCTATTAGCTTATCTACGGCTTGCATTTTATGAAACGCTTATGCATAATTACGCGTGGATATAACGAAGAAAAACACTAATCAGTAAATACTCTCTAGGAGAAATATGCAGTCATCAGTTAAGAAACTAAATCTGGGTTCGATTCTCGCGGTCGCCGCGTTCGTCGTCGTACTCATCCTTCAAATGATCGTTCATCAGGTACATGCCGCCGGTCTGACGCAGGTTTTGGTGCGCTTTGACCGTATGAAAGTAAGCACCGCTACCACTGGTACGGTGTGTGCAAAACCAGCTTCTATTGGTGTAGAAACCACCGTAAAAGTCGACTTTCCTACCGGCTATACACTTGGTGCTTTCGGCACCTTCACCGTTGCCGCTACCAACAACCCGAACTGGCCAGCAGGTGCTGTCAACTGGATCGGTATCCTGACAGCTACGAATGTCGCTTCGCAAGCTGTCACGTTCCCGAGTGGCGACCTTACCGTTGGTACGCTGTACTGCTTTGACTGGACAAGCTCAACGGCCGTTTCTGTCAAGGCTGGTGCCACCACCAACACTGGTGTGGTTACAACGCAAGCTGCCGGCCCTACAACAATCGACAGCTCTGCCTTTACGACTGTTAGCATCGCAGATGACCAGATCGCCGTTAGTGCATCTGTTCCACAGACTTTTAGCTTTACCCTCAGTGGCAACACAGATGCTCTTGGTTCCTTGGGTACCGGTGGAGTCAGCGTCAGCCCAACTCCTCGTACGGCAACTGTGAACACGAATGCAAAAAACGGCTGGTACGTATGGGCCCAAGACGCCAACACCGGTCTTAATTCCCCAACTGCCGCAAAGACGATTGCTTCCACGACTCCTGGCTCTAACAGCACGCTCAGTGCCGGTACAGAAGGCTACAACACTGGTGTTACTCAAACACAAGTAAGCGGGAGTGGTACGCTCAGTATCCCTGCGGCCTTTGTTGGCGGTTCAGTCGGTAAGGGCGGTGGTTTAGACACCTCACTACGTACTGTTGTTAGCTCAAACGGCACTGCAAATACTGCGGTGGTCACCCTGACGAACAACGCTGCTATTGCCACTTTGACTCCTTCTGCAACAGACTATGCCGACACGATTACCGTTGTTGGTGCTGGACTATTCTAAAATAAGGAGCGGTACAAGGGTTTTGACTCTGGCACCTGTCGCATATGGCAGGTGCTTTGTTATACTAGGCGAGATATAGAAGGGACACTATGAAACGCTTCAGTTTATTATGTGCAGTCTTAACTTTTGCTCTGACTCCTCTGTTAACAGCGTCTGTAGTGGCAGCTGATACAAATGGCGCATTTTCGTTGCAGGTGAGCCCTTCACCGGTCGTTGAAACAGTCAAACCCGGACAAACAAGCACAGTTGAGGTGCATATTCGAAATACGGGTTCGTTGCAAGAAAAGTTAAAAATAGGGCTGCGTGCCTTTAGCGTTGATAATGCAACAGGAACCGTAAAACTGAATAGTGAAGAACCCAAAGACGTGAGTGGCTGGGTGAGTTTTTCTGACCCAACTTTTACTGTTGTCAGTGGCGCGTCTTTTACTGAACATGTACAACTTGCCGTGCCTGCAAACGCCGGGTTTAGTTATTCTTTCGCACTCCTGATTAGTCGTGAAAACCCCCGCACAACAACGCCAGGCAAAACTGCTATAGAAGGTTCGGTCGCTATTTTTACTTTGTTGAGTGTCGACCGTCCTGATGCCACCAGAAAAATAGAAGTATTGAGTTTTTCCTCAAAGAAAAAGGTCTATGAATTTTTGCCCAGTGAATTTAGTTTGCAGATTAAAAATAGCGGCAATACGATTATTCAGCCCGCTGGGAATGTGTTTGTGCAGCGTGATGCTAACTCTGCCACGCCACTTGCTGTTCTGCCCGTGAATGCAACTGGCGCATACATACTACCGGGAGTTTCACGAACCGTTTCTTCAAACTGGACAGATGGTTTCCCGGTCTACAAAACTGATAGTGGCTCCTCCGATAAACATCTCGTTTGGGACTGGGGTACTTTGCAGAAATTACGTATTGGTCATTTTACGGCGAAAGCGATTGTGATTTATAACGATGGCGTACGCGATATTCCAGTTGAGGCCACCGTCGGTTTTTGGGTCATTCCGTGGCGCTTACTTGGCGTCTTCCTCGTCGTACTACTTCTGGTGATTATTGGAGTGGCAACTTTGGTGCGTAAGACGGCACGGATGGCCAGCAAAAAAGATGGACAAGACAAGGATTCGTAAATCCATTGCTGCGCTTTGCGCCGTTGTGTGTATGTGGGGTGTCATAATCGCCCCCGCTGCAGCGACTCCCAGTAGTGGGATATCCTTTTCGCCAGCGTACATGGTAATCGACATCCCAGCAAACCAGGACGCAGCAGATGCATCAGTCGCCATAAAAAACGACACCAACTCGACTGTTCAACTGAATGCCCAGGCAACCGATGTTGATACCACCACGAGCAGTCTTATCCCTCTCACTTCGGCATCGAGCAAGGCAAGTAAGTCACTCAGTATTCAGAACCCTGACATATCGCTATTGCCGGGGAAGTCAGTAAATCTCCTCGTGCATATTAACTCCACGGGACTCGTCGCAGGTGGTCAGTACACCAGCATAAGTATTAAGCGGCAGACAGATACATCCGTAAAAAGCGTGCCCATCAACCAGGCCGTAAGCATAGGTGTTTTTATAACGAAAGAAGTCGGCGCCGCGCGGGATTTGAAGTTGCAGACAGCGCTCCCGTCTGGCGTGCGGCTCAGTCCTCCACAGCGTCTTGTATTATCTTTCCGTGTAGATGGGAACGTGCAGCTAGTGCCCCGTGCAGCCATCAGTGTGCTGGGCGGTGGGCACGTGCTGGCAAAATCGACCATTAACGACGCATCTACCGGCATTCTACCTGGCAACAAGCATACCTTTGACGTGCAATTACACTACCAACACGCATTATCGCCTGGACGTCATAAGCTAGTGGTTTCATATCGATATGATGGACAAATAACGCCAGTCACTGTGCAGTCAACGTTTTGGTACCTGCCTACCTGGTACGTGCTCCTCGTCCTCATGGGCATTGCAGCGCTTACAAGGTTCATGTGGTACTATTTGCGAAGAAAGAGCCATCCAGCAGAACCGGTGGAACACCCAGCGCCAGGAACTATCGTCGAGCACATAGTCGAAGCTCAATCGAAGCCCAAGCCCGTCAGAAAAACGACCAATAGACAACCGAAAAAAGCGGTGAAAAAAGTAACCACAAGGAAATCTCCAAAGCCAAAAACATACGCCAAAACAAAGCAGAAAAAAGTAACTAAAAAATGAAAATAAGCTTGAGCAAAATAGCCACCTCTGTTAGTATATGAGGTAATGGCTTTTTGTAGTTCAAAGAGGGTACTCATTGCTTTTTCGGTTATTTTGGCCCTTGTTTTTGTTGCATCCCTGGGCAAACCAGCGCACACGTTTGCCGGCATCAATCCGCAGATAAACTTCCAGGGCAAATTGACTAATCCTGACGGCACCAACGTGACCGATGCAAGCTACTCAATCGTCTTCAGCATTTATGCCGCCGGTTCGGGCGGAAGCGCAGTCTGGACAGAGACACAAAGCACCGTTGTTACAGTGAGTGGTATTTTTCAGGTGTCACTCGGCAGTGTGACGGCGCTACCCGGTAGTGTGGACTTTAACTCGAGCTCGCTTTGGCTCGGTATCAAGGTCGGTACCGACCTTGAAATGACTCCTCGTATCCAAATGACTGCTGCACCGTACGCTTTTAACTCAGACAAGCTCAATGGAATTAGTAGTACGGGATTCGTGCAGCTTGCTCAGGGATTGCAAACTGATGCATCGACTACGAACGCCTCAATAGCTGTAAATAAAACTGGCGGTACGGCCGCACTTGTACAGCTGCAACGTGCTGGCTCAGATGTCTTAAACATTAACAACGCAGGAACGTACCTCTATACATTAAGTGCAGCAAATAACCCAAGCTATACGATTACCAACAGCGGCACGAGCGACGTGGTGACAAACTTGGCGTCAACAGGCAACTTTGTGGTGCAGGATGCCGGTACGCCCTTTGCGACATTCAGTAATACAGGCGCTATTACTTTCGCGCCGACTGCCGGTACAAATCTGCTTGTTAATGAGGCGGCGGGTTCAAACCTGCAAATAGTAGCCACTGCTGTCCCGACCGTTGATCAGGTTGCTATTACCAACGCCGGAAAGCCAGTCACCACATCTGGGGTAAACGGATTATCTGTGAACTATGTAGGTGGGGCGGCAGCCGTAGAAGCAGCGGGTATGAGAATAGATTATACGCCTGGGGGTACCTCGGGTGGCACATGGAGCGGGCTACGCATCGTCGCCAACGCTACCGGACCGGCGAGTGGTGTCACGAGCTACGGCATTAAACTCGAAGGTCCATCAACTCCTGGATCCGGCACAGAAGTCGGGTTAAAAATTGCCTCCGGCTTTGATATTGGCGTAGATATTGCCTCTGGCGGTATACAACTCGCGAGCGTGGCGACCGATCCATCGACACCAACGGCAGGCAATCTCAAAGTCTATGCAAAGGTTAATGCTGGCCGTGGCTTCTTGAAGGTTGTCGGGCCATCTGGACTTGATTACTCACTGCAGCCCTCACTTTTTAACAACAAGATTGGCTGGTGGACGGCAAATGGCAATGCTACCACCGTAAACACCATTAACTTTGGTAATACCGTCACCGGCACAACAACAACAAGAAACGTCGCAATAACAAACTTTCTTACTGCAACAAAGAGGGTAAGTTATGTATCGTCTGGGGTTGCCGGTAACAGCGCTGGAACACGCCACGGTACTGCACAGTACTGGCTAGGTAATGCAACGGGCTTGGGTGGTTTTTATTATGTTGCACGATTCGGCGTGAATACGGCTGTAGCCACAACCCGAGCATTTGTCGGTTTGTCTGCTACAACAGGTGCACTTGCCAGCGCCGATCCATCGAGTTTCTTTAACCAACTTGCATTCGCTTGCAATGCGGCAGACACACAGTTTACCTTTATGCACAATGATGCTGTTGGTGCATCAACCAAGGATACGTTAACTGGTGCTTTTCCATGTAGTACGAGTGGCGTAGATCTTTACGAAGCTCGTATATTTGCACCACCGAATAGCCCGACGGTGTATTACTCATTATTACGTGTAAACACTGGAGATTTCTATGAAGGCAGTACCGCCATTGACCTACCTGCTACTACAACGCTAATGTCGCCGCAAGTGTGGATAAATAATGGTACCACTGGATCTGCGGTTGACATGTCCGTTATCTCACAATATATAGAGACAGATAATTAGTAGAGACTGATGACACAAGACATACGAACCACCAGCCCAAATCTTCTGGATCTGCGTAATCCTGGCCCCAAACCTCCACTCAAAAAAAGCAAAAAGCGACTCTCAGGGCTACTCATACTGGTTTTCGCTGGCGTACTTCTGGCCATCGTCGTGGTTATGATTCTTAGTGTTACGATGTTTCACAAAAAAGAAGATTTGAACTCCGTGACTACCATCAAAAACAAAGTAGGAATACTTATGATTCTCCCCAAAGATGAAGAGCCCGCCTTACTGACAATTACTGACAAATCCAAAGTGACGACGCCTTTTTTGAGTAAATCAGAAAATGGCGACAAACTGCTTGTCTATCAGAACGCGAAGCGTGTCATATTGTACCGCCCGTCTTTAAATAAGATTGTCGATGTTGGACCTGTCTCAATTGCTGGGCCAAGCGGCCAGTAGTACTCTTGTAACGGTCGTTTTGTGGTATGCTTTACTGGAAAAGAGGGTGTCAATGTACGAAGAAAAACCGACGAATCACGTGGCAGCAAAAAAGCTACAACTAACCTTCGATTATCGACTTGTCTGTGTGGTTCTTTTAATTGCAATCGGCGTAATGTTATTTTTGTGGAAGCCATGGAACTCGACAGGCACTGACCGCAAGGTAAGCGTCACTGGTCAAGCAACCATAAAAGCCGCTCCCGACGAGTACGTACTAAATCCTTATTTTGTATTCACTGGCCCTGACGATGCCAAAGATAAGCGCGATGCCGCCGCTCAGGCGACCCAAGTTTCTGCCAAGCTTAAGGAGTTGGGTGTGAAAGATACGCAGATTAGTAGCACGACCGACTCGTACGATAATTACCAGCCTGTCACAAATGCAGACGGTACTGTTAGTTCAGCACCAAGCATCAATCTTCGCTACACGATTACACTCTCTGACAAAGCTATCGCCCAGAAAGCACAAGATTATTTCCTTGGCAGTGGCGCAAAAGGACAGCTGAGTCCGATCGTCAGCTTTAGTGACGCAAAACAGAAGAGCCTTGAAGCCGATGCCCGTGACAAGGCGATAGCGGATGCTAAGACCAAAGCCACAAAGTCGGCAGAACAAGTCGGCGCCAAGCTCGGTAAAGTCGTCACGATTGCGGATCAGGGCACGGGTGGTGGTTGCGGCGGGGGCGGGCTGTGCAACGGCATCAACTTATCGACGAGCGATATCAAAGCCAGTGCGAGCCCTAGTATTCCCGTTCAGTCCGGCCTGAATGAATTTACATTTTCCGTTCAAGTAGAATACCAACTTCGCTAAAAAGGAGAAGCAAAACTATGTCCAAGAAAAGAAAAGCTTTCAAAATCACCATCCTCATTCTAAATATCCTTGCTCTTTTGGGACTCGGCTTTTCAAGCGTCTTCTTCTTTTTGAGGTATCATAACTTGCAAAATAGCAGCCTTACTCCAGATCAAAAGATTGCTAGATACGAGAAAGAAATCGCCAAATCGTTTACTTTGCCAAAAGATGAACGGCCGACGATGGCTGAATTAAGCGATGCGACAACACTGGATACCGTCAAGAAAGCTGATGCGATCTTCTTTAAGAGCGCGGCATCAGATGACGTTCTGTTGATATACAAGAACGCGCCGCTCCTGGTTATTTATAATCCGACCACAAAGAAGATTATAAACTCAGGGCCATACTCATTCTCGACTAAGATAGCCACGCAGCTGATCGGTACGAAGGCCGACCGGGATGCGGTCAACGGCATCCTCAAGCAGGCTTTTGCCACAACACTTAACGTCTCAGCTCAGAACGATGCGAAAGTTCCCCTGACGACGACGTTTGTAGTAGATGTAACAGGAAAAAATACCCAGCTGGCAACGAAGCTGGCAACCGAACTAAAAGGCAAGGTGAGCGTGACGACTCCAGACGGTCAAGAGGCCCCGGCGAGCGGTGTTGGCATCGCTATCTACGCTGCCCCAACCGCTCCATAAGCAGTATTAGCCGAGGTGCAGGATACCGGCGCCGGTGTTACGTTCGCGTCGTCTTAGTACCATGCGCTTGGTCTGCTGAGTATGTGTCTCATAATCAAATGTCACATCGCCATGGCTAGCGAGGTCGCACGTCCGACGATTTGAGGTATGAACATCGCTGGCTCTCTGGACATACGTTGGTGCAGCATCAGCCTGCATCCACACAGTACTGGTGATTTGTGGCCCGAGCAGGCTATCTTGGATGCCGACACTCCAGAGGTCTTTGCCGTATAAGTAGTCGAGCTTGCCGTCCGGCCTAAGTACTGGCCCAGCCTTTTTGCGCTGCCCAGTGACGCACACCACCACGATTGCACCCTGTTTGTCAGCGGATTGTTTGGCGGTCACTTCTTCGAAGAGGGTTTTGAATGCACGTCGCTGTACGACCTGCCATTCGGCGACGTTCCTGTCTACTGTTTCGTTGCTTGGCGTGATGGCGGCAGTGAGCATCGTATTACCGAGTGAACGGGCAACGCTGACCGGTGAAAGCGGACTGCCGAGGAGCTCATATTTGAAGACAGTTGGCAGTAGTCCATAAACGATGTATATCTGCTTGCGGATATCTGGTCCAAGCGCTTCCACGATCGAGCGCGTCACTAAAATCGGTGAGGCAAGGCTCGGGTGGCTGGTATTTATGATCGCGGCTTTTCCAATGTCGATCTGGTGGTGGATCGCTTCGGCTACTCGACCATCAAATGTAGAAAGCATCGGTGGTATACTCTCGACACGCTCACGATAATTCGGAATTAGATTGCCGGCAAGCTCATCGAACTGGGCGAGGTTATAGTCGTCGTTTTCCTGAAAAGGGGCATAGCCAGCGGCGGCAAACTGGTCCCAAGTGTATTCAGGCTTCAGTGGGAGGTGTTCAGTGCTGGTCTGGTCATAATAGAATCGAAAAGCCGACCTGTCTTTAAAGGGTATTTCCAACAAGAACGCTGGGTCTAAAGCCTCTGCCATGTAGGTAGTATGACACTAACAAGTGATTATTTCTGCTGACAAAACTACTATATCTAGCGCCCTGAAGCGGTGCTATAGTACTAGAGGTTAACAATTCAACTAGAAGTCCGGTGAGAATCCGGCGCTATGCCGTAACGGTAATCCACCCCATGTGGTAAGCCCGATATAGACAAATAAACTTCTCGAGCAAGAAGAAAATGCAGTGCCTTTGTGCCCTCTTTTTCGGCTCTCGGGGAAGAGGGTATTTTTAATGGAAGTCCTCGCGCCTCCAGAACAGACATTCATAGACTTAGAATTCGCCGCTATGATTGAGGTGGATTTACTAGATCTTGATGTGTTTAATGTGGAATTGCAGGATATACCTGATATGGTGCTTGATGTTGCTCCAGAAGCAGAGATTTATGGCCGTTCACTGGGAACCATTCGTAAGCTCGGCACTCTTATGCTCTTCCGACCGCTTGTAGAGACAGTAGCAAGTCCTGAAGCAGCGCAAGCTAAAGTTGAGTTCTTTACTTCCGTAGAAGAAGGCTTTGGCACAGATATGGAACTAGGTGGCGGACTCGAAGTCCGCGACTATGATAATCGTGAGATTATAGATGGTCGTGTCATGGCAAAAGACTTAAAGACGCCTATTTCTGAAATGACCGAGTCTGGCCTTATTTGTGCTGAAGCGACACTTGCCATCGATGAACGGTTTCGACCGCAATATGTACGTTCCGAGTGGGATCACCACAACGCCCTTATCGTGGACAAGATGGCGAGAGGTGAGACCGGCTACAATACGCGCATAATTGTAAGTCCGTTTCCAGATGAGGCAGCAACAGATTCTGGCGATGAGTATTGGCGAAATATTGGCTATGTGCCACATCTCAAACGCGGCTTTGTACAACTCTATCATGTAAATGAAAACGGCAAATTACTCTCTGGCTCTTTGTCATTTGATGGAAGTAAAAAAGAAAAGATTAAGGAAGTCCTCGGGACGTATGGTGTTGATATTCCAGAGGATGAGACAACTGATAACTTCCTAAAATATGCCTATATTGGAACTATCTCAGAAGAAAATGCCAAGTATATAGCGACTGATATAGCCGATAAATCAAAAGCAGAGCGATCAGAACCTGTGACAAATACAGTCGACGTGACGCTCAAGTATAGGCCATTATTGGAACGAGTTTTCAATGAATCTTATGTCCATTTGTGCGAATCTTTAGTAAGAGGCTACCAGACCGAAGGCGTACAGAATCTCGTGCTTCAGCTATACTCGTATGCTAGTTCATTTAGGAATCGTTATTCTCAGTCGCTCAATGGGATGCTTCGTAATATGAATAGTTTCACGAGCGATGACTCGATAGTTTTGCATGAATTATTGGTCTACTCAACAATTGAGATGATGCGGTCACTGCACTTAGGCACGACCTCAAATGTATACAATACTTTCTCTGAATCGTATACGGCTGACGAAATATCTGAGCTTGATGAAGGTGCTTTCCAGAACATACTTGGTGGTTTTGGAGCTGACGGTGCCAACAGTAATCGTACGTATTCAGCATGTGGACTCTCGATCTCGGCAGGTGGAGAAGGTAACCCACAAGGCGCTTTTGGCGATATAGATGGAGGGGAAGACATGTTCGGCTCACTTGATTTTCAATGCAATAATGGACACTGGAACAGAAGACAGAGAAATACATTAATGGCAAACTGTTTAATTTGTGGCGATAGTGTAAAGTGCTAGGTATGAATAAAATCGGTATTTATAGTGGCACGTTTGATCCTGTGCACATGGGGCACGTTGCTTTTGCATTGGAAGCAAAGGCCAACCTAGGGCTGGACGAAGTTGTGTTTTTGCCGGAGGTTTCGCCGCGTGAAAAAACCCCAACCTCTATTGTTCACCGTCAAAAAATGCTGGAACTGTCCCTGTTAGGGCGCGATGGACTGTCTATAAAGGTTTTACCTTCACCGCAATTCAGTGTGCATGAAACGTTGCCAGCACTACAAAAAATGTACGCCAATACAGCGCTCGTATTACTACTTGGTTCTGATGTGGCCCGTACCTTTTCGTATCGCTGGCCGGGTCTCGAAGAATTGTTAAGATCCACCGAAATCGCCATTGGACTACGCGCTGCAGATACAGCGAAGGAGATGGAAGATCTACTGATGGATTGTGCGAGTGAGTACAAGTTAAAGATAACCTATCGTATCCTCCCAAGTCCTCGTGCCCATCTGGCGTCGACGCAGATACGGCAGGGCAGCCACACGATTGAAGACATTCATCCGGATGTCGCTGACTACATCAAAGCACACGAATTATACGTTTAAGTCGTCGTTTTTGTCGGTAAGGTAGTGGCTTTGTAAATATGCCAAATGCTTATCACGAAACTTTCGGAACTCACTTTTTTTGATGCCGCTGCGTCTAATGAAGGCACCGATTTTTTCGCTGCCTATGTAGTGGGGCATCATGACATAGCTGGCACCGAGTTCATATAATTCGCCGGCTTGTTCGACCGTATCAGCATGGACAATGACAACGGCATTTGGGTTGGTGCGCTCCACTAAACTTACCAGCAGCGTATTCGTCATATGATCAGTAATCGTACTGACGACGAGCTTGCTATGCTCCAGACCAACCTCCTCAAGCAGCTCAGCATCGGTAGCATCGCCATATAAGTAATCAACTTGCGCTCGCTCCAGCTGATCGATCGTCTCAGGGTCATAATCAACCACTACAAAGCGCTTTTTAAGCGATTTAAAAACCTTCACAAATTCATGACCACCACGCTGGTAGCCGAACAGCACTAACTCATACTTGTGGCGTGATTCGGTCTGTTCGTACTGCGTTTTGGCACGCTCAAACATATTGAGGTGCTTTTCAAAGCGCGTAAACAGGCTTTCGGAATACATCATCAGATACGTCGACACCGCAATCGTAAGCAAGGCAACCAGTGTCAGGATCGATACGAAGTCCTCAGATACCCGACCTTTTGAGAGGGCCAGACTGCCAAGTACAAGCGAAAACTCACTAATCTGTGCCATTGTAACGGCTGTCTTAAAACTGGTGCGTTTGGTGTAGCCCATCAGGCCCATACTGACCATGATGATGAGTGGTTTAATCAGTACGACGATGAAGACACTCGCGATGATGACCGGAATAAGAATGGCGACATGATGGAAGCTGAGCTGCGATCCAAGGCTAATAAAGAAGACAACGACGAAAAAGTCTCGGAGCGGTCGCAAACGTGAGCTGATCTCTTGGGTGTAGGGCAGACCCGCCAAAGCAACACCGGCCAATAGCGCACCAACTTCGAGCGAAAAGCCGGAAATCTCAAACAAAGCCGCACAGCCAAAGCCCCATCCAATTGCAAATAGGAACAAGAATTCCTGACTGCCGGCGATCAGTTTGTGCAGTCGCGGCAGTACTTTGTAGCCGATGAAGAAGAGGGGGAGAGCAATCAAGAGGCCTTTACCGAGCAAGGTCAACAATTGTGTGACAGAGAAGCCTTTTTCGCCTGATTGGGCAGTAAAAATCAGCAGCGCAAAGGTGGCGACGATATCCTGGATTAACAAAATACCGATTGTGATCTTGCCGTAGAGGCGGGATTGTTCTTTTTTATCGCTCAGAAGTTTGAGGATGATAATCGTACTACTGAAGCTCAGCGAAACAGCCAAGATAATCGCTTCGGTGCGTCCGAGCCCGAGTGCGGTGCCGGCAATCCAAGCGAGAAGGGCGGTGATTGCCATTTGGAAGACACCGGCCAGAGCGGCGACTTTCCCGACTTCTTTAATAACTTTCGGATTGAGGCCAAGTCCAATAATAAACAAAAGCAGGGCGATACCGATGTTGCTAAAGACTTGGATCGTATCGGCAGACTGAATAATATGCAGGACAGAAGGCCCGACGATAATGCCCGTCAGGATATGACCGATGATGAGCGGCTGCCGGAGAAGTCGCATCAATAAACTGACGCCGGCGCCGATGGCGATGATGAGGGAAAGCTCGTTAAAAACGTTGTGCATATGAATATCTGTTTACCTAGGTAAAATCCTAAAGTTATTCTACAATAGATTTGAACCATAAGCTAAAATACTCCCAGTGATTCATGCAGCATTTCTTCCATAAGATATCTTCAAAAGTCAGCTACATCGTAGGCACGCCCTATGCTTTTTTACTTGCCTTCCTTACAATCGTCGTTTGGGCGTTCACTGGCCCAGTGTTTCATTATTCGGACACCTGGCAGCTGGTCATCAATACCAGTACCACCATCGTGACGTTTTTGATGGTATTTTTGATCCAAAACACCCAGAACCGCGATGGCAAAGAGTTGCATTTGAAACTGGATGAACTCATTCGTACCTCTCGAGCTCGCAACTCCTTCTTGGACCTTGATGACGTCAGTGATGCCGAGCTACAGTTACTTGATCAGGAATTCCATCACCTATACGAAAAGCAACAGGCCAGTGAGTCGATGCGTAAACTGCACGCCAAGCTGAAGGCAGAACACGAGCGACGTCATGCGTAAGAAGGGTATTATCGAGATAATGGCCGAGGCACCGGCGCACGCGCTTGGTGATACGATTGACCGAACTGCAAAATTTAGTAAATCACTGCCAAATGGCCAGATTATTAAACGCTCCAAAGACTATTGGATGACTCTTGGTCCAGGTCTGACGACAGGTGCATCTGACGATGATCCATCAGGTATAGCTACATATTCGCAGACAGGTGCCAAGTATGGCTACCAATTCTTATGGCTGTCGGCCTTTACGCTACCGCTGATGGCGATTGTGCAAGAGATGTGTGCTCGCATCGGTCTGGTGACAGGTCGAGGGCTGGCAGGCAACATTAGGGCTCATTTTTCGCGTCGAGTGCTCTATGTCTGTGCTACGCTGCTTTTTGCGGCAAACGCTTTTAATATTGGGGCGGATCTTGGAGCCATGGCCAAGGCCACGCAGCTGCTCGCCCCAAGCCTCAACTACGTCGTACTACTGTTTGGTTTTACCTTTCTATGTTTATTGCTACAGATTTTTACACCATACGCACGCTATGCCAAGTATCTGAAATGGCTGGCATTGGTGCTACTCACATATATTCTATCGGCCTTTTTGGCGCATTTGCATTGGGGTGATGTACTGAAACACGCCTTGATACCGAGCTTCACTTTTGGGAAGGATCAAGTCTTATTGGTATGCGCGATTCTCGGCACCACCATCTCGCCATATCTGTTCTTTTGGCAGACATCACAAGAAGTTGAAGAGCGTATACAAGAAGGCAGGACAACGATTGCACTGCGTAGTGGTGCCACTAAAGACGAAATGAAAAAGATGCGCACTGACGTTTGGTCGGGCATGATTCTCTCTAATATCGTAATGTTCTTTATTATTGCCGCTTGCGGCGGCGTACTGTTCACTCATGGCATCAAGGTAATAGAAACGGCAGCACAGGCCGCTGAAGCGTTGCGACCATTCGCTGGCAACGCCACTTACTTCCTATTCGCAGTTGGTATTATCGGGACCGGTCTTTTAGCAATTCCGGTGCTGGCCGGATCAAGTTCTTATGCGCTTGCTGAAAGCTTCAAATGGCGTGAAGGTATGCATCGAAAATTACGTGAGGCGTACGCCTTCTACGGAGTAATTATTATATCGATGTTTGTCGGGTTGGCGATTAACTTCCTCGGCATCGACCCCATCAAAGCCCTGATTTACTCGGCGGTTGCGAATGGTGTCATTGCGCCAGTTGTGTTGATACTAATTGTCCTGCTGAGCAGCAACAAAAAAATCATGGGTGAATGGGTTAATAAGCCCTATGTCACCGTGCTGGGCTGGTTTGTGACTGGCATCATGCTAGTGGCCGGTATCGCGGCAATTGTATCTCTTATCCCAAGTATATAAACATGAGCGGGTTGACACGAGCGCAAACCCCGGGTATACTACCGACACTTCTGTAGTTTTGGGAGCAAAACTAGGACCGTTTCAAAAGGTTCACGATTACAGAAAGATAAAAATCTAAAAAAATAAAAAAGTGCGTCCGAGTTTTGGAGAGGTGTTATCATGCCAGTTAAAGTGAAGATAGTTGCTACGCGGCGTAGCCGTGTTGAGGTGCGCGTTCGTCCCGCCGAATGGCAAGAGTTTTTAACGTATTAAATTAGTTCGTTGGTGGCGTTGTTGTGGTCGTAGGCGTTGTTATGGGCGATGCGGCCGAGGTTGATGGTTTACCGGTTTTAGTGAGGATTTCGGCATCGATGACGGCTTCAAACTTGGCAGGTGTGGAGATGCTGTTATTGTCTTCGATCTGTTTGCCATCGAGGAAGAAGGTTGGTGTGCCGGTGACTTTCCTTGTTTGGCCGGTAGCGATGTCGGCATTGATGATGGCGTTGGTCGCAGCACTTGGGTAGTCCTTGCGATATTGCGTGAGATTCAAACCAAGTTGCGCGGCGTAGCCTTCAAAGGTCGAAGTGACATCGCTTACCTGTGACCAGGAGGTCTGATTAGTATACAAAAGATCATGCATTGCCCAGAACTTGCCTTGATTGTTGGCGGCTTGTGCGGCTCGTGCTGCAGCAAGGGCGTTTTGGTGGATCTGGGTAAGTGGGAAGTTGATGAACTGGAACTTGATTTCGTCTTTATAATGATCGTTCACTTGCTTGAGGATTGGATGAAAAGCGCCGCACCCAGGGCATTGGAAGTCACCATACTGCGTCAGGATTACCCCTGAAGTGCCTTTGCCAAGTACGTTATTGGTCGGACTGCCTGTAACAGCCTTGTTGTTATGTTTAAGCAAGGCGCCACCACCTACAACCGCCAGTACAGCGAGAACAATAATAATGAAATTCTTCACGGGAAACACCTCTTTATATGCATATTAGTATACCGTACGTGGGGCAACTGTTCGCACTCAGTTTCACCTAAGTTCGACCAACTGGCTAGGAGGCGGTACAATATGCTTATGCACGCTGTTATTTTTATCCTTTTGAGCATTGTATTGCTTTCGTTAATTGCCTTGTGGGTTAGCTTTGTAGGTGCGCTCGTTTTGACAAGCCGGTTCGAGCTCAAAAAACGTGCCCAAAATGGCGACAAACAAGCCAAAGTCATATATTCGCTGACCTCTCAAGGGCGCGAAGTCTTGGTAGCCTGTTTACTCGGGAGTCTTTTTGCCACAACGTTGCTGACGATTGTCCTGAGGGCACATATGTGGGGATTATTGGCAGCAGCACTGGCGGCCCTATTAGTGGCAGTGTTCGGGATTATCTTACCTTTTGTGTATGGCGGCACCCTAAGCTTTGGACTCAATGCCAAGCTGGCACCAGTCGCCAGTAAGATTCTTTTAATACTTCGCCCCCTTGCTCGTCCGTTAGGAAACATGATCGACGCGCGACTTGGTCAAGCATCTCTGTTATATAGCAAAGAACAGTTACTGAGGATTATTGACGACCACACCAAGTCACCACTCGGTGATATTTCGGCTGACGAGGCTTTGTTGGTGCGCCGCTCGCTCATGTTTGGCGAGATAAAGATAAGTGAGGTGATGATACCGCGCAAAATTGTCGATACGGTGAGTGTTGATGACGAAGTCGTGCCACTTTTTATGGATGAGCTACACAAAAGTGGCCACAGCCGCTTTCCGGTCTATGACCCAAAACAGGACGACACTATCGTTGGTACGCTATATTTGCGTAGCCTCGTTGGCGATAAAAGAAGTGGCACAGTCAAAAAACTGATGAGTCCAAAGGTGTATTTTGTGCATGAAGAGCTTGATCTGAACCACGCCCTGAACGGGTTTATAAAGACCAAACACCACCTGTTTATCGTCGTGAACAACTTCGAAGAATTTGTCGGTATTCTAACAATCGAGGACGTTTTGGAGCAATTACTTGGCCGACAGATCGTTGATGAATTTGATGCCTATGAAAACTTGCGTGAGGTCGCCTTGCTGCGTGCCAAAAAACAACGCGCCACATCTGAAGAAAATATGGTAAAATAACCTAACTATGGAAAGAACTCTCAACAAAGATGCAGTCGCTTGCATCGGTAAAACTATTACCGTCAAAGGCTGGGTCAACTCCCGTCGCGACCACGGTGGTCTTATCTTCATCGACATCCGCGACCACACCGGTATATTGCAGCTCACGATACAACCGGAATCGGGTGAGACGTTCAAACTTGCCGAAGGTTTGCGTGATGAATTCGTGATTGCAGCGACCGGTGAAGTCAAAGAACGGGCCGACGATCTTAAGAATAAAAATATTGAAACGGGTGGTATAGAACTATTCGTCAAAGAACTGATCATCCTGAACAAGAGTGAAACGCCGCCCATCCAGGTCAACTCCCAACAGACCATCAACGAAGAAAGTCGTCTTAAATATCGCTACCTCGATTTGCGTCGTCCAAAAATGCAGCAGATGTTACGACATCGCGCCGAAATGTATCGACGTATGCATGCTTACATGGACGAACGTGATTTTATTGAGGTAACGACACCAATTCTTGCCAACTCGAGTCCGGAAGGCGCACGTGACTTTTTGATTCCTTCGCGTATGCACCCAGGTAAGTTTTACGCTTTGCCGCAGGCACCGCAGCAATTTAAGCAGCTCCTCATGGTTGGTGGTGTGCCTCGTTACTATCAAATCGCACCTGTTTTTCGTGATGAAGATCCTCGTGCAGATCGTCTGTACGGCGAATTTTATCAACTTGATATAGAAATGTCATTTGTTGAGGATGGTGAAGAAGTCCGCACCTTAATGGAGCCACTGATTGAGAATTTGGTTACGGATTTCGCTCACAAAAAACTATTATTTGAAAAAACGCCTCGCATTCCTTTTGAAGAAGCTATGGACACCTATGGCTCTGACAAGCCTGACCTTCGTTACGGTATGAAATTAGTTGACCTTTCAGCTAGTCTCAAAGACTGCGGCTTTGGTGTGTTTACCAATGCCATCAAAGAGGGTGGTGTCGTCAAAGCTATACGCGTTGAAAACGGGGATTCACTAAGCCGTTCACAAATCGATAACTTTACCGAAAAGGCAAAACGAGAAGGTGCTGGCGGCATGCCATATATGACGGTCGAAAACGGTGTCGCTACTTCTTCTATAGCAAAGTTTTTTAAAGAAGATGAGCTCAAAGATATCACCGCAAAAATGGAAGCCAAAGACGGCGATCTGATTGTTTTCGGATCAGACAAACGTGCGGTTGTTAACAAGGTGCTTGGTGCACTGCGCATTCAATTTGCCAATCACTTCGAATTAAGAGATCCAAACGTGATTGCTCTCTGTTGGATTGTTGATTTTCCGTTTTATGAGTGGGATGAAAAGAACAAAAAGATTGATTTTGGACATAACCCATTCTCCATGCCAAAAGGTGGTCTTGACGCGCTTAATGTTGAAGATAAATTATCTATTTACGCAGACCAATATGACATGGTGATGAACGGCTATGAAATTTGTTCTGGTGGTGTCCGCAACCACAATCCAGATGTTCTGTATGAAGTCTTCAATATTCTTGGATTCGATAAAGCCTATGTAGAAGAAAAATTTGGAGGTATGTTGAATGCCTTTAAGTTTGGTGCGCCACCGCATGCCGGTTGCGCCTTTGGCGTTGATCGTATGCTCATGGAACTTGTAGGTGAAGACAACATCCGTGAAGTCGTCGCCTTTCCAAAAAACGGCTCCGGCATGGATCTGATGATGAACTCACCAACGTCGATTGAAGATGCACAACTCAAGGAATTAGGCGTAAAAAAGATCTAGCGAGGGGGCGCGGTGCTCGATAAACTTATATCCTTCAAGCATCATGTGTGTGCGGTCGCCAACGACCCGGAATTTATACATCACGCTTGGTTTGTGCAGTGGCACTTGAATATAGTCGAGAAGGCTGCCGGCGAACTACTGCACCATTACCCAACCGCTGACCGCAGCTTAGTTGAGGTGATGGTGTGGTTGCATGACTATGGCAAGATTCTTGATTTTGAGCATCAGTACGAAACGACCTTAACTGCCGGTCGTCAGAAATTGACTGAACTTGGCTTTCCAGCCGACTTCGTCGAAAAAGCGGTGAGCTATTGTGAGATGCTCGACAAAAAGATGGAACTCGATTTGAAGCAGGCGCCAATCGAAGTACAGATTGTGTCATCGGCCGATGGTCTGTCGCACTTGATTGGGCCCTTCATGTATTTCTGGTGGCAGGAAAACGCGACGAAGCCGTATCAAGAGCTGATGGCCGATACCAAAGCCAAAGCTATCAAAGATTTAACGCGCAAAATTGTTCTGCCCGAGGCCCGAGCCGCCGCAGAATCTCGCTACGCCTTCATTATGGAGCAGTCCGGCGAGCTGCCCTCAAAAATCATTCTTTAGAAGGCTCCCAGGCCATTCGGCGTGCCGAGGCCCGTCGGACCATCATAGCCAGACCCAGCCGTACAGAGGGCTTTGAGGCTGGTTGAGCAGTAGCCATTTTTACCTGTGGTGACGTCGAACAAATTACCAGCGTGAGCATAGGGGAGTTCACCATAAGTGAAGCCAGTATGATTGCTGACTTTAGCGAGGCCATACGTTGCAGCGATGATGGGAGTCGCCGCGCTGGTGCCACCAAAGACAAACCAGTTGCCGCGTGTGCCGCTGCCATAACTATCATAGACGGCGACGCCTGTCTTTGGATCGGCAACTGCTGCCACGTCGGCTACCATGCGCTTGCCGCAGATACCGACAGCAGTTTGCCACGTCGGCTTCGCAATGTAGCGGGAACAGCCACTGCCGCTACCGCTCCAAGCAGTTTCGGTCCAGCCGCGGGCGTTCGTACTCTTGGTAAGGGTAGTACCTCCGACGGCGGTGACATATTGCGAAGCTGCTGGGTATTCAACACCGTAGCCGGAATCACCAGCTGCCGCCACAATAGCTACACCGGGATGATTATAATGGCTTTCTTGGCTCGTTTCGTTCGAGAATTCGCTGCCTCCATAGCTGTTGCTAACCGCGGTTGCGCCGAGGTTTACTGCCGTGTCTACTGCCGCTGCCAGACCGGCCATGGTTGGTGAATTGGCTTCGACGAGAAGGATCTTGCACTGTGGGCAGACTGCGGCGACCATCTGCACATCAAGGCTGATTTCTTGCCCCCAGCTTGCACTAGAACTGGGAAGTGTTGTGCCGCCAGAGCCATTCACCTTGGTGAGTAAGCAATCGACCGTGCCGCCTGTGCAAAGTGGCAGGCCGAACTGAGTGCGGTAAGCAACAAGGTCGCTAGCAGTATTTGGATTGTTATAGGCATCAACAATGGCAATAGTCTGACCGTTCCAGGCGAATGCGCCATTTGTAGCCGGTAACTTGTAGGCATTACGCAGGTCAGCTGGCGTTAAACCGGTACTATAGCTTTTTGTCACCAATGGATGTCCATCTTTATCGGTTGTGACGTGGGCAAAGCAGTGTACCCGGCCAACACTCACCGCTGGGCAGATAGATTTTGTATAGTGCGCAGACGTGGCTGCGGTAGCAGGTGCCATTGAAACAAGGAACTGCAAAAGCAGAACGGACGCTGAGAGCAAGCTAAGAATTCTTTTCATACAAACTAGTATACAAAATTACAAATGCATAGTGAAAATGTTTTTTAAACAGCGGGTGCGTTGTCGAGGCTATCCCACAAAGCGAGCGATGCGGCGGTGCGGTGCGGGCTCCATGTTTCACTCAGTACCAGCAGTTCCGTTTTCGACAGCTCAGGCAG
>JBBQVE010000003.1:0-100319 GCA_038211855.1 Saccharimonadales bacterium (SeqCode)
AGGATGAGTTCCGCAATAATTTCGTCATTTGTGAGCTCGTCGAGATGATCTAATGTAACGGTTCCATTGCTAGTAAGCTCGGCAATACTACGGATATAACTGGCCTTTTGACCGGACAAGCCGACTGATCGCAGTGCCTCAATATCATGCTGAAGGATATTGGTTGGATCATACGGATCGCCGACCAACGCAAGGAAGCGGTCGCGGATTTTATTAGCCGCCTTGGTAGAAATCTGTTGGGAAATAATCGAAGAATATAAATGGAAAGCATATTCATGGACGGCTGCTTTTTTGATTACACGCGGCACAGGTTTTTTCGACAGGAATCGCTGCAGGGCCGCCGCTAAAAGTGGATCAGTTTTTTTGAAATGAGCTTGCGCAGCTGTAAAGTCAATCATGCATCTGTAGTATACCCGGGTTTAGGTGTAAAATAGGGTGACATAAGGAGTTTTATGAAAAGGTTTCTACCGTATATTATCGTCGCAGTGCTGGTGATTGGTGGTGCTGCTGGGTATTTGTTGACAAGGAAGGGTTCCACGATTGTGACAGGCTCAACGAATACATCAGGCGCACCCAGCTCGACGAGCAGTGGCACTTATAAGGTCGTCGATGCCTGTACAGCACTCACTCAAACAGATGCCAATACACTACTTGGCACTACCGCAATCAAGGGTGATACATCTCAAGGCAATTCAACTTCAGACGATAGAAACGTATCGACTTGCTCTTATTCAATCGCGACACCGTTAAAATCACTCACCTTGTTGGCGCGCTCAGCCAAAACAGCGACCGGTGCCGACAGCAATCATACGCAAGCAACAACCGGCAAACCAGCGACGGGCCAAGTTGTCGCCGGCTTTGGTGATTCGGCTTATTGGGATCCAACGTACGGTCAGCTGAACATCTTTGTGCACAACAACTGGTATATTCTGAGCAGCGGTGGCCTGAGGCCATCAGATAAAACGCTTGATGGTGCCAAGGCGATGGCCACACTAATTATGTCCCGTTTGTAGTATCTTAAGTAGTAGCACCTAAGAGGGTAATTTAAGTGGCAAAAGCCCGTCCAAAACAGCATAGTAAAGATGAAGTCTTTGTGCAGCAGGAAGTAACGCCTGCTGATATTTTTGACGTGCCACCGCCGGTTGCAAAAAAAGCTTCCAAAAACTTTTTTGGCTGGATCGCAGCCAGCAAGAGAAGATGGATTCCCGCGGTCATACTGTTCATTCTCATAGTCATCACGGCACTGCCACCCTCGCGCTACCTGTTGCCAGGCATTTTCATCAAAAAGAAACTGTCATTCATCATCCAGGATGCCTCAAATCAGGCCCGCATTAGCGATGCGACCATTGAGCTTGATGATCAACTCTTTACGAGTGATCAGAATGGCGTGGTGAGTATTGATGGCATCATTCCAGGCGAAACAAGCGTCACGATCAACAAGCTGTTTTATAAACCATTTGAGCAGAAGATTTTCGTCTCACTTTTTAAGAATAAACAGATCATTTTTAACATTTCCTCAACTGGTCGTCCGACGAAAGTGACTGTCAAGAACCGCTTTAGCGGCCATGTTTTAGCTGGTGTGACAGTGAATACAGAGCAGGGTTCGCAAGGCAAAACAGGCAATGATGGCACTGCGCAACTGGTCTTGCCGAGCGATAGATCAGAAGTAAAAGGTACGATTTCTGGCGGCGGCGTAGTGACTGCCGATGTCACGATCCGGGCGGTGCAAGACGATAGTACGAATGTTTATAAAGCGACACCAGCTGGGCGAATCTACTTTTTAAGTAAGGCGAGTGGCACGATCGATGTCGTCAAAACAAATCTCGATGGCACCGACCGTCAAACTGTTTTGGCTGGAACCGGTAGGGAAGACGATGCAAATACAGTGCTGCTTGCCTCAAAAGATTGGAAATACCTGGCCTTTAAAAGCCGTCGTGACAGTACGCTTGCCAAACTCTATCTGATCGAAACCTCCACCGGCAAAGTCAGCATGCTGGATGAAGGCGATGAGAATTTTTCTGTCGTTGGCTGGAGCGCATCAAATTTCGTGTATATAGCCGATAAGAACGGTCTTGAGCAGTGGCAGAACAAACGTCAAGCGCTCAAGAGTTACAACGCTGCAAGCAAACAGGTGACGACACTCGATGAAACGCACGGCGAAGGCACCGGGTATAACGACTACGCGGGTGAAGCGATTCTGACGCCCTACATCTTAAAAAACAGCGTTTTGTATACTAAAACCTGGTATGCATCCTATTATTATGGAACGCATATGGCAGATAAAAAAATGGTCGTGGCCAGCGTCAGGGCTGATGGCAGCGGCGAAACGACACTGCACGAGTGGCAAGCCGGCTATAACGCATCTATTGACAGTGCTTTTTCGTCGCCAGTCAACATTTACTATTACGTTGTCCTCGACGGGGTGCAGACGAGTTTCTGGCAATACGACGGCAGCAAAGTTACTCAGGCGAGCAACATTGACCTCTATGCGTTCCATGGCACATTTCCAACCTATCTCGATTCCCCAAACGGCAACAGTACACTGTGGAGCGAGCCGCGCGACGGCAAAAACGTCTTGTTTATTGGCGATGACGCAGGCAAGAACAGCAAACAAATCGCCGACTTGAGTGAATACGATCCGTATGGCTGGTACACCGACGACTACATCCTTGTGAGTAAAGATGGCAGCGAACTTTATATTATGGGACGAGACGGTATTAAGCCGGGCGATGTGCCAACGAAGATCGCTAACTACAATAAGCCAAACACACACTTCAACGGCTACGGCGGATTGTAAGACAAATAAAAACACCCCGATTGCTCGGGGTGTTTTGGTAAAGTCGTAAGACTTTAGTAGCTGCGGCGGAATGAACCACCGTTGTCGCCACCACCACCACCGCCGCCACGTGGGCGATCAGTGCGTTCTTGTGCTTCTGCAACACGAACTTCGCGGCCGTCAACGTCTTTGCCATTTAGGCCATCAAGGGCCTTCTTAGCATCGTCAGCGTTAGCAAATTCTGCAAAGCCGAAACCGCGTGAGCGGCCAGTTTCGCGGTCAGTGATAATGCGGACGCTGGTGACTTCACCAAATTCGCTCAAAGCAGCCTTAAGGCTGTCTTCGGTTGTTGTGTAACTTAGGTTACTAATGTAGAGTTTTGCGTTCATATCGCGTTTATCTCTTGAAGGATGTCCTTACACACCCCGTGCATCCCCGAGGGGAGCACATATATTTGATTATTCTGGAACGAGACCGCGTATGAGAGCACATTGCCTAAAACGGGAGTACATTGCCAAAATCACCCTCATCTTATCATAGATGTCAATAAACTCATAAAACATTTTGCCAAAACCTACAACTTGTTTGCTAATAAAGACTTAGAACATGCATAGATTATGTTGCGTTTGGAATCCAGTTCGTCTCGGCCGACATAACTGCTTGTAGCTTCATGCCTTTGTGGATTGAAACAGATTGGCCCTCGGGGTGTTCACGCAATAAACGAATAATGAAGTTCTGACCAAAGAACACTGGCGAGCCGCTTTCGCGGTAGCGTTCTTGCTGGTGGTTGCCACCGCGCCCTAAGTTACCAAGCGCTCGCAAAACGCCATGGACGCGTTCGCCGGTTTCCTGATTTGTCTCAGGGATTGGGCAACGGCTGCAGGCTTTCAATCTTTCTAACTCAGCGACGGGCGTGTCGTCTTCGTCAGTCACGATGAGTTTTTCAATGAAATCTTCTTCCCATGCTTCAATGCCGCCCAAAATAATTGTGCCCCGAAAGCGGTCGGCAGGCACCGGATCTTTACCATTTTTCATCAGTTGTTCATTTACTTTGGTAATAGACTGTTCGCCAAACACAAGCAAAGGGTAGCCATCGGCAAAACCAATACGACCGAATTCGGGGGTCGATTCCACAAAGCGCGGTTTTTGGCGGCTGACTGTAACGAGGCGCACGGCCCGTTGAATCACTTTACTTAAGAGTTGGCCTGCGTAGTCTCCCTGATCAACTGCCTCGCCCTTCCAGCCCCATACGCTCACCGGTATAAGATTATCGGGAGTTTCTTCGATGCGGGGTAGGAATAAACCTTCATTGTTGGTGCGCCAACGCAAATCGAGTCCGTGTTCGTAAAGGGTTGGTACGAGACCAGTCATCACAGGATCTTCGCGCTGACTTAGAAACTGGCCAGGTTGTGCGGTAATTACTGAGGGTTTATAGAGGACATTCTTGTGCTCGGAAGCTTCTACTAGCATATATTCACGGTCGCCGAACAGCCCATCAGGGCCAATCTTCAGTTCAGTGACATTTTCTTCAAAATGCAAAGACTTAACAGGGGAACGATGTACGTCTGCAACCAAAACTTCCATAATTGTATATTATGTCACAAAATATGCGACCTTACCACCATTACCTACCTTCTGCACGAAATCTCACAGAACATATACCTGTCGGTTAACCCGGCCAAAAAACTAAGCTGCTTCTCCGAGAAGTGTCTCGCCGAACCATACTCCGTTGCCAAATGAATACGGCTCTAGCGCCACGACGTTGAGGGCAGAATTGCCAACATGGGCGGTTACCCAGCTACGGCCATCACTTAAGACGCTCGAGTCGTAGCCTTTAAGGTCGCGCGCTAATTCGTCCATATATCTTTCAGTGTTCTGGTGCCTGACCGCGCCAAGCAGAATGTTTACTTCCGCACTGTCTGCTAGTCGTGTAAAAAGCTCTTTTCCGATATTCTGCGGTTTGTCATCGATAAAACCAAATTTCTTGTGCATGACAGCAGTATCAATAATTGCGTCAGCTTTGAGTCCTTCGGATGACCACCAGCGAGTCGCTTTGCCGGCGAGAATTTGTGGCGTGTGTCTGTTCAGGCCAATCCAAGCAACGCCCTGCGCAGTAACGTGAGTTCGCCACGGTGCACGTTTGCTGGCGAAACCTTCAAAGGGAACGCCAGTGTTTTTGACGCCGTCAACAAATTCCTTAAACCCTGGAACTGGTGGCAGTCCTTTTTTGCGCATGTTTTGTAGACTTATCTGTTTTTCGGCGAGCTGCACGGCTGTACCGTCAAAATCGCTCATAAAACCAACGCTCAAACGCTCCCCACCATTGGAAGTATTTCTTGAAATCATTTCACTATAATGAACTCGTTAACGTAATCTTGCAAGTAAATTACACATAAGATATTCAGTAAATACTTGCATCATCGGCAGAAATAGTATAAAATTCAGCTTAATTTAAGGGTGGCAGTCTCTATGTCGTCAAAAAATTTACCTAAGCGTTCAAAGATTATACTTATTTTAGTTGGTTTTTTGGTGACAATCTATCTTCTAATTGTTGGCTTCAGCTACATCAAATCCTGGAATGACTTTAAGCCGTATCACAAACTGGCTATTGAGCTTAATGCTACTTTAAGTAAAGGCTATGTTTTAACAGAAACAAAAAATTGTGGACTAGAGGGGCCTGCTTGTCCATCAGCCGAGCTAAACAAGACAACTGGTCTAGATAGTATTGCTGCTTCAAAAGCAGAACTAGATAAAGTCATCAGGTTTGAGAAAAATCACGATTTTAGTAATGTCAAAGTTCATGACTGTACCGGGCAAGGTGAAAAGATTTACTGCACAGCAGACGCGGCTTCAAAGGATAACTTATTGGTTGAAACAGTGATTACTCCTAGTAGAGTAACTGTATCTATAAGGAAAAACGAATGAAACGTATATTCTCAATTATTGGGGTGGGCATTTTGTCCACCCTTTTTATTTTTTGTCCTTTATCTCCTAGAAAAGCTAGTGCTATAGGCTGCAAGGATGTTAATCTAGTTTTTGCTCGTGGATCTAGTCAAAACTCTCCTGCTAGCAGGGATCCAATCTACAACATTATTGGTTGGCACGTAGAGGGTGGAAAGATTATTTACGACCGAGGCAATGATTTTACGGGTTTGGAAAAAGAATCAGCAACCTACTTCACGGGCATCGGAAACAGGGTACTAGCTGAATACCCAACGCTCAGCATGCAGTTTGTGAGTTTGCACGATTTCGCGGGCAAATATAACGACTATGGCTATTTGGCGGTGCCGGCTTTTGGCACTGCCGACACGGCCTTTCTTTCTCGCAATGCCGTCGACGCTAGATTCGGCTATAACAGCATTGTCGGCGAATCGACATACGGGGATTATCGACAAAGTGTGCAGAATGGCGCTCAGGAACTGGCCGGTTATTTGGCGGACGAAATGACGCGCTGTCCGAGTCAGTACACCGTGCTTGGAGGTTATTCGCAGGGTGCGCAGGTCGTTGGTGATGCCATGGCGCTGATGCACACCCGTGGTCAGGACACTCTGCTCAGCCGGCTCGGTCATGTCGACTTATTTGGCGACCCAAAGTTCAATGGCTTTCAGCTGGATACCAACCGATTAAACATCTTTCAGCAGCACAGCATTTATCCGTGGGTGCGCGGCACAGCCAGTCTCAATGAGGTCGGTGCGCTTGGTCCTCGGCAGCCGTACGTACCAGATATTTTGACTGCACAGACATCCAGTTGGTGTGATTTTAATGACGTCGTGTGTGGCGGTTTTGCAGGCCTCAGTGCGACCGATCCAAAGGCTCATCAGCACGTCTACAGTGACAGCGGCGGATGGATAGAAAAGGCCAGTAACGAAACCTATATTGCCATGAAACAACGCCTGAGTTTGCTGGCAGGCTTACCCGATAAATCAGCGAACTCGCCACTGGCTTATTGGCCTGGCATCGAGAAGCCTTCCAAACTCGATGCCATGTTTGTGATGGACCAAACGGGTGACGAAAATCTCTCACTGTCGCCGGATTCCGATTATCTTTCTAACAATTTCGGCTACCTTGCGAATCACATTGCGCCCGATGGCACGACGTCTGATTATTATTCTTCGATTCATGCCGGAGTAGAGACATTTACTGAGTACCAGGTGGGGGACAGCATCATTTCTCATCCGACAAACCCTGTTTCGTTAACCGAAGATGTCTTTGGCGCAAACAGTTACTTTGAGAGTGGTTGGGCACAGGCGCACTTCTTGGGCAATTACTATGGTGGCGTTGACCTGCAAGACAGTCCGTTCAGTGCCATCAATGCAGCTCTTGATCAGAGTTGGCGTAGTGACGCGCGCAAGGTGATCGTTGTTTTCAGTAATTCGTGGGGTAAAGATATTGAATCCGGCACCAACCTAACCATGAAGCAGATTACCGACAAAGCCCGTGCCAAAAAAGTTGAGATTCTACCGGTCTTCACTAGTAGGACCTTCCGGGCTGACGAAACAAAAGTTCAGAATGTGCCAGCCGCCAACGCATTTTATGCTGCGATGGCCAAACAGAGCGGCGGACATGCAACCGAAGTCACTGACCGACTGAGCAGGACACTGGTGTATGACGTGATAATGGGGCATGTATTTGCACCGACAATCGATATTTCAACGACGAATCCGATAGGCAAAAAGACAACCACGGCTACCACTAAACCAGCCAAACCAGTTGTCAAAAAAGGTAGTAAAGTTGTGCTGTCTGCTGGCAAGAGTAACTCGCCAAAGAGCGTCATAAAACATTATGCGTGGGATGTGAATGGCGATGGCACAACTGATTATTCAAGTGACACTCCATACGTCGAACCAACCTTTGATACGACCGGTACGACAACAGTCTGCGTGACGGCGACAGATGCAATGAATGTCAGTTCAACAGGCTGTCAGGATGTTACGGTAACAGATGATGATTCGCAAGTGACTGACGCAGCGCCACTCGTTTTGCCAGCGCCATCTTTCGTGACGACTCGGAGTGGCAGCGATGCGGTGATCACTTGGCCATCGGTTTCGGGCAGTATTATCATCAAAGACGCCGACGGTGCAGTAATCGCCATAGCCGATGGTCAAAGTGGAACCTTTACATTGCATGGTGTGCCAACCGACGCCTTCACGCTGAGTGCTCAACTAGTCAACGGCAACGACGCCAGCGTTCCAGTAATTTTGCATATTGATGCCTTGGTCGTCCCTACAACTATAATTGAAACGACCGGGACAGGTACGGGTGCGGGAGGTGCGGGTAATAATTCGGGCGGAACAAGTCCAGTAGTGCCACCAGCTACTGATACGCCAACCGAAGCGGTGCTCGGTGCAACGAGCGACTCTGGCAATGTGCTGACTCATGATGAATCAGATGCAGCAAGCGTTGAGCCACTGGCTGTTACGACTGATACGGCCGTACTGATGCCCAATAGTGCCGATATGATTCTTGGTTCAGCGAGTAAAGCTACGCAGTCGAACGCAGACCAAGACCAAACGATCGGCCAGGGGACAAAAAAAGTGCTAGTCGCAGCCACAAATGACCTCAGCGAAGTTGTGCAGGATTTTCTGGCGTGGTTGATTCTGGTGGTGCTCCTTTTGATTTTGCTCCGCCAACTGACGAAGAAACGAGATCAAAACACCTACAAATATGATCAACAGAAGCGCTTCGCGCCGCGAAAGTTAGTACTACAAACTTAGCAAGCTAGGTTTATACTGAAACTATGGAAGAACCACAAGCAGAATCGCCAGAACAAACACCTCTTGTAGAACAAAACAGTGCCCCGCAGCCAGAAGTAACGCCGCAAGTGATGCCTCCCGCCCCCGTTAGAAAGCGTAAGACAGGTTGGATTTTGGCACTGATCGTCATGATTGCTGCAGCCGCTGGGGCTGGTGGCTGGTGGTTCGCAAAGAAGGACAGCAAGAAGGCGACCGATACACCGAAGACCACTCAGACGACAGTAATCAAGAATACGAACATGCCCGCTAAAACTGCGACGCAGTCTCCGTACGCTGTACTTTCGCGGGATTACAATAAAGAAGGTACGCCAATCATGGTGAATCCACTCGATGGGTCGGCCGCGATCACCGCCAAAGGAGCCGAAGGCGGCTCGGTCACAGACGTATACAAAAACCAGGTTTTGGCACGTACTCCCTCAACAACGACGGTTGCAACCGAATCGCTGTGGCTCAGCCAAGATTCCGGCAAAACATTTACGCAACTGTTTACGGGTTCAGCTGCCGCCTCAAAGGACGGGTCTGCTGACCAGATTACGAGTGCTAAATTTTCGACAGATGGCAAAAGCGTGGTGTTCGGGTTACTCCAGTCGAAGAATATCAATGCCACTACGGTAAGCCGAAAAAACACCATCAAAATGATTGATCCTGTGACGAAGGCGACAAAAGATTTGTTCATGAGCGAATCCGCCGGCGTATTTATAACAAAATTCGATGCGACGACAGAGAAGGTCTACTTCCGAACTGGCTGTTATGACTGCGATGGAGGACCGACGCCGACGCTGTATGTCTACGACATTGCCACCGTCGCCACAACGGTGCTTTATGATGACAAAACTCTTGCCGCATCAGGAATTCTGCCGAACAGCACAAATACGAAACTGGCGATTTTGAAAGCCAGTGATAAATGTAGTGGTCTTGGCGGCTGTGCGCCATATACGCTTGAGGAATACGATGTGGCTTCAAAAGCGAGTAAGGTGATTTATACGCAGCTGAGCGACTCAACTCCTCTATTGTTTGGCTTCCAGAGCGACACGGATAACCTGTATTACACCAAAGATACCTCAGTGATATCGATCACCTCTGATGGCACATCTTTGACGCTGTACACTGCGCCAAAAACTATCGTCACTCTTGATTACGTGTCTGCAGAAAGAATTGTGGCAGCTATTGGGTCGTATGGAGATTCCAAAGCAGTGAATAAAGTTGTAAATTACGATGTTGCAACCAAGAAATCCACGGATGTTTTACAGGTGAGCAGTGGTGTTCAGGAGACGAAGGTTGTCTGGCGATAGGACTATCCTGTATCCGTTAGACATGATATTGTAAGTGCATATGGCAACAACACCTACCACAAACGGCGGCCTGCAACCTTCAGGCGTACCTCAGAACAATGATTCCACAACGGTCCAACAACAAAATCAGGGTAGTCTTCCGTCGCCTGACTCCTCAAAAGATTTGCAGCCAAATAGCGGTGATGTGAACTCTCTTAAGACAAATGAACTTGCCGTAAAAAGCGGCCCGAAAGATGCCACCGGTAGTAAGCACGTCAGTGGAACCATGCTAAGCATCGTGCTTGTAGGCGTGATCCTCGTTGCAGCTGCAGCCCTTTTTATTGCCTCCTTCCGTGTCTCTGACGAAAATAAAACAAAAGAAGCCAAACCAGCCGTAGCAATTGGTGCCGAAACCGAAGGCGCCCTCGGTAAAGTCGCCAATAAGTCAAAGAAGAAGTCCAAAAAGTCCAAAAAAGCCAAGAAGTAACGCGTCTAGTTACATTTTGTAACGCACTGTGTGGCACCGAGTCGGTTTGACATCCATGGCAGGGCATCTTTGAAGCCTTGTGCCCAGACGTTAAAGCTATGCTCGCCACCAATCGCCTCATAGACACTCTCGATTTTGGCCTTTTGCGAGGCCTCGAACAGCAAGCGCATATCATCTACCAGATTCTTTTTGTCTTTTTTGCCGATGGCAAAGTAGCCACCGATGCTTGGGTAGTTGCGTTTGGCGAGAAGGGTGAGTGGCTCGTGATTCTGCAGTTCTTCAAGTGAGCCTTTAAACAGTAGCTTGGCGGTTTGCTGTGGCGAACCGACTTCTGGAGCGATTTCGCCGCCAAGATCCATGAAAGTGGTGTAGATGTCGGGGTGACGCAAGGTAAGCATAATTCCGCAGAGCCCGCCCAAACTTAATCCGCCGATGCCCCACCCAGTGGCGGCAGAGGTGACTTCATAGTTAGCCTTGATATAATTTGGCACATCTTTCGTTAGGTAGGTTTCGACGTTGCCACGGGAGCTATCGACGCATTCGGTGTCGTTGTAGCCACTGCCGAGTTCATCGATGACGAAAACATAAGGAACAATACCTTTGTGATGGGCTGCATAGCTGTCCATGGTGTTTTTAAGGTCGCCACCGTAAATCCAGTCCGTTGAGCTGCCAGGTACTCCTTCAGTCAGTACGATGACAGGCAGATTAATTTTAGCTGGCGCCAAGGCGATAGCAGGTGTGTAGACGAAGCCGGAGCGCGAAGAAAAATGAGACAGTGCTCCGGGGATAGAAACAGGTGTAATTGTGCCTGAAGTCGTGGCGTCTGTCGCGTTGTACAGCGATCCTTCAATCGTCTGTTGCCGTACTGACCCCGTTTGATTCGCAAACTGTAGGGTCGTTGAATCTTGATTCAGAAGCGATTGCTTTCGATCGGCGACGCCAAACACACTACTTATTGCGGGGTAGTAATGGTAGTAATCGTTAAGGGCAACAAGGCCGAGGAGGAGCGATGAAATAAAGGCCACACTCACAATCGGAATGTAGATTTTTTTGCGGACAGTCTTCAGCGGTGTCTTCAGTAAGATGTAAGCGGCTGCGGCGAGACTGGCGGTGAGCGGCAGCAGCATCAGCCAAAGTTGCGAGGGGATTTTATCAGCCTTATCTGCAATGCTCACAAGCAGTTGCAGCCCAATCGAACTAACTACAGCTCCAACCAGGCAATAGAGTAGTTTTCGACCGTCGTGGACACTTCTTTTCTGCATAAAAATAAGCATGATCAAGCAGGCAGACACAAAAGCCATCACGGCAGCGATATTTATACTAAATAAGTTCATTTTTATTTTTATGCTTTTACTCGATTATTGTAGCACTTTAGTCTGGTATAATAAAAAAGCTTTAACAACTAAACCTATCAAGAGTGCGGGGAGGGAACTAGCCCTATGAACCGCCAGCAACCTGCGAGCATCGCGTGGTGCTACCTCTAGCCCTTCTGACGGGGAAAGATAACACTTACGGTGTCCTTTCTTGGTCTCATGTGGGGCAGATAGAAAGGATTTTTTAATGTCAAAAATTACGCTTTTTACTAGTGAATCAGTTTGTGCCGGCCATCCGGACAAAATTGCCGATCGCATCAGTGATGCGGTGCTTGATGAAATCATGCGCCAGGATCCGCACGGCCGCGTCGGTGTCGAGACTGTCGCCGGAGCCAACCGAATTGCTCTGTTTGGTGAGACCAACACAACCGCAAAAGTCGATTTTGAAAAGATCGTGAAAACTGTCGTCGAAGAACTCGGCTACACCAACCCGGACTGGGGCTTTAGCACCGAATCACCAGTTGAAGTCTACGTCCACCAGCAGTCGCCAGAAATTGCTCAGGGCGTCGTAGATGATGGTGGTGCTGGCGACCAAGGCATGATGTTCGGCTTTGCCGTGAATGAGACCAAAGAGCTCATGCCGTTGCCGATTGCTATAGCCCACGCGCTGACTCGTAAGCTCGATCAAGTCCGCATAACAAAAGAGCTGGGATTTATCCGACCAGATGGCAAAAGCCAGGTCACGGCCATCTACGAAGATGGCAAACCAAAGGCTATCCAGACGGTTGTGATTGCGACCGCTCACGATGAAGACACTGACGAAGCTACCGTCAAATCTGCAATATTTGAACACGTTGTCACCCCCGTTCTTAAAGACTTTGGCTACGACATCACCGTCGATAAATTGATTGTGAATGGAACGGGCCTGTGGCATATTCCTGGTCCTGCAAGTGACGCTGGACTAACCGGCCGCAAGATTGTCGTTGATACCTACGGTGGTTATGCCCGCGTCGGCGGCGGCGCCTTTAGTGGCAAAGATCCCAGCAAGGTCGACCGTAGCGGTGCTTACGCCGCTCGCTACATTGCCAAGAACATTGTGGCAGCAGGCTTAGCAGACAAGTGCGAAGTCGGTCTCGCTTACGTCATTGGTCAGCCGCAACCACTCATGAAAACCATCGACACTTTTGGAACGGGCACCAAGTCAGACGAAGAAATCGAAGCTTTTGCCGATAATCTCATCGATACATCGGTTCGCGGCATCGTTACGAAGCTTGATTTGCGCCGTCCAATCTACCAAGCGACAAGTGCCTACGGCCACTTTGGTAATCCTGACTTTGCGTGGGAGAAAATCGCCTAAGAGTATGTATGGATATGACCAGTTTCTGATTGCCAGTGCGCTGGCGCTACTGATCATAGCGCTTGGTTCGCTCTTTTTGCAGCGCTACATCGCCATCTATGACATTTATATGGGGCGGAAGCATGCTTTAATTGGGCACATCGTTCTTATGTCTTTGGCGTTGTTGCAATTGCTTGGACTGACAGTTTTTGGCATTAAGTCACGTTGGCTCTTTACGGCAGTCTTTTGGCCGCTGGGTGCCTTGATTTTTGCCGCTTCGTTGTACTTCTTAGTTATCGCGATTCAAGAAAGTGGGCCAGGGGCTTTGGTGGGGGCATCCTTGTTTGGCCACCACAAACCGAAGCGAGGTAAGCTTGCCAAGCGGTTCAAGCAGCCGATTGCGATCGGGCTGGCTGGTGTGTATCTTGGACTCGCGCTCTTGACGGGCCACATCGCGTATCTTATTACGGCAGTTATACTCGGTCTTGGGTTCTTTGGACTCAGTGTTGCAATCAGTGCGATGCACCCCAGAAGCTAATTGATGGTATGATATTTTCATACAAAGCAGTGGGGAACTAAAATACCGTGGCGGACAAACCAGCAGCAAAAAAACCAGATGAACCAAAAAAGAATGTCCGAAAACTGACGATTGTTGATGCCAATGAGCCAGAGGTGACAGAGCCCGCAGGTCCACCGGCGGTTGAACCTGATGAAGGCCACGCGGCGATAGCAGAGGCATTTGCTGACGCTCCAGAGGAAGAAGCACCAGTTGAACCGGCGACTACTTCTAAAAAAATCGCCGTTACTGAACATGTTGAAGAAGAAACCCCGGTCGAAGAAGCACCAGTTGAAGTAGCTGAACCCGAAGTTTCAGAGGCTGAACCTGTAACTGAAGAAGAGCTCCCGCCGACAGCTCCACCAGTACCAATCAAAAAGCCGCTCAGCCAACTCACCAACAATGTCCCCTCACCACCAAAACCAGTTGAGGACGTCGTGGCTCCGGAAATCGAACCCGACAAAGAGTTCGCTGACGATCAAACTGCGAACGCCGTTGATGATATTGTGGCCACTGAATCGGATGAACTACTCGCCAAAGAAGATGCTGCTGCTGAACAGGCCGCTGAGCCGGTCAAAAAGAAGCGAACGCTCAAATCGATTATTGGTAACTGGTGGCGAAATCCAGCGGCGCGCTGGGGCACAATCGTCGGACTCGTTTTGCTCATCATGCTCATCATTGCTCTCCCCGCCACGCGCTATGGTATTTTGAACGCCGCTGGGGCGCGAGCAAGTTCTAGTTTGACAGTGACGAGCAATGACTCCCAGCAACCCCTTAAAAATGCGCAGGTCAGCTTGGGTGGACAGGCGGCAACGACTGATGATAACGGCAAAGTCACCTTCACGAAGTTACGTCTCGGTAAGTCAGATCTTATGATTAACAAGCGCGGCTTTGCTTCAATGGAACAAACACGTGTTTTGGGCTGGGGCAGTAATCCGCTGGGTTCAATCGGCATGACCGTGACGGGCACACGCCTGATTTTTAGCACCAAAGACTTCTTGAGCGGTAAAGCAATCACCAGCGCCGAGGCCGCCAGTGGCGACTATAACGCAAAGGCCGACGATACCGGCAAAATCATTTTAGCCGTCGATCAGAAGGCAGACAAAGATCTGAAAGTCACTATCAAGGCTGATGGCTACCGTGACGAAGTTATTACTGTCAAACTGACTGATAGTGGTGAAAAAACCATTCAAATGGTGCCGGCGCGCCCCCAGATTTTCGTGAGTAAGCGCAGCGGCAAACTCGACATCTATAAGGTTGGCGCTGATGGCAAAAACGAGTCTGTTCTGTTGGCTGCAACCGGTAGGGAACGTGACGACCTGGCCGTTCTGCCACAACCGAATGGTGATTATACGGCCGTCGTGTCGACTCGGCTTGGCGCTCACAACAAAGAGGGCTATCTGCTTAGTAACCTGTTCATCATCAACAACAAAACCGCTGAGCTCGTGACGCTCAATGAATCCGAGCGTATTCAGTTGGTCGATTGGAGCGCCGATCGCATCATGTTTGTAGCCGTCACCGAAGGGGCCAGTGCCGCCAATCCCACCCGCAGCAAACTCTACAGTTTCCAGATCGGTCAGCCTGGCGCCAAACAGATTGCCAGTGCGAACTACTTCAACGATGCAGTCATCTTTAAGGGTGCCATCTACTATGCGCCATCAAGCTATGCCGTACCGCTTTCATCGGTAAAATTCTACAAGGTAAATCCGGATGGCACAAATGTGGCTACACTGATGAGCAATGAGGTCTGGAACATTTTCAGAAGTGATTACGATACTTTGCAACTGAGTGTCCAGCAAGATTGGTACGAGCTGAAGAGCGGCGGCACGCCGACTAAATTAGCAGCTGCGCCAGCCAGCCCAAAAACCCGTACTTACCGTGATAGTCCAGATGGCAAACACTCACTTTGGGTTGATAGCCGCGACGGTAAGGGCGTCTTGCTGAGCTACGATGTCGCTGCCAAGAAAGACACCGTCCTCGTCTCGCAATCCGGCCTTGGCCTCCCAATTTATTGGCTCAATTCGACGACCATTGTGTATCGGATAAATGATGGTCACGAGACAGCGGATTATGTCATCAGCACCGAAGGCGGTACTGCAAAGAAACTTAAGGATGTTACGGCAACGGACAGCTCAAATTACTTTAATTAGGAGTCAGCAATGGCCAAAAAGTCTACGAAATCAACCAAGTCTCGCTCATCCAAAATCGTCAACCATTCAGCCTGGTTTTATCCAGTTCGTGGCAGCTACCTGCCCTGCAGTCCCGAGGGCTGGCTCATTTATCTCTGTTATCTTTTGTTTGTGAGTATGGAAGTCGCCGTGTCACTTGATTTAGTTTTGAATCATACTGCCAATGTCTACGTTGAAATCTCGCAATACTTGCTCTTTTTGCTACTCGGTTACTATGTGCTCACATCGGTTGCCAAGAAGCACGTCAGAAAATAGACTAGAGGAGTGGATCTCCCGACTTTCAAGAAACTCATCAGCCACGACGGTAAGCGCCTGTTTCGTGACATGCCTTGGCGTGAGTCGTTGCCTGATGGCTCGTATGACCCCTATCGCATTCTTGTCAGCGAGGTGATGTTGCAGCAAACACAGGTGCCGCGCGTCATCCCCAAATTCATTGCCTTTATTGCTGTCTTTCCCACAGTAAAAAGTCTGGCAGTTGCCCCGCTTTCTGATGTCCTGAAACTGTGGAGTGGCCTTGGCTATAATCGACGGGCCAAGTATCTCCATGATGCCGCGCAACACTTGCTAAACGCCGCAAAACCGTGGTCATACGACGATTTGATTGCCTGCAAAGGCATCGGTCCGAACACTGCCAAGGCGGTGATTGTTTACACCTACGATCGACCGGAAATTTTTATCGAAACCAATATCCGTACCGTGTTTATCCATTATTTTTTCAAAGACAAGCCAGCGGTGTCCGATAAAGAAATCTTAGAACTCCACCAACACAGCCTCGACAGCTGCAATCCTCGCTCGTGCTATTGGGCGCTGATGGATATCGGTGCTTACATCAAGTCCACCACAGGTAACGCGAACACCAAAAGCAACACATACAAAAAGCAATCAAAGTTTGAGGGATCACTTCGTCAACACAGGGGGAGAGTACTCAAGCAATTGTCAGATGGTCCAAAAAAACTAGACCAGCTACAGGCAGAAAACGACCCCCGACTCATTTCCGTACTAGAACAGCTGGAAGCCGAGGGACTTATCCACAAGAGCCGCTCAAATTACCTTATCGGTAACAGATAGAACTCGCTTATGGTACAATGCAAATATATACGTTAATAAAGTAGTGAGGCATATGAAGAAAATTCGATACGTTTTGGGCATCAGCTTACTCTTGCCAGTCTTCGCGTCTGCGCCAGTTTTGGCTGAGTCAACCTCAGGCTCGTCAGGTAAGCCGCTTACAAGTGCGACCGGTCCGGCACTTGCGCCAGCAAAAAGCGATTCCCTAGAGACCACACCCCCTACAACGACGGTTGCAAGCACCCAAGGTGCAGGTTCAGATGATGCAAGCCAGCACGGAAAAATCATCGGTACGCCATCAACCGACCCAACCCAGATGAAAAAGCGTCTTGAAGAGCTTAAGACAGAGCAGAAGGTGCATCTTGATGATGCAACGAAGAAGAAAATCGTACTGAAGTGTAAGCCAGCACAGACTATCGTCGAGGGTGCTGAAAAATCAGACTTTGCAAACGGCAAACAGCGCGATGAAACCTACAAGAAGATTACCGACAACCTCACCAGTCTGATTGCACGCTTGAAAGCGAACGGTGTTGACACGACAGCTCTAGCAGCAGCGGAAACGACGCTTGAAGCAAAGATTGCCACATTCAACACAGACATGACCAAATACCAGCAGACAATCACAGATTTACATGGGCTTGACTGCATAACTGATCCTACAGCGTTCCAGGCAGCACTCCTTGCAGCCCGTACGCAACGTGATACGGTCAAAAAAGATGCTACCGATATCCGAACTTTTATCACCACGACCCTCAAACCAGCGCTCGAGGCTGTAAAGGTGAAGCTGAAACCAGAGGATTCCACAAAACCGACCGACACAACGACAACTACAGACAAAACGAAGGCAACGACGACGACAGGAGGTAAGCAGTAATGGATAACAAAAGCACGCAAGATGGTGATGCTGTTATTAATGCTGATGGCGTGATGCATGATGCACCTGCGTCGGAAGCACCGATGGTCGCTGCTCCAGCTCCACCTCAATCTGTTATGGATGTAACGCCACCACCGCACGACGAGGTTGTCGCACCGCCAGCTGTTGAAGAAATGCCTGACCTCGCAACTGAGCATGTCGAATCATCCGACGTTGCCCCAGAACCAGCTCTCGAAGGCGAAGCACCTGCTGTAACACAGGCCGAAGCACCAGCTGAATCAGGAGAAGCAGGCCCTCCGGTTGAACAAACGAACATCGCGCCAGCCGTCGTGACGCCAACCGGTGCTGACGCTCCAGTTGTAGCCAAAGCAGCAAAAAAGAGCGGCAAAGGATTGGTGATTGCTATCGCCGTTATCTTGGCGCTCGTTCTCGCCTCTGCTGCTGTCCTGTTCTACCTGCGATCTAAGGACAACAAGACTGCCAAATCGGCTACCAAGACTACCATAGCCCAAAAAGCTACGACCTTAGCCACGAGCGCCACTCCTATTTCTAGCACTGATATTGATACTGCCAGCAAAGGCGTTGATTCGAACTTGAGCGGACTCGACGAGTCAAAAGACTATAATCCGGACGCACTCAGCGACAAATCACTCGGTCTACAGTAGAGTTTATAATTGGGGTGCAAGCAGGGCGGCGTGAGTTCGCATTGCTTCGTAGTCCGCAGCACCATTGATGTTAAAGAATTTCCCAACATGCTCGTGCGCCCTAACAAGACCACCAGCAACAAGATCCAAAACTATCTGATCTTCATGGCCAGCTGTAAATCTTTCGTAGCGTTGCAGTATTTCAACGACGGGCTCGGTCAGCGTAAACGCGTAAACACCAATATTGCGGAAGACATTATCTTCAGTGTCAGTAAGTCGTCGAAACCGTTCAACTCGGCCAACTTCGGCTACATCAAAAACAGCATTAGAAGCACCTGCATTAACTCTTCCGACTAGGAACGAAACGGGATACTCGTGCTGCGTATGAGCCTCAAGAAAACTACTCCAATCGAGGCCATCGATAAACACATCACCAGCGACACTTGCAGCGCTCCCACCTTGGGGAATCGACTTCGCAAATGTAAATGGTCCAAGCGGCCTTTCATCTTGGTCAACAACTATTGGAACTGCTAGATGACTCAAATGCTTGGCAATGACTCCACGATTTTCTCTGTTAACATGAACCTTTACATTAGCTGTATGGTCTAATGCATTTTCGGTTGCACGAGATAGCAAGCTGCGAGCTTCCGGCTCACCAGTTGGTAGTAGATGCTTCGGGAATCCCTCAAAGCCCAGTTCTTTCATAGCGGGAAGAATTCTCTTGCCTTCGCCCGACGCCGCAACATGGATATACATATTAGGTAACATTATACAGGCTCAAACAAGCTTTGCCTAGGCGATGAGTATCTCGGCTTGCGCATCTAACTCGGCTTCAGAAGGGTGTGATCGCTCAACTGCTGCAAGTCGGAGTTCCTTACCCGTATAAAGGGGGATAATGTGTACATGAGCGTGCGCTACTTCAAAGCCATGCACAACCAAAGCTACCCGAAGAGGACTTAGCTTATCTCTGAGTAATACCGACATGCGCTGGACGGTCGCAAATACGGCGGCATATAATTCAGGACTACAGTCGTCCAGATGGTCAATTTGCTGTTTTGGAATCACCAACGCATGGCCGTGTGTTAGTGGATTTTGGTCTAATATTACGAATGTGAGGTCGTCTTCATACAATTTTTGACAGGGGTGATCGCCCTTTAGCATTTTAATGAATACACTATCGATCATCACATCATTCTAACAGTGAAGGTATACTGATGCTATGCACGAGCTGATTTATTATGTGGATCAAAGAGATACTCCGACGGGCGAGACCGAAGAAAAATACGCGGCGCACCATGCCAATACTCGACTTCACGCGGCGTTTTCATGCTATGTTTTTAACGACAAAGACCAATTTTTAGTAACGCAGCGGGCTTTTATTAAGAAGGTCTGGCCAGAAGTCTGGACCAATACCGCTTGTGGGCATCCGATGCCCGGCGAATCTCGTGAACATGCCATGGTCCGCCGTCTGCAGTACGAACTTGGCATGAAGATAAAAGATGTGCAGCTTGTACTGCCGAATTACACCTACCAGACGCCTCCGTACAACGGCATTATCGAACATGAGTTTTGCCCCGTGTATTTTGCACGAGCTGCCAGTGATCCTGTTGCTAACTCGACTGAAGTCGCAATGCACCATTGGATGGACTGGGCTGACTATATAGCTGTTTTGGAGGCCGATGGTCAAGGCTCTGAAGGTGAACGAGACTGGATGGGCAGACTGGCGACGAGTGAGTACCGCAAACTTGGTGTCTGGAGTTGGTGGTGCAAGGATCAGCTCAAACAGCTTAAAAATCATCCATTACTAGCTGAGTATACAAAGACAGACTAGCTATTTCTTTTTCTTGGTAACGGGGGCGGGTGCGACAGCAAATTTGATCATGTGCTCGTCGAAGCTCTTTTTGAGTTCGATCAACAGAGCGCTTTTGACGTCTAGCTGAACGCCACCAACGGTTTTACCAGTAATTTTCACGGTTAAACCACTGCCGGTCAGGTCGCTGATGCGGGCAAAGTGCGGTGCTTCGATGATGGAATCTTTCAGAGAGGTTTTGTTCATAAGTCGTTGACCGACGTGATTGACGACATGTTCCAGCAAGATGATATCGGTGTCTTCGGTCACGACGATGTCGACGTTAATCTGGCCATAGCCGACGGTTTTGTTAGTAGCAACGATGATACTGCCGTTGGGAATATGATGCACGCTGCCGTTTAAGTCACGCAAGACTGAGCTACGCAGACCAATCGATTGCACAGTGCCGCTGACGCCCATTAGCTCCACAAAGTCGCCGACCCGGTACTGATTTTCTGAGAGGATAAAAACGCCGGCTAAAAAGTCTTTGATCATACTTTGGGCACCGAAGGCAAAGCCGGCACCGATAAGACCAGCACTTGCAAAAATTGGCGTGGCGTTAATGCCGAGCAGGCTGATGGTGAGAATAATCGACAGGAGCCAGACCACAAAGTGCACCAGCGCGTTCAAGAGGCCAGAAAGTGTGTTCAGACGACGTTCGCGGTCGACTTTGCTGTTGTACATATCCAGGCGAACAGCGTGCTCCAGCAGACGTTTAACGATGCGGCCGCTGTACTTGTTCAAGAACATCGCAACCACCAAAACAACGAAGATGCGCAGTCCCGTCTGATAGTTGCGCGTCAGCCACTGTCGGATATCAAGCGGCACATTTGCCCAGAGGTCGTTCAGAATACTCGCGAATTTGTACATGCTTACGCTTAAGTATAGAGCCAGAAGGCCCTGGTGTCATCTCTCGTTCTGTTAGAATTGATGTATGACATTTGAAGAGTATCAGAAGGTGGCAAAAACGACGGATCTTTCCGGTAGCACCAGCCACGCCATCACCAGCCCGCACTTCTTCAATAAACTGCTTGGTCTGGTCGGCGAAACGGGGGAAATTGCCGAAAAATTCAAGAAGATTTACAGAGATAAAAATTGCGAGTTTGATGCCGAGTCCAAAGCCGAGATGGAGAAAGAACTCGGTGATGTCCTCTGGTACGTCAGTGTGATTTGTTCATATTTAGGTATCTCTCTTGACGACGTAGCCAGCAATAATATCGAGAAGCTGCTCAGCCGCAAAAACCGGGGCACACTTCACGGAAATGGTGATAACAGATGAGCGATGTAGTTTACGACACACAAAGACCTTATCTGGCATGTTTCGTAATCTTACGACGTGGTACGACTGTTGCTTTTGTCCTTCGTGAACACACGACCTGGATGAACGGTTATTACGGGCCACCGGCAGGAAAAGTGGAAGAAAACGAGTCATATACTGCTGGTGCGATACGCGAAGCGAAAGAAGAGGCTGGCATTACGATTGATCCAAAAGATCTCGTCTACGCCCATACGATGCACCGTCATAGCGGTGGCGATATGGACTGGGTAGATATCTATTTTGAAGTCACTAAATGGGAAGGCGAGCCGATGAATGCTGAACCTGATAAGCACAGCGAGCTCGTCTGGCTCGATATGAAGAATCTGCCAGATACTATTGTGCCACCAGTCCTTGCAGCTCTTGAAGCAGTCGAGCGCGGTGAACAATACAGTGAATACGGCTGGGATCAATAGAAGCGAATAAACAGATAGGCAGTCGTGATAAGCCCGATTAGAATAACAATTGTACGGATGTGCGGACCGCTGATACGTTGACTAAAACGGGCACCGATCAATCCACCCACGAAGGCACCACCTGCAGCAGGCAGTGCGTAGCGCCAAATGATGAGGCTATAAAAGGCCAGTACGATGATACAGGCCAGGTTCATGGCGCTGGCGGCGAGAAGTTTCACCGCGTTCTGCGTCTTGAAATCGCGTAGTTCGGTCGTGCTAAGAACCGCCAACATCAGCATACCGAGACCACCGCCGAAGTAGCCACCGTAAACCCCTGCAATCACGCAAAAAAGCGGAAAAACAAAACTCGGTTGTTTCTTTTGGACGCGCTGCTTTTTGAGCCAAGGGCCGGCGATAAAAATCAGCGTCGCAGCAGCATTCAAAAATGGCAGAGCATGCTCAAAGTTAATGTTGGGCGTTACGACTAGCAACAGTGCACCAGCAATGCTCGAGGCCATACCAATTATGACAATCTGCTTTACTAAACGTGACTTTTTAGGAATCAGCTTCCGGTTCTCAAAGTAGCTCGTCGCCTGACCGGCCCAGACGGCAAACGAACCGCTAGCACTGGCCTGTTTACCAGTAAGGCCGGCTAAGATGAGCGCAGGTAGGACCAAGAAAGCTCCACCACCAGCGATTGAGTTGATCAATCCAGCAAGCACCCCAGTAATAACCAGTAATAGATAGTTCACTAAAGTAGATCCCGCAACTTGTCTTCAATTTCTTGATAATTATTTTGGGTGTATTCCAAAATAACATCGGCTTCATTGGGTTCAGGTGGTTCAAACGGGTCTTTTTCTTCTAATTGCTTGCGCCAGCGGGCTCCCTTTGCGTCACGAATTTTCAAGCGTTCCATCTGTTCTTCCCGGTCAATCGTTGCCCAAATCATAATAATCTTCGTTGGTGTACCGCTACGGTAAGGGCTTAGGAATTGATCACGATAGATACGGCGTTGGCCGGTGGCGTCAAAAATAACAGGTAAATTCTGGTCGAGTAAAATGCGCGTTAGCTCATTCCTGAAATCAATTTTAAACTGCTTTACGGTCAAAAATTTGTCATTCGGGTAAGAGATATCAAGATCTTCATAATGGTACACATGTTTTTTGAGATGCCCCAAAAAAGCGTCGCCATTGACGTGATTCAGGTGTAGGGCATCAGCTAGTTTGGCGCTAAGCGTCGTTTTACCTGCTCCATTTACTCCCACAATCGCTATCAATGTCCTCGACATACTAGAACTCTTTACGTAACCATTCATCTAGTGACCCGCCGCCACCCGCCGTCAGGCACAGTACGAGGTCGCCGTCGACTAAATGGTCTTGGATATGTCGCTTGAGATCATCGTTTAGTTCGGCCGGCTCGGCTTTTTTGGGGAGAGAAGTTAACGCGACCAAATCGGCCGGTGATAACAGATCGAGGTTGGGATCTTCGCGAGCGAGGTAACTAGGCGCTATATATAGCTTTTTGACCGAATCAAACAGATGTTCTAGCTCGCTTTTTATGAAGTGTTGGCGAGTATTGTGCAGGCCTTCGTAGACCACAACGACCTTGTCGCCTGCGACCTCGTGAGCCAGTTGCAGGGCTCCCTCAATCTTTTTAGGCGTATGAGCATAATCGGTATAAAGACCAGTCCTGATGGCCTCAAAACGCCTCGAGACGCCAGGGAAGCGGTTAAGATGAGTGGCTAACTCTCCGAGTGGCTTGCCTGTCAGAGCGGAGGCAGCCCACATCACCAAACAAGCATCTGCTCGGTTCACAGCCCCTGGTAAGGTAAGTAGTTTCAGCGTTGGGTCGTCTTCTTTAAGGCTTGTGACGATTGTTTCCTCTGAATCGAGGTTAAGTTTTAGCCTTTTTGCGTCCTCATGCCACAAGATAACCTCTGTTGATTTGTCGAAAATGAACTCTACAAAAGCCGCATAATACTCCTCGCGAGTCGGATACACGTCAGCATGATCCCAATCGATACCACTAATGAGCGACATATAGGGGGTAAAACTCAAGAAGTTGCGGTCATATTCATCACATTCGTAAATAAAATACTCGCTCGTAGGGTCAAATTCGCCCATGCCACCAAAACTCAACTTAGCACCGACGTTGTAGCTGATTGGAATAGAAAGCTGTTTGAACAGCCAAATCATCATTGCCGTCGTGGTAGTTTTACCGTGCGTACCTGTAACTGCGAGTAATTTTAGTGATTTTTCTCTCAGGAGATGATTAAGAAATCCATCACGTTTACTGTGCTTAATACCGTTTTCTTCAACGAATTTCAGCTCGGGATGGTTAGGATTTTCCTTAGGAAGGGCAGAGCTGTACACGAACCAATCAATTGGATTCTTGGTGTGTTCTGCGGCAATCGCCTCTGTTGTCTGACCAATGTGGATGTCGGTTACGCCATGTTCTTTGAGATAGTCGATGTAGCTACTGTGCTGCTTGTCGCTCCCGGAGACCTGGTACCCTGCCTGATGGGCGATTAAGGCTAGCGGACCAATCCCCGCACCGCCAATCCCACTGAAGTAAATATGCATACCCCTAGAATACAGAATTGCCCCGCTAGATGCCAGATTCCAGAAGTGTTACACTTGAACAGAATGAAGCTTAAGCTTAAAAAGCCGGTTCTGCCGAAGCGCAAAGAGCACGACAGTTTTGCTCGCTCGCGCATGCACCACATAATCACGGTATGGGGTTTTTTGGCACTGACACTCATCAGTGGCGGTATCACGCTGAACGCCTATATCGGCAATAGTCGCCAGGCAAAAAAACTCTATGACCAGCTGCTTGCCACTGATAAAGCTGGCGGCAATGTCGAGCAATCGCTCTACAATCTGCGCAGTTACATGTACCATCACATGAATACGACCATCGGTACGCCGACGGGTGTGCAGCCACCAATTCAGCTGAAGGGCACCTATGACCGCTTGGTGCTGGCCGAAAGCGCTCGTGCCACCAATGCCAAAGCTACGAACGCAAATCTGTATAACACCGCCCAGCACGTCTGCGAAGCACAGATACCCGATGGCCTGTCCGGACGTGGTCGAGTGCCGTGTATAACTGAATATGTAACAAAGAATGCCCAGTCTGAGACGGTCAACCCGGTGCCAGATTCATTGTACAAATTCGACTTTATTTCGCCGTACTGGTCAGTTGATACCGCAGGCATCGGTATGATTGTAACGTCTATCCTGCTCGGGATTTTCGCCTACCAATCTCTCACCTACCGTCGGGCGCTTCAACACCTCAAGATGTCTTCGTAGGGCGAGCTTGCTATACTGAAATTAATGCGAGCAATAAAACGTCAGATTGCCGGCGCTTTCATATTGATAAACCGGCAAATTACATCTTTGTCAACGATGCAACTTTCACCCGGCATGCGGACGCGCCTTAAGCAACTCGGCTATCTATAAAAAAACGCGGCTCGTAAGCCGCGTTTTTTATATGAGTCAAGCCCGACTATGGCTTCTTTGTTGCTGGAGGAGTCGTTGTCGTTGGGGTCGTTGTCGGTGTTGTTGTAGGCGTCTGTGTACCAGCACCGGTCGCAGCGTTTGCAGCGTTAGGATTTGCCTTGTAAGTAGTGATAGCCTTTACGACTTGGCCGTCATCCTTCAGATTCTCCCAGAACTGAACCTGATCGCGGTTGATAACCATCTGATCTTTTGGACCGTGCAATTCGCTGCCAAGCTTGGCAAGGCTGACGTCGTTGTTTGAAGCCGTTGCACCAGCAGCGGCCTGGTTGACGCGGAGGTAGAAGATGTCTGAAAGTGTCAGGTATTTATCGTTGAACTTACCGATTTTACCGAAGTATACTTGGCCACCGTTTAGGAAGACCGCCTGATAACGTCCTTTTTCTACATAGCCGCCTTCACTTGGTGTACGACCAAATACGACGAATATGATGAGAGCAATTGCAAGGAGTGTTCCGGAGAACAGCAACGTTACCATCATAATTCTTGTGAGCTTTGTTGCACTTGATTTTGAACTTTTATGTGGCGTACCCGTGGTTTGAACGCCTGGTGTGACGCTGTCAGAACCGACTGGGCGAGTGCCGCGATTAGCGAAATCCATGATTCCTATTACCTCTTCATTACTCGTTAATAAACTACGGATTGTAGTGTAGCGCATATATGGCTCGACGTGCAAGTTGCTCATGGTAAATTGCGATTACAGTTGACAAGTAAAATATCACGGGGGTATGGTAGGGGTACCAACTAATTCTAAAGAGGGGAAAGGTGTAAATAAGACTATGGCTTACAAACACACGAATTCTAAAGGCGTAACGTATTTCTTAAACTCTAAGGACGTCACACTCCGCGGCGGCAAGAAGCAGACCATTTATTACTTCAGCAAAGATGAGCGCCCAGAAGCAGTGAAGGACATTCCTGCAGGCATGAGCGTCAACGAGAATCCACGCAACGGTTTCTTGACCGTCAAGCGCGATCGCTAGATACAACCAGATCCTTATAAAGAGGATGTACCTTTTTGGTGCATCCTCTTTTTTGTTTGCGAAACTAACCAGATTTTCTATATACTTATCAGATATGGCACATACAATTTCTAGTGAATCAATCGTAAAAGTACACAAACTGACAAAAAAGTACGACGACAAAATCGCCGTCAATGGCATTAGTTTTGAAGTCAAAAAAGGTGAGATTTTTGGGATTCTCGGACCCAACGGAGCTGGCAAAACCACTACGCTTGAAATGATTGAAACCCTCCGCGACATCGATGGCGGTCACGCGAGCATTGCTGGCGTTGACGTGGCAAAACATCCCTTTGATATCCGTGCCATGATTGGTGTTCAGCCGCAAACTCCGGGCTTTCAGGACAAAACCACGCTGACTGAGCTGATTCGCATGTTCGCAGCTGCGTACGGCGAAAAAGTCGATCCAAAAAAGTTCCTTGATGAGGTCAATCTTGGCGATAAGGCCAATTCTTATGTGGAGACGCTTTCCGGCGGTCAAAAGCAGCGTTTCAGTATCGTGGCAGCACTTGTGCACAATCCAAAAGTCTTCTTCTTGGATGAGCCAACCACCGGCCTTGATCCGCAGGCCAGGCGTAACCTTTGGAAGTTGATTGAAGAGGTTCGTGATCGAGGTATCAGTGTCATTATTACAACGCATTATATGGATGAGGCAGAAGTGCTTTGCGATCGTATCGCCATTATGGATGCCGGCAATATCATCGCCCTTGATACGCCGAAGAACTTAATCAGGCAGCTCCTGGCGCGCGGCTTTACGAAGGACCAAAAGGTAGAACAGGCAAATCTCGAAGACGTATTCATTGACATGACAGGAAAGGGCCTGGCCTCAATATGAAATCAAAGCGACAATTTTTTACCGTCTGGGTATTCTTTGTTACAAACTTTAAGCGTCTTTTCCGCGACAAAACAGCCCTGTTCTTTACCTTTTTGTTCCCGCTTATCTTCCTATTCGTCTTCGGTGGCATCTCTGGCCATTCCGGTGTCAGTTTTAATGTAGCAATTATAAGCGACTCAACAAGTCAATACTACAAGGATTTTGCAGTTTCAGCGGCCAACGACAAGGTGTTAAAAATCGACAAAAGCATTATCTCACTCGATAAAGCGAAGCAGAAAATGACCCGTGGCCAACTTGATAGTACGATTTATTTTCCAGCCGATTTTGGTACCGAAAAGAACGGTAAAGCGACTGGTTCGGCACAGATTATCTTTACGCAGAACACTCAGCAATCAGGCCAAGCCGTACAATCGTATATTCAAAACCGCTATTTTACTCCTATCAACAGCCAGATCACCAAAACAGCACAGCCCTTTAACGCTGTCCCAAGTCAGCTCAACGAAAAGAGTTTGTCGTCATTCGATTACACCTTCGCCGGCCTGCTTGGCTTCGCCATTCTCGGCTCCGGTATTTTTGGTCCGATTAACATCTTTCCAGAACTGAAGAAGATGGGTATCCTGCGTCGCCTGCACACCACACCGCTCAAAGTCTGGCAGTATTTCCTCTCCGTTATGCTTGGCAACGCCGTCGTCGGCCTGATGTCGCTCGCTATTATGTTTGCGGTGGCCATCACTATTTTCCATCTTAAGGTAGTCGGTAATTACTTCGAGCTAGCGGTATTCTTGATCTTCAGTATAGTGCTAATTTTGGGTATCGGCCTTTCGATCGGTGGCTGGGCCAAAAACGAGCGTCAAGCGGCGCCGCTTGCCAACATTATTGTCTTCCCGATGTTGTTCCTTTCGGGCACCTTCTTCCCACGCTTCCTTATGCCAGTGTGGCTCCAACATGTAACGGCATTCTTTCCACTGACCCCCGTAATAGATGGTACGCGCTTGATTTCTACCGAAGGCCAGCACCTTGCACAACTTGGGCCGCAGCTCGGCATCATGGCTGTGTGGCTGGTGATAATTTACTTCATCGCCTTCCGCGTCTTCCGCTGGGAATAAAGACCTTCTAAAAGTTGTCCACCATTTGAGATGCCTTACGACAAACGTGATGTAAAAAAACTTACAAAATCATTGACGCGTGGTTTATACGGTTGTATACCAATGCGTAGGAGTATTTACTAACAAACACGTTTATGAGCACACAAATCGTCACCACTATTTACGTGGCCCACTGAGTATCGGAGAAGTTGTGATCTATGCTGAGCGCACTACCGAAGGCAGATCGGCAAACGATGAATTTAGCATGGTTGAGTATAACAACGCCCGCAAGATTGACGGGATGTTGATCAATGATGTTGAAAACACTGATCACACCATTGCAAGAGCTTTCCGTAATACTCCTCACGTCATCCGTAAAATTATTAGCCGATAGTGTAGTAAATCTGACTGCAAAAGCCCTTGCATTTTTGCTATGCTAAATGCATTGTAAAATAAGCATAACTGTGGTATAATAACAGATATGACACCAGAAGTAGTACAACCAGTCGTACCCCTCGGTAAGCAAGAAGCACTTTTTGAACTACCCGCTGTAGAGGCGCCTCGATTGGCTCATCGCTCAACTCGCCGTACTGGTGGTGCGGTAGTAATCGCCGCAACGGATGGTGTGCAGCTAGACGTTTTCACGGACGCACCTTCCGATTTTGCTCATCCAGAGCTTCAGCAATTACCACTGTCAAAACGAGAGATGCTCGGCAGCCGTATTCCTCAGCGACCGCGCGATGCTCAATCCACAACTCTTCCAAAAGAAGAGCTAGACCCTGAAACTTATGACAGAACGCGCAGTCCGGCAGCTTCGAGAAATCAGTACAAAATAGACCAAGCCTACTGGGCAAGACAAAGTCGTTAATTATAACGAGGATCATATGAGAACGAAACCAATCGCTGGGCAAGAAGCCATTTTTTTAGTCTCTCCTGAAACAGGAGCGCCTATTTTGCCTGATCAGCCAGCTGCTGAAGAAGTCGCGGTTTCTATCGTCGATAGGGATATTCACTTACTGGCGTCGCTCGCAATTCTTGGAGAGACAAGCCAATATAAAGGGTTTGAAAGAGCAGTCCGCTCGCCAGCTCGTCGTCGTGCGATTGCAGATACCTATGGCGACAAGACGATAGATGCTATTAACGAAGGTGCACAACGTAATGCAGAAACAGCGCGCAAACAATCAAAGTGGGAGTTTGCGCGGGCCTCGGGCATGTTTACGCTTATCGATAGCGGCACTTTGGAAGCGCCAGATGCCAAGCGCCGGACGTCTAATCTTTTTAATCGTTTCGAAGAGCGTTTTGGTGGTGCCAGGAATGCTGGTGAACGAAATCGCTATCAGCGGCAGTTGAATGCAAACCTGAGGAAAATACAGCGTGGCGTCACTGACGCAAATCGTGAGTCTGGCCTGCGTCCACATAAGGTGACCAAGAAAGAAGTGCTCGCGCCGGACGAGAAACAACTGAATATACGCGAACGATTGACTGCTATCCACGAAGATCCAAGAGCTGGCTTTTATCCGACTACACATCGCGAGAAAAATACCGTGCTTGCCTTTTTGGACTACCTTGATAATCCGGCGAATCCACTTGGTGCCAACAACCAGCGTCTTGAAATTTTTAATCATCAGGAACGACTGAAGGATAAAGGTCTTGTCGAAGTTGGCGGTGAGCGTTCCATAGAAAGCCTTACCTATGAACTTGTTGACTACTTCTTGGATGCACGTAAACAACTAGTCGCCCTACAAGACCTTGAAACATATGTTGCAGAGATGATGAACCCGTCGGTAACCTTAGCCGATGAGTTGCCACAAGGCCATGTCGGACTGCTAGCACTGGTACGGTATAAAGATATTGCTGCCTATGCCTCTGCACAGAAACGACGAAAAACACAGTTTATTGATCCGCTTACCACCAAAGAAGATAGGTGGGCGAAGAGTAATGATCCAGGAAAGCATAAAACGGTTCATGACCAGTACACACTTCCAAAAGATGACACCGATCAGGCCGTTTTAGATATGGCGGCCGGCAGTATGACCGTTCTGGAAGCGCGTCCATTGTTGCGAGTAGCAATCACGGACCAGCTCAAGCGCATGGACTTTTTGGGTCTGCGTGTGCAAGAAGTAGCACGCCTCAAGCCGCGCACTTTTGCAAACTCGCGTGAGCTTGCGAAGATAACTCTTAAATCATTTGATATACAATATCTTGATGCGGCCTAAACCATTCTTCGTTCTGGCTCCAATGGACGATGTCACTGACGTCGTTTTTCGACGTATCGTGCATGAACTTGCACCGGCCGATTTATACTTTACTGAATTCGTGAACGTTGACGGCTTGCAAAGTCCGGGTCGCAAGGCGCTTCTGAAGAAGCTGCGCCATGACCATGAAGACTATCCGGTTGTCGCACAGCTGTGGGGGAAGACGCCAGAGAACTTCTATAAGTGTGCTTTGGAAGTGATCGAGATGGGCTTTGACGGTATCGACATCAACATGGGGTGTCCAGAAAAGAGTATCGTCAATAATGGCTGCTGCAGCGCTTTTATCAAACCCGAAAACAGAAACTTAGCATGTCAAGTAATAGCAGCGGTGAAGGAGGTTGCGGGCGACAAAGTACCAGTCAGTGTGAAGACACGCTTAGGCTTCAGTGAGGTTGACTATAGCTGGCATGAGCTCCTGCTCCGACAGAATCTTAGCATGTTAACTATTCATGGCAGAACTCGAAAAGAGATGAGCAAGGTGCCGACCCAATGGGAGAAGATTGAGCATATCCGCACACTCCGCGACCAACTGTCCCCCACTACGAAGATTGTTGGTAACGGTGACGTTGAGAATCGCCAGCATGGAGAAGCACTGGCTGCGAAGCATGGCCTCGACGGCATCATGATTGGGCGTGGCGTCTTTACGGATCCTTTCTGTTTTGCCGACAAAAGTCCGTGGGGATCCTACACAAAAGAACAAAGACTTAGCTTGTTAAGAAAGCACGTCGAATTGTTTGCCGAAACCTGGACCGACGGCGAACGAAACTTTGAAACGCTCAAAAAGTTTGCCAAGGTCTATGTCTCCGGCTTCGACGGCGCCAAAGAATTACGCGAACAAGTCATGGCGACGCATTCTACAGAAGCGTTACTCGAACTTATCTAAATCTGGGAGAGGCATGCTTCCCCTGTCTAGTCACTTCCATTTGTATAGTGACTAGAAAAGTTTTGTATACTTGGAACTAAGTATGACGAACAACCCCCCTACCGACTGGCGTCCCCTGCTCACAGCTGAGACCAAAAAGGACTATTGGCAAACCTTGATTGGCTTTGTGAACGAAGAACGAGCGAGGGGCAAGGTTTTTCCCAAAACGACCGATGTATTCAAGGCTCTGCATCTTACTCCCTACGACGATGTGAAAGTCGTGATTTTGGGGCAGGATCCCTACCATAATGACGGCCAAGCAATGGGGTTGAGTTTTTCGGTGCCTGAAGGAGTTCCTCTGCCACCCAGCCTTTTGAATATATATAAAGAGATGAAGACTGATTTGGGCGTAGATCAACCAAAAAGTGGTGATTTAACGAAGTGGGCGGAGCGTGGTGTGCTGCTGCTGAACAGTGTACTAACAGTGCGGGCGCATCAAGCGGCCAGTCATCAAGGCAAGGGTTGGGAAGTATTTACTGACGCTGTCCTTAAGACGGTTAACGAAAAAGATGAGCATGTCGTGTTTATTTTATGGGGCGGATTTGCGCGCAAGAAGAAAACCTTCATTGATACCAGCAAGCATACAGTGATCGAATCGGCTCATCCTTCCCCGTTAAGTGCTTATAACGGTTTCTTTGGCAGCAAGCCCTTCAGTAAAACGAATGTTGCACTCGAAGCACACAACCAAACACCAATCGACTGGCTGATCTAAAAGTTGACGACATTCAGTCCTACGGCGTAAGCTAGTAGCTTTTTGTCGGGAATACGATTGTTATTGATGTCATCTTTTAGGTTATCCTGCTCGACGGTTTTAAGGTATTCTTGATAGCCAACCATATCGATCCATGTTTCTTTTAGCTTTGATGTCGCATCGATTGGGATACCGAGTCGCTTATAGTAGACATTCATGGCATAAGCGACCTGGAAGAAACCAAAGATGAAGATCATAAATCCGAAGATTATACCGAAACCGATGGCAGTGCCATTATCATAGTGATCAACTTTCACATTGTTTACATAATAGGTAACTCCCGTTATCTTTGTTGATTGTGTTGTTGACTTGCCGAGCAGGAAGCCGATGCCAATGGCCAGACAAAGGGCAATAAGTATGCAGCTGATCACCATTGTTTTGGTATAACGGTGTCCTGTCATATATCCCTGATTCGTCAAATTATCACGAATCTGAGTGGCGATATATCCTTTGTCTATTTTATAAAATGTCTTTTTGGTGAAGGTTCCGCTCTCTTGAAGCTTTTGGTAAAACATCTGCTGGTAGGTCTTATCGAATGTCTCTATACCTGGTACTTTCGTGAAGATTATCTGCTCTTTTTGGATGACGAGCGACACAGCACCGAGCGCCTGTAGTTCAAAAAGTAGGGCGCGTTCAGTGTCGAAGGTATAACGCCCATTATAGATAAAGCTTGCCTCTGCTGGCAACAAACCGTTTGGAGCGTCGTACTCGGCAATGATGGAGGTAGCATCTTTTAATTTTTTTCTGGCGAACGAGCTGCGAATCCATGATTGAATTGACGATAGCAGGACTGCCCCAGGCAAAAAAGCGCCAAGTCCAACACCGAATAGTCCGATAAAAGCGAAGAGTCCGATGTACTTCATCCTAAGACTGGTACTTATCTCCCCAGCCAGCCATAGCGCGGAGGATTTCCTGGAGTTCTTGGCCCTTTTTGGTCAGTTCATAGCGGTAGCGTGGTGGATGTTGGTTGTACATATGTTTGGCGACGACGTTCTCGGTATGTAAGCGGTTTAGGCGTTCGCTCAGAGTTTTGGGACTGATACCGGAAAGTGCCAGTTCGAGTTCACCAAAGGTCTTTGGTCCGTCAACGAGCTGGCCAAGCAGGAGGGGCGACCATTTGTCACCCAAAATACTGAGGGCGGTCTGAATACAACCGGGGCGGTTTTCGATGGTAGAAGGTGAGCAGTTGGTTTGTTGTTGCATGGTAAACGTAAGTCCTGGAATCATTTTACCACATTGTGACTTTACAATGTATAGTGACTATACAATCGCACAAGTTTTAGCCCGTTCAAATAATCTATGTAAGGAACAAATATGAAAAAAGTCGGCGTAATTATCGGAAGTACCCGCCCTGGCCGCATTGGCGAGCAAATTACTGATTGGGTGCTTACGAAACTTCCTAAGTCTGATGATGTCGAATACAAACTCATCGATTTGCAAGCATGGGATTTACCAATGTTCGATGAAATAATGCCGGCTATCCAGCAGCACTAAAAAACGCTATCGATTACCTGAAGGCTGAGTGGAAAGACAAGCCAACGCTCGTTGTAAGCTATGGCTGGGACGAGGGCCTCAGTGCCAATAATCAGCTGAGCGAAGTGCTTGTTCGAGTCGGCAACAAACTTGTTGACGCACACCCTGCCCTTAAATTTACTGGCCCCGACATGTACGCTGAAGACGGCAAGATCAAAAACATCGAAGCAACGTTTGGCGTTTCGGCTGAAGCAGTTACAGCCGCCGGCCAACAGCTCGTCGACGCGCTGTAAATCTTTCACTAGTGATAGCTTCCCTCAAGCTGTTAGAATGTATCTAGCCAAGGGAGGCTTTTTACTGTGAAACTTTTCAAGAAACCCAAACTCAATAAACGTACAACCGTATTCATCGTGCTTGTTGTGCTCTTCGTCATATCCGGCCTTTCGATCATGTACATGCGTCATAGCCAGCAAGTCAAAGATGAACAAGCCTCGCTCAATCCTTCGGCAAATATCGCACCGGCCAAAAAATCTGCCACAAGTCTCTTTTTTACGAATGAAAAAAGCCTACCAACCACATACACACCGGGTCAAGACATCTCGTTGTCTTTCGTGATTCAAAACCACGAAGGGAAAACCGTCGACTACCCCTACACGATTGTCATAAGCGGCATACAAGTGGCTTCACATACGGTAACTGTCAAAAACAAAACCGAGCAGACGGTGAATGAAAAACTAACCTTACCAAGCGATAAACAGGCGCTAACGATACAGATTACACTGAAGAACCAGCTCAAAACCATTCAGTTTTCGATGGTACGTGCCAAATAAACGAATTTATTTAAGCGTCTCCAAAGTCGGTCGTGCGTAGTTTTGGTTGATTGTAGCGCCTATCGCCAAACAGCGTGACGATGCGGTTCGCGGCGATCCAGGTGAGGTGAGAAAAGCCCGTCTTCCAGTGACTTTGATGTGATTGACCGTGACGCAGGTGCTGTTTGATATGGAATTCCTCGAACTTGATAGACTCATCCATAATAGCGTTCAGTTTTATTTCTGGGCTCAGGTTCCAGTCGCCCATCGTCAGGTTCAATCGCTCTCTGATGTCGGCATTCATGACCCACATACCCGACAGAATATCCTTCACTTTGTGACCGTACAAGACGCGAGCCTCTGTATTCAGAATCCAGACACCGAGCCGCAGTTTGAAGGGCATTTCCGTTTCGTCATGTAGTGGATGTCGATTACAAGAAAGGAACTGGATGCCTTTGTCCATAAAGTGATCAATGATGCGCTCCAACTGGTCGATGGGATAGGTGCCGTCAGCGTCGGCGGTGACGATAATATCGCCAGTGGCCTGCTCGATGCCGGTCATGTGGGCATAGCCGTAGCCAATACCTTTATAGGTACGATTGTCTTCGATTGCCTGCGCGCCGAGTTCGCGAGCGCGCATCACGGTGTTATCAGAGGAGTTGTTGCTGACGACGATGATCTCGTCAACGAATTTCGGAATCATTCCAATCACTAAATCAAGATGCTTTGCTTCATTGCGACAAGGCAGGTACAGCGATATTTTTTTGTTTCGATACATGGAATGGGGAACAACCTCTCCCCACCGCATGTTTTAAGTCTCTAATGCTTAGTAATGCTTTAGGAATAGTAACAACAATAATTTCTACCATCAAGAAAAATACGAAACTACAACAATTATTTTTCCATTCTCCTAATAAGTGTAATTGTGATACAATTCTCTCGAGAAACCGGGTGGATAAAGGATACATATTTAGCGCCTTGGTAAGTGAGAAAAAGCAACCTTCATTGGCAAGCAAACTTGTCATTCTGGGAATGGCCATCGCTTTAGTGCTCACTTTGATACTGCTTACGGTGCCATCATTGCGGGCTGGTACGAAGAAGTTTCTGACACTGAGTACGACCCACCAGCCTGAACGTCTGACCGAGTTATATTTTGCTGATCTACCCAATCTTCCTTTAACGTATCAGGCTGACCGATCTATTCCTGTGAGCTTTACAGTTCATAATCTTGAAGAACGAGACATGACTTACCGCTACATTGTGTATGCGACAACCACTAGCCCACCACAGATACAGACAGTCTCGATTCCAAAAGGTGTGACCCAAACAATTATCGCCAACCTGCCAGCCACAGACTACGGCGAGCGGGTACCGGTTGCAGTTGAGCTGATTGACCAGCAGCAGTCAATTCATTTTTGGGTGAGTCGTTCATGATGCATGTTTTAATGGTCTGCCACTACTATCCCCCACACAGTGGTGGCATTGAGTACGTGGCGCGTGGTCAAGCCGAGCGATTGGCGGCGGCGGGGCATACGGTCACGGTTGTGACGAGCAAGGTTTCTGCAGAAGAGCAGGATGTCACAAGCAAAAATTTAAAGGTCCGGCGTGTACCGGCGTGGAATGGGCTACAAGCGCGCGGTGCCGCTTTTCCAATTTTCGGACCACGAATATTTAGAGAACTTTACAATGAAGTGCAGCGAGCTGATGTGGTACAGGTGCACGACGCACTGTTTATCTCGTCATTCGTCGCAGTTGTGTGGGCGCGTGTGCTGAAGAAGCCGGTAGTTTTGATGCAACATGTTGGACTTGTGACGCATGATAGCCGACTCGCAAAAATTGTCCAACGGCTGATGTATGCAACCGGCGGCAGGTTTATTTTTGCTTCGAGTCGTCGGATTTTGACCCTCAATGATACGGTTGAGGCGTTCCTTTTGAGATATGGTGTGCCGCAAAAGAAGTTGCAACACATTCACAACGGGACTGATTTAAAATTGTATCGACCAGCACAGAAAAACGAAAAAAAGCTACTACGGAATAAATATGGACTGTCCCAAACCAAAAAAATTATTTTGTTTGTTGGCCGTCCCGTACCAAAAAAAGGCTTTGCAAAGCTCGCCGCCGCGGCACGAGATAGCTATGAAATCGTCTCCGTTGGTGGACCAGGAGCACTAGCAACAAGACAAATTAAAAGCCTCGGTATTCTGCCACAAAACGAAATTGCAGAAGTCTACCGAGCAGCTGATATGTTTGTGCTGCCTTCAATTGACGAAGGCTTCCCGATGTCGGTCCAAGAAGCGATGGCAAGCGGCTTGCCGGTGATTACGACCAATGACCCTGGGTACGCACGCTACCACCTCGACCACAGTAAAATCAGACTGATTCAGCCAACCAAAGGAGCGGTAAAACGTGCAATACAGGATCTCGTAAGTGACAAAAAACTTATGACCGAGATGTCTCTATATTCGCGCGCCTATGCACTGAAAACCTTTGATTGGAAACAGGTTATCGACAGTCTTGTAACTACCTATGAAGAGGTACGATTGTGAAATCAGTGCTCGTTACCACCAGCTGGGACGACGGCCATATCCTGGATATGCGCTTGGCGGCACTACTCAAAAAATATGGCTTAAAAGGTACTTTTTATGTATCACCACACGACCATGAATTCGCGGCCGATAACTTGTTGAGTGATCAGCAAGTGACCACGCTCGCGAAGTCATTTGAAATTGGTGCTCATACCATGACACACCCGCGACTGACGCAGATATCTGACAAAAAAGTCGTTAAAGAATTAGCAGACTCCAAGCAGCATCTAGAACGGGTAACGGGCACGACAATTACCGCGTTCTGCTATCCGGGTGGTAACTATGCCGCAAAGCACATTCCGCTTATAAAAAAAGTGGGCTTTGCATACGCGCGAACCACCAAACGACTCAGCCTGAAGAGCGGTCCAGCCTACGAGGCGAGGACAACGGTCAATACCTATAATCACTATCAAGATTTGTGGAAGATTTCTAAACTGGCTCGCTTTCAGCCTCGGAAAATTTATCAGCTTTTTCACTGGGAAGAACTAGCAAAGTTTATGTTTGATAAAGTCCAAAAAGAGGGTGGCATCTTTCATCTGTGGGGGCATTCTTGGGAAGTCGACGGGCATAATGATTGGGAAAAACTGGAAGCAGTCTTCGAATATATTTCCGGTAAGAAAGACACCTCCTATGTGACAAATGGGGAACTGCCTGCGCTGGAGACGAAAAACTTATTGATGGTTGCGCCTTATTTTCCACCACACACCGGTGGTCAAGAATTCTATGCTTATAATAATGCGCTCCAGTTACAAAAAAAGTTCGGCTGGAACGTGACGATCGCGACTTCCGGGGGCATGGGGTGGCGAGTCAAAAAGCGTGAGCAAAACGGTCTCACCGTCTACGAGCTACCGTACTGGCATAGACTGTCGAATACGCCCATCAATCCGCTCTGGTACTTCATGATCCGAAGACTAATCACATCACGCAACATTGATGTTTTAAATACGCATGCGCCGGTTGTGGGCATGGCTGAATGTGCCCAACTGGCGGCCGGACGAGTTCCAGTCGTTTTCACCTATCACATGTTGAGCATGAAAAAAGGCGAAAAACGATTCGACTGGATTATCTGGCTCTACGAAAAACTCGTGCTGCCCTTGAGTCTCAAAAAAGCTCACCACATCATTGTTTCGTCAGATCCAGTGCGTCAAACATTTCTTAAGAATGTGTTACATAAAAGTCAGACTATTAGCACCGGCGTTGATAGTGAGCGGTTCTATCCATGTTCTAAAAGACTCGCTCATACACCGACATTGCTCTTCAACGGAACACTGAATAAAACGGGCACACACAAAGGGCTTAGCGTGTTAATTGACGCCCTGCCGCTCATCATTAAAAAAGTACCAATGGTAGATGTTTTGATTATTGGAGCTGGCGATGGACATCAAGAATATCAACAGCAGGCTGACAAGCTTGGCGTTGGACGTCACTTGGTTTTTCTGGGTACGAGGTTCGACGAAGAGCTCGTGCAGGTGTACCAATCGGCGCATATATTTGTGCAGCCGAGCCTCAATGATAGCTACCCGATGGCGCTGGTTGAGGCGCTTGCGACTGGCATGGCCTGCGTTGCCACCAGTGTTGGTGCATTGCCGGCAATCGTTGAAGATGGCGTGAATGGGCTTATAGTGCCACCCGGTGACACAGTGGCTTTGGCAGAAAAACTTATCTATTTGTTTGAGCATCCTGCAGTTGCTCGTAAGTTCGGTGCGGCTGGTCGCCGGAAAGCTGAAGTATCAATGTCTTGGGACAACAAAGTGGCCGCCTTAGATGTGGCACTCCATGCGGCAATCGACGGTCGGAAGGGACGTGTGCGATGAAGCAAAACAAGCCCAGTATTATTCAGATTACTCCCTATTATCCACCGCACACCGGTGGCATGGAAAACGTGGTACGCGAGCTGTCTGGGCAACTCACAAAGGATGGGTTTTCGGTGAGTGTGTACACCTCGGCAATCGCCGATACGACCGAATCGACAGTGATTGATAATTTTTCGGTCCTGCGTTTGAAAGCCACAGAAGTTGCGCATACACCACTCATTTGGCGGCTACTACCCAAGTTATGGCGTGCTCCAAAAAACTCGGTATTTCACATTCATCTCGCCATTGCAGGCATCCCCGAGGTTGCTTTGCTAGTCGCCAAACTACGACATATCCCTACCGTCTTACACTTTCACCTCGATGTTGATCCGTCGGGGCATTTTGGCTTCTTACTGAAACTCTATAAGAAAACACTCTTTACGTGGACGCTTAGAACAGGTGACTGCGTGTTGGTGTTTTCGGAAGATCAGGCCGAATTTCTAGCGAAGAAATATGGTGTATTACCAGAAAAAATCCGCATTCTGCCAAATGGTGTCGGCGATGCATTCTTTATGCCAAAGAAGCGGATAGCACCCGTTAAAAAGCTCGATCTTCTGTATGTTGGCCGCTTGCACAAACAAAAACGTGTTGATCGCATCATTGAAGCCATGGCTATGGTCAAGGCAGATTGTCAATTAACAATCATTGGTGACGGTGATGACCGTGCTGCCTTAGAAGCGCTCTCGAGCAGCTTAAAACTTTGCAATGTGCACTTTATGGGCAAGAAGACAGGTATCGATTTACGTGCCTACTATCGTCGTGCAGACGTCTTGCTGCTGCCATCCGACAAGGAGGGTATGTCCCTGGTTATGCTGGAGGCTTTGGCGGCCGGCCTGCCGATTATCGCCTCTGATGTACCCGGCATCAAAGAACACTTAACAGGCACAAGTATTCTGGTCAAGAAGCCTTCAGCCACAACCTTCGCCCTCGCAATCGACGATCTTTATAAAAATCGACGTCTCTATATTCCAAGACTTTCCCTTGCAAGCAGAGCCTTGGCGAGGCGTTTTTCCTGGCAATCAGTGACCACTCAACTCGAAGAGGTATATAATTCGTTGCCGCAACAAAAGTTGACAAAACCAACAAGCAAAAGAGGAAAAATTAAATTGTTTGTACTTCTATCACTCTGGTGGTTGGCTATCATTACACTTCGCACGCTACCCAGTGCTCCTGAAGTGGTGATTAATACGCTCGGCTTTAGTTTTTTACTGATTGTACCAGGTTATCTGACCATCATGTGTCTACGTCTAAAACAAGTGAATCCGCTGGCAAAAGTAATCATGGCCGTTGGTGTATCGCTGTTTGAACTCATGCTCATTGGACTGCTCGGCAACACCATTCTGCAGTGGCTTGGTGTAAAACGTCCGCTTGATACACCGTTTCTTCTTGGGGAGGTAAGTCTCTTATTGGCTGGTCTTTATTGTGTCGTATGGTGGCGAGCTGGTTCAGTGAAGTTTGACATAAAAAATAAGCTTTTGGCGCTGTTGCCGAGTCGCCTGGACGTCTTCTTTGCGGCCGTGCCACTGTTGTTTGTTTTATTGAGTGTCATCGGTGCAGTCAGCCAGAATAATGGTGGGAGTAACCTCTCGACAGTTATCGCCTTGGTTGCTATCACGGTTTATAGCGCAGCCCTAATTTTGAAGAGTAGAAAATTAAGTGATAACACGTTCATGGTGGCGCTATTCCTAATAGCACTATCGCTGCTTTTCATGACGAGTTTGCGTGGTTGGTTCACGACTGGACACGATATTCAACGTGAGTTTGGTGTCTTTGAGTTGGCCAAGAATAGCGGTGTCTGGAAGATACAAAGTTTCCGCGATCCTTATAATGCCTGCCTCAGCATTACCCTGTTGCCAACAATGTTCTTTAACGTATTGAAATCGTTTGACCCGTACATCTACAAAGTATTTTTTCAGATTATTTTTGCGCTAACGCCGCCGCTCTTGTTTATTTTCACTCGTAAATGGGCTTCGCGACCATTGTCGTATACCTCTGTGCTTTATTTTGTGGCGTTCCCAACTTTCTTTACTGATATGCCGATGCTCAATAGGCAGGAAATTGCCTTGCTGTTTTTTGCGCTGATGCTGTTTACCGCCTTCCAAGACTCTGTCAGTATGCGTGTGCGGCGAAATCTCTTTTTGGTGTTTGCAGCCGGTTTAATTTTGTCGCATTACTCGACCACCTATTCGGTTGTCATCATATTGTTTATAAGCGTCGTATGCCGCCCGATTCTTCTGCGGTTAGCAAGGCCTCTAAAGGATAAGCAGGCCTTTCTACAGAGTGCCTTAAAGTCATTTCAGTCGACATCAAACGAATTGAAGCGCATTACGTTTACTTCTGTAGTGTTGATTATTGTCGGTAGTTTTTTGTGGACGAGTGTGCTGACAAACACAGGGAATAATACGGGGAGGGTGATTAAAGAAACTTTTATTGCGGCGCTGCATAGTCTCAAAGAAGACGTACCAAAGTCGAACGAGACGAAGTACAACTTGCTATCATATGAGCCGGCTGACCTACAGAAGGAGCTTGGTATATATAACAATAAAATCGTTGAGCCCGCTCGCCAGCGAGACAGTGCATCCTATTATCCGGCGTCAGACTATAAGCAAGAGTCACTGACTATTTCGACTTCAAATATATTGCCGCTGACTACGTTCGGAAGATTTTTAAAAGCGCACGGCATTCCGGTTGAAAGCGTTAATACGATCACCAGGCAAGGGTTTGCGAAGATCTTGCAGCTGCTCATTTTGATTGGCTTACTGTATGTACTCTTTAGACGCGCTTTGTTGCGGTCGCTCGACACTGAATATATGACGCTGGTGGTCGGCTGTGTATTGTTTGTGGTGTTGCAGGTTGTGTTGCCAGTGATATCAGTGGAATATGGATTGCTCCGCGCTTTTCAGCAGTCGTTGATGCTGTTGTCGATCTTTATTGTGATGGGAAGTATCGTTGTGGCATCGCTTGCACCTACTAAAAGGCTTAAAGCTTATATTCCAGTCATCATCGCTTTGTTTTTCTTGGTGTCGTCAACTGGTTTGATTACTCAGACTTTGGGGGGCTATGCGGCGCAGCTCAATCTCAATAACTCAGGCATGTACTATGATATTTACTATCTGCATCGATCAGAAGTCGTTGGCATACAGTGGCTTGATACACTCGCCAAAACACATCCAGCAGCCAAGATATCTTTGCCTGACGTGCAGTCCGATGATTACTCGTTTTACAAGCAACAGAACACGCTGTTTGATGTTGATCCGCTGTCCAATATTTATCCTGGTCTGATTCGGCGTGATTCGTACGTCTACCTTGGCTATTCCAACGTAGTCAAAGACCAGGCAACGGTGTCTTACCAGGGCAATACGCTCACCTACAACTATCCAGTCAAGTTCCTCGATGACAATAAAAGCCTGATTTATAACAACGGTGGCGCCAAGGTGTACCGATGAGAATCTTACTAGTCATCAGCAATGGGTACATCTGTGGCGGAGCCGAAAAAAGCGTAGATATTCTGAAAAAGAATTTATTAAAGAACGGTCATGAAGTCAACGTCTTGGCCAGTGATCTAGCTGTGGATGATCCAACGACGTTTAGCGACTTTACCTATCCGCACATCCGACCAGGTAGTCCGAGTGGATATTTTAAACGACTATGGAATACTGATTCCTACAAAGCGGTGAAGCGAGCGTGTAATGACTTCAAACCCGACATTATTCACTATCATACGATGGGTGAACTTTCGCCCTCAGCACTATTTGCGGCCGGGAAGGTACCAGCGCTATTGACGGTTCATGGACCCGAAGAGTACACCAAAAATTTGTTAAAATGGTTCCTCGAAACCAATGCCTACAAAAGTGAGGTGGTGCGGTTGGATAATCTCACTACCTTCGGAAAAATAGAGTACGTCTTCTATCGCTATATTCAGCGGCCACTCTATGTGCTGGCTTTTCGTCGCAGACTTTCGGCTTTCATTTCGCCCAGCAGCTACATGGCTGGTGCGCTCGAAACTGAGGGCTATGGCATACCGATTAAACAGATCTATAACGGCGTCGAATTACCCGTGGCCAAAAAGCTTCCGAAACAAAAAGTAATCCTGTATGTTGGCCGACTCAATCTTGTAAAAGGTGTTTCTTATTTGATTGCTGCGTTTGCTGAACTGCGGCAGTATTTTCCAGATGTGCAATTACATCTTGTGGGTGAGGGACCATACAAAAAGCGCCTGCAAAAGCAGGTTGCAGATCACAAACTAAAAAACAGCGTTCACTTCTTGGGGTGGCAATCGACCGAACAAGTTATGGCGCAGTTTAAGACTGCTCGCTTAGTAGTGATTCCTTCAGTCTGGCCAGAGAATCTGCCGACGGTTTGCATCGAAGCGATGGCGATTGGGCGACCGATTGTTGGTACGAATGTCGGCGGTATTCCAGAATTGATTCACGACGGTACCAATGGTTTGATTGTGCCTCCGGCCGATGCGTCAGCCTTGGCTGCAGCTATGCATACGATTTTGAATGATGAACACCTTGCAGAAGCTATGGCAAAGGCTTCAGCGCAGTCTTCAAAACGGTTCAGCGTTGAGACCTTTGTGCATAATCTCGAAAAACTTTACCGGGAAACCATTGCATCATGAAGATACTCATTCTTAATTCATACGTTCGGGAAAACGGCGGCGATGCCGCAATTATGAGTGTGCATGTCAGGCAGCTGTTTGCGACGTATCCAGGAGCTGTGATTAAGATAAGTAGCCTCGAGGATCCACGCATTCGTGATAGCTATGAGGGCGCTCAAAATATCGGCTCAATCCGCAGATATGTAGGACAAGAAGATGTGTCGTTCTTACCACGACTGGGACGCAAGGCACTCAGTCTGCTGGTAGCGCTCTTTTGTTTCAGAAGTACATTTGTGTCGAAACACTTTTTTATGAATCGCTTCGTTCCGAATGAAATGCGCACCGAACTTGAGGCGCTGCGCGAGGCCGATTTAGTAGTGCCAGTCGGTGGTGGCCAGCTCAACGCGGTCGGCGGCTTAGGCGGTGATCTCAACGTCTTTTATTTGACGCTGCCTATTCTCTTAGCCGAACGACTCGGTAAGCCGCTCGTCACTGGTCCGTCGTCTTTTGGTCCATTCGTCGGTATTTTGCAAAAGTGGTTGGTGAGAAAAGCCTTACATAACGCCACACTCGTGATGCTGCGTGAAGAGATAAGCTACGATTTGCTCGTTCGTTTAGGTGTGTCACCCGCAAAATTACTCCTAACTGTCGACGCAGGCTTTGCATTTACGGCTACTAAGCGGTTGGATGTTCGCAAAACCTATGGCTTTAAGAAATCTTCAAAAGTTGTGGCGATCACAATGCGCAGCTGGTTTTCTGGTCAGCGACGTGTTGCATTGGAACGCTCATTCGCGAGCTTCATTGATGCTCTGCACAACAAAGGCTACGAGGTACTGCTCGTGCCGCAGGTAACAACGCCGTACCGCAAAGATGATGATCGACTTTCTGAAGCGCGTATCGCCAGCTATTGTCAGACCAAAATGCCGGTGCTTGTGACTAACGACGCCAATGCAGATACGCTTAAGGCGCTCTATGATGACATCGACTTTGTTGTTGGCACTCGCTTCCATTCAGTCATTTTTGCGATTACGAGTTACATACCTTGCATGGCAGTTGAGTATGATCACAAAACCAGCGGCATTATGCAGAGTCTCGATTTAGGCGAGTGGGTGATTAACTTAAATGATGTGACATCAACCAATTTAATTAAAATGTTTTCGGCCCTCGAAAATGAGTCGCACTCATATGTAAAAACTCTCCGCCGGAAAGTTCCGCAAAAGATCAAAGAGGCTGCGTCGATGGTCGCAACGATGAAAAAGACAGTAGAGCGGCAATAAGCAGGCCAGAAAATGCATTACCAAGTAGCCAAGCCAGGCCGATCCAGACGAGTCCTCGGCCAGCCCACGCATAGGCAAGTGAACAGATGATACCAGCATAAACAGTGTTAACAACGACGATCTGACGCACCCGTTTATAGATACGAAGCATTGAACAGCCAAAGATATACGCCGCCACAAACGGACCGCTTAAGGCAAAGACAAGAAGTAGCGCATGGCCATGCAGACTATAGGTATGACCAAACAGCTTCAGCAGAGTCGGGCCAAGCAAACCAAATAGCACTGACGCAGGAATCATGACAAGCGCCAGTGCGCTGGCCGCTTTCCGCGCCAGAGCTTTCGTACTCATCTGCGCATATGACCCCTCCGCAAAAGTTGACTGTGAAAGGGCATAGGAAATGCTGTAGAGCAAATTCGCCATCATAAAGGCCAAGTAGTAAAAACCGGCGGCTTCGTCGCCTAGTTTGTTGATAATAATCAGCGGCAACAAAAGGACCGGCAATATGTTGAGTACGTTTGCAGCATAACTTAAAGAAGAATATGACACGACTTCGCGCAAAGTTTTTTTGTTGATCCTAAACTGAGGCACATATCCAAATCTTCGTATCAGCAGAAAAATACTCATGATCATGGCAACCGTTACAGCAATGCCGGCCGAAGCATAAATACCAAAGGCTCCAAAACCAACGAGCAGCACAGGGAGGGATACTTGTACCAAACTTGAAATCACTCCATCGACAAAAAAGTTATAGATTGAGGCGCGGTAGGCAATGAAAATACTATCTGTCACGAGATTTATGGCTGATCCAGCAACAAGAATAATAAAAGCCACGGCATAGTACCAGTGCTCATGCAGCATATACAGTTTTGGAGTGATAAAGGGGACAAAAAAGGCGTACAATCCGGCGACAAATAGGCCCGCCAATAAGACTAGAATTAGGCCAGTATCGACTTCCTGACTACGCCGTTTGCTCTGTGGCAGGAAGTGAATGAAGGTCGTATTGAAACCGAGTAGTGACAAGTAGGAGATAAAGCTCATGGCTGAAATAAGGGTTGAGGCAATGCCCACCTGAGCCGGCGTGTAATAATGCGCAACCAGCAGCCAAAATACAAAACCAAAGGCTGCCATCGTAGCGGTTGAAAGGAGGAGATAAAATGAGTTGCGGAACAGGGGGTCTTCCAGCAGCTGTCGGAGTCTTTTTTTCAAGGGCCGCCTGCTAAATTATTGCTTTATATCACCAATAAGTATATAGCATCTCTTCGTACCTGTCACTTGCAAAAACATCGTTCGACATCTGTTAGAATAGTAACCATAAGTGAAACTATCCAGAAGTAAAAATTTGTGGCATACATTAAAGCTTCAGTATGTAGTTTTGATAAACCTCGGCTTTGTTCTGTGCGGAATGGTCGTTGCGGTCGGACACGGACCTGTCGCTTTTGCACCCGGTCATGCTGAGCTAGATAGTCAGAGGTCGGTATCGGATATGGCGGCCTGGGCCGACCGCGCTTCAACTGCAGCTACTCTACAGGCACTTGCCAGCAAAAATGCCACGGTCGGCAAAATAGTGCCACTAACAGTGGCTCCACTGAAAGCGATACAAGCGCTGAAGGGCTTTGGCGTGGCCACCAGCGATACGCTGCCGTGGCTCAGTAGTGCAGCACTTGATGCCGAACTAAAAGACCTCTCGAACCTAGGGTTTACGTGGATACGGATGGATTTTGACTGGCACAACATCCAACCAGATAATGCAGCAAGTTTTGATTTTGCACCCTATGACAAAGTTGCGCTCGCCGCATCAAAGTACAACATAAAAATTATGGGCATGATCGCCTACACGCCGGTATGGGCGCGACCAGCCACCTGCACGGTGCAGACGACATGTGCACCAGCTCACCCATCAGAATATGCGACGTTCGCAGCAGCGCTCGCCACGCGTTACAGTAAGCTTGGTGTCAACACATGGGAGATATGGAACGAGCCAAACCTACAAGGCGCTTGGCGGCCAGCGCCAAGTGCAACCGACTATACGGCGCTACTAAAGGCGGCCTATGCTGCCATCAAGCAGGCCGACGCTAGCGCAACCGTCGTCAGTGGCGGCATCAGCTCTGTTGATGAAGGTGCCGCCAGTATTAATCAGCTGACCTTCTTAAACGATATGTATCAAGCTGGAGCACGTGGATCGTTTGACTCGTTGGGCTATCATTCATATTCTTATCCAGCGGTGCCTGACGAAGTGCAGTCGTGGAGTGGCTGGTCGATGATGAACGACCTGTCGGTGTCACTCCGTTCAATCATGGCGGTCAATGGCGATGGCGCCAAACAAATCTGGTCTACTGAGTATGGTGCGCCAACCAACGGGCCGGGCAATCAGGCAACAGAAAGTGGCTACGACTCGGCAGCAGGTAACTATTACGTAAGCGAGGGACTGCAGGCCAAAATGGCTGCTCAAGCAATCACCGATACACGAGCCGCCTCATGGGCTGGACCACTGTTTTGGTACAGCTACAAAGACCTCAGCACCGATACAAGCAGTAGTGAGAATTTCTTTGGCATATTAAGAACAGATGGCTCCAAAAAACCGGCTTATACGACCTTTCAATCAATGCTCAAAAACTAAGAATGCGTCGGGTGCTTGTACACCATAGCGCGTAGGTCGGCCCAGTCTTTCTGAAAACTCTTAGGCATAGCTTTGTATTGCTGAAGGGCTATTTTGTTCCAGTTAACTTTTCCCATTGTATACTCCTTCATTACTTACAATAGTATGAGCTGCTCAAGCTTAGAATGCAGTAAGAAATGACACTCATCGTCCCGCAAAAAATCCTAGTTAACGTATGATGTAGAAAAAACAAATTCGTTGCGTAATAGGTATGAGGTATATAATGAAATTGACAGTTAACTCTTAAGGAGGGTATATGAAAATAAAGAACATCGCAGGGCTTCTCGCCAGTGTCTTGGTGGTCCCAACGCTCGTTCCGATTGCCGTACATGCGCTTCCGGCGCCTGTAACGACGGTCATTGTTCGACCATCGAACACGCAGGGCTGGGGTTTCAACTTGGATTCAACCACTAGTACGCCATACACGTTTACGAACGATCAGCACAGTATTGGCGCAGGGAGCTTATATGTTCCACCAATATCTACCACTGCAGCAGATAAATTTATAGCAATTAAGCCACTAAATATGCCAGCAGCGGATCTTACGAATATTGCGTATGACTTTATGGTGGCAGGCAACGGTACTGCAGCTAGCGCACATCAGTTCTATCTAAATATCTATGTGAATCAACCTACATCTACAAAGTATTACGACTGTAGGTTTGATTACGTTCCAGCGACGGGTTCAACCGCAGGCTTTACGACGGCATCATTTGCCTCGACTGTCACTCCTACGGTCGTTGCACGCCATTCTGGTTCACCGGCTTGTCCTTCAACATTAGCAGGAATGCCCACAGGAAGTACTGTATCTGTCGTGGCGCTCAATTTAGGCGATTCAAGCGCAAATGATGCAGGATTGGCTGGATATTTTGATAAGGTCGTTATAGCGACAACGACAAATACGACAACATACGATTTCGAAAAAGATCTTACATATCCAGCATCGAGGGATGACTGCAAAAATAATGGGTGGATGACATTTACTGGCGGAGATTTCGATAATCAGGGCAGTTGTGTAAAGTACGTCAACAAGCACAGTCATACAGTCAAAGGCCATGTAGCATACAACGCGTATAGTCCACTCATGCGCGAAGCAACGTTCAATATGGACACAGCAAGCAATAGTGGCTTCTTCCACTATGTAGACACAACCCCAAAGACATTAACTCAACCGACCTTGCACAACAAGTACACGGTAAAAGTTAGTTCTGTAAAAGTAGCGGGCGATGACGCATGGTTTGCGGGTGTTGTGACGAGCGCGACGAATCCCTCTTGGGTTGGTCAATGGCTATTCGCAAAAGTATCTGATGGTATGCCGGATAAATTGTCCGATAGCTTCACTACAGAAACAACAGCACTGAATGGTGTTGCTAACAAGACAAACCCAGCAGATGGACCATTTAACGTGCTCAGCGGAGATTTAAAAGTTAATTAGTCATATGCAACAATCAAACTAAAAAAGCGGCAGATATGCCGCTTTTTTAGTGGTGAGCTTAGCTGGATTTGACCGGAACCAAGCTTTGACACGACTGTTCACTTCATATACCACTTACAGCGACCACTATGCACACTTCTTAATAGCACTACCTCAGTGTCATTGAATCAGTGATTATGTGAGTAACTGGTATCGATTACTTTACTGCTATATTAGTAGCTAGTAGTGGACGCACTTCGAACTTTTAAGGCTACTTCGACGTTGACTGATGAAGAATCGAGGCAGCTAGTGTTTGATATGGCAAACCTTCTTTTGCGGCACGAGCCTTGAGCTTGTAAACATCTCGTTCAGAGAGTCTAATGTTGATATTCATTGTTTTATTTAGAGAGTTTTTGGCTATTTTAACTGCTTCACGCTTTACAGCTTCGACATGCTCAACAGATACAAACTCGCCAGTTTCAAAATCTTCGAGTATTTTCTGTTCTTCCTTATCTAGATCGTAATCTTTCACTGTGTTTCTCCTTTCAAATATTTTTTCGTGGCTCTTCGGCTTGGGATAATTGTCTTTAGAAATATTTTTTCGTCATCCTCAACAAACGGTACAAGGTATACATATTCGGCAATTTGTACAATGTACACTTTTTGCTTTGGATATTTAAGGTAATTGGGGTGGGTCTCAACACTAAGTAAACGACCATCATTAATCGCTACGAGTACATCCTCAAAACAGATTTCACGCTCAGTTAAAAGTTCAACGTTTTTTTGTTTATTCCAATCATAATACCTCACTATATAATTTTATGACATAACATATGATTAGTCAATTTGATACTGGATTAAGTAAATATAAATGGTTTCGGTTAAATCTGAAGCCATAGTCTTAGGAGTGTCAGTTCTGGAACCAAACATTTGATACGGATGAAGACTATGGCATTAGTGAAATTCGTCTCAAGATAGATGGAGAGCTAAGGAGAGTAGAGTTGAACCATTTTACTTCTAAGGTCGAAGTAGCATAGGTTATAGTGTATGACTTTAACAGATACAAAGATGTCTGGTGGGCTTTAATGGATTTCATTGGAATCAAGTATTGTCACAACTGTCCACTTTATATACTACTTACAGCGATCTATTAAGTACACTTCTTAATGACACTACCTCAGTGTCATTGAATCAACGCTAGCGCCATATTGAGCTACAATAGTGGCCATCGATGCTTATGAAAACCCTAACTACTTAAATCTTACTATTGGAAATAAGGAAAGCCCCACCACTCATTAGCATTACACGTAATCATATGTTTATCGAGTAGACCAATTTTCGACATCTCATCTTCGCTTAATTCAAAGTTTGTAATAGAAAAATTTTCCTTGATTCTCTCTGGGCTAGTAGCTTTAGGTATAGCTGGAGTTTCTCTTTGATATGCCCAACGCAGCGCAACTTGTGCGACAGTTTTCTTATGGGCATCAGCTATCTCGATCATAGTTTCATCTTTAAGAACCGGATTACCCGATGAACTTAGAGGAGAATAGGCTGTTACGACCACGCCTTGAGATTTGCAAAACTTTATCAGATCATTCTGAGCATGATAAGGGTGCACTTCTATTTGATTCATAACTGGCTTCGTCTTGGCATAATTCAACAGATCAATTAGCATTGCCGCACTGTAATTCGCAACGCCTATAGACTTAGCAAGGTTCTTGCTAGCCAAGTTTTCCATTGCACGCCATGTTTCCTGTAGTGGTACGTGTGCAAAACGTACAAGACCGTTTTCACCAAGTGGCTCAAGATCGCCTCCATACTCAAATGCTACAGCCCAGTGCATTAGGTATAGATCAAGATATTCCACTTGCAAATCTTGTAGTGTCTTCGTGTGGGCTTCATAGACATGGTCTGGTGCATGATCTGTATTCCAAAGCTTACTGGTAATGAATAGCTCCTCGCGCGTTACCAGACCATCTGCAATCGCTTGATGTATACCTTCACCAACTTCCGTCTCGTTACCATATACAGATGCACAATCTATGTGTCGGTAGCCAGTTTTTATCGCATCCACAATGGACTGTTTTGCAGTATTTTTTGATAAGTTCCAAGTTCCAAAACCGAGCATTGGCACTATAGCGTTATTGCTGAGGGTAATTTTATCCATAGGATAATTATTCCATAAAACCATTAAGTTAAGTAGCCCCTAGTAGACGCTCTTAGTACTTTTAGACGTTGTGCCGTTTTATGAAAATATATCAGCGCTAGCGAGCAGGGAAGAGTGTATTTGAACCACTTAACACCTTTTGCGAAAGGATCACGAAAATTTTTACTTATGTGTAACAGATTCAAACCGCTTATGGTGGGGGTGGATGGACTTGAACCATCGACCAAAGGATTATGAGTCCTCTGCTCTAACCACTGAGCTACACCCCCGTCATGAGGACAACCATCTGAATGGTTTTCTTCGTCGTTGAGAACAGATTAGATTATAGCAAAAAGAGTATAATGATGCTGGTATGTTAAAAAAAATAAAAAGTTTGCCGTCCAACGTGGCCGGCATTATCAAGAAATACCAGCTCACTGATGTACGCAACATTGGTCTGGTGATTTTTGGCGTAATAGCCGCGACGGTCACGTGGAGCGGTGCCAAAGCCATCGAACTGAACTTCCAGTTGCAGAAACAAGTTGTTGTTCTGCAGGAACAAAACAAGGTCCAGGATCTACAGAACCAAACGCAGGAACTTAAAAATGAGTACTACAAAACCGACGAATACAAAGAGCTCGCCGCACGCCGCTTATTTGGAAAAGCAGCGCCCGGCGAGCAAGTCTATGTGGTGCCTAAAGATGTCGCGCTCAAATACGTTTCTCCCGTGAACGGCACAACCAGTGTGCCAGTGGTCGCGGCGAGTCCGGTAAAATTACCAGCCTACCAGCAACACGTCCAGGATTGGCTCGACTTTTTCTTCCATCGAAGCCCGAGCGTCTAAACGTCGGAGCGTCGGCCGGAAATCAAGTGGACGATAAGAACGATGATGCCTACAACAAGCACGAGGTGTATGAGTCCGCCTCCAATATGACCGAGTAAGCCGAGAAACCATAGTATTCCGAGAACGATTGCGACGTATAAAAGCATAATTTATCTCCTTATTAATTTATGCCAGCAGTATGCACTATGCACTTTAGGCGTGCAGTAAAGAAAATTACTGCGATCATACAGGGTATACTTTAGGTATGTCTCATGGTGCATTTAGTGATGAATTAGAAAAATGGCTCAAAAGCAAAGAGCCAAAAACCTTCGAGCAGCTAGAATTAGTCTTTGGTGATCGAAGTTTTGGCATAATATTTTTGCTGCTGATGGCTTTTCCCGCTTTACCAGTTCCAACTGGGGGTATTAGTCATGTCATGGAAATCCTAACTGTTTTAATTGCTTTGCAACCACTGTTTGGTCGTCAGAAACTATGGATTCCAAATTTCTTACAAAAACACGAACTGCCGGCTGGTCTCGTCAAAAAAGTCCTGCCTATTATGATGAGACGGATCAGGTGGCTCGAAAAATTTAGTCGCGTACGTGGGCAGTCGATTATAAAAAATCCGTGGTTTGTAAGTTTTGCCGGACTTTCGGTGATTATTTGTACGCTGTCGGCTTTTTTTGCGGTACCGTTTTCGGGGCTCGACACACTACCAGCAATGGGTGTTGTGCTGATGGCGCTGGCACTTATATTAAGTGACATATCGTTTTTTATTGTGGGGCTCGTGGTTGGCTTGACGGGGCTCGTGCTAGAACTGACGGTTGGCGCGGCGATAATTGTCGGTATCAAGCATTTTTTTTCCCATGCCACGCCTGATGAGAAGATCTGGTTTGCTCTATTCATTGTAGCCGTATTGGCAATCATCTTTTACCGGCATCGTCGTAAAAATAAGTAATATTTCGTGCATGTCTTCAGGGTCGTAAGCGGCTATAATGAAAGCAAGCATAAACGGAGATAAAAAAATGAGTGTAGACCTCGTTGCCGACAATAAAAAAATAACAGCCACTGCTCATGCCGCCCTAGAAGGTCCTGATATTTCTGGCACGGTAGATTTTACGGAATATGATGTTGATGGCTGGAAATATGTGCGTGTTGTCGCTGATATTCAAGGCGATCCAGCGGTGTTGAAGCCAGGCAAACATGCCATGCATATTCATGAAAAAGGCGAGTGTGAATGTGAAGGCTTCAAATGCGCCGGCGGCCACTTCGATCCTGGTGCCTCTGGCAACAGCGACGCAGACGCCAATCACGGCTACCATGCCGGCGATCTCCCAAATGTCACAGTTGATGCATCGGGTCATGGCACGATGGAAACGATTACTTCCCGTGTAACGCTTTCGGCTGGTCCTGTCTCGATTCTTGACACCGCCTCAGCGCCTGAGGGCACGTCAATCATGTTGCACGCCAATGAAGACCCTTACACACCCGGAGAGTCTGGCTCTGGTCACAGCGGCGGCCCACGGCTTGCCTGCGGTAAAATAGAAGCTGTTTAGAATGGCTGATCCGGATCCGTTACAGGCCGAAGAAAAGATTGTTGAAGCCTCGATTGTAACGCATGCTGACGAGATATCGCTCGATCAGCCGTTTCCTGATGAAATTACGATGCCGACGCCACCAACCAACCCAGTGACCACACCTGAAGGGCAGACCGAAGAACCAGCCAAAGAACAGAAAGAACCCGCGACAGCCGCTGGATATAGCGCCGGTGACATTGCGACTGCGCTCGTGAAGCCTCCAGAGCCTGTTATTACCGAGACGAAAAAAGCTGTCAAAAATCCGCATGTTAAGTTTCTGGTTGGCATCGGTGTAGCTTTTGCGCTCATTGGTATTCTGCTCATCGTGCTCGTTGACTCGATTCTCGGTGGTGTGGTGATGGTTTTTGGGGTGCTTTTTGTGATTGCGGCGGTCTTCTTGCCGGTCCACAAGCTCTTCAAACCAAAAAAGCCCGCCAAATGAAAAAGCCCTGTCTACTACAACAGGGCTGATTCAAGTAAGATTTATGGCTTCTCGCAAATAACCACAAACCTTGCCTTCTAGTATACTATAAACTCTTGCCAAAATTCGCGTTTCTTGGAATTGATGTTTGGCAGAGTTTCTGCCGGTAGCTGCTTTGTCATAGCACGTCCTCTTTCGTTTATGAATAGTACTATATTCCCCTTAAGCTGAGAAAACCGTAAGAATTATTACTTTTTTACCTTTTGTCGGTCTACTCGTGGTATATTGTCGCTAGTGGCTTTCGCAAAATCCAAGTCTGATGTATCTGCCAAAGACTTTTTGGTTCAATTTGATGGTGATATCGATGCCGCTATCACCGCCTTGCAATCTGTGAAAGCGGCAGCCTACAAAGCCAAAAAAGTAGCCGATACACCCATCCTCGTTCGTACTGAAGACCTCAAGAAAAAGTATAAGATTGGTCGTACATATGTTGAGGCGCTCAAGGGCGTTTCGATTGAAATTCACGAAGGCGAATTCATCGCGTTTACAGGGGCGAGTGGCAGTGGCAAAAGCACACTTTTGCAACTGATTGGTGGTCTCGACAAACCCAGTGATGGCAAAGTCATCGTTGATGGCAACGATATTACCAAACTCAGCGATCGTCGCCTGTCTATTTTTCGCAATAAAACCATCGGCTTTGTCTTCCAGTTCTTCTATTTGCAGCCATTTTTGCGCCTGCAGACCAATCTTGAAGTTCCGGCTATGTTTGCCCGTACCAAACGGAGTGTCCGTCAAAAACAAAGTGGGGAACTTGCTAAAGCGGTTGGTCTTGAAGACCGTCTGACGCACCTTCCAAAGGAACTGTCAGGTGGCCAGATGCAACGGGCCGCGATTGCTCGTGCCCTGCTCAATCGACCGAAGTTGATTCTAGCCGACGAACCAACCGGTAATCTCGATAGCGTCAACGGTGAGGCAATCATCAATCTGTTTGAGCAGATTCGCAAAGACTACGGCACGACGATTGTGGTGGTGACGCATGATCCGAAGGTTGCAGCCCGCGCAGACCGTGAAATTAGACTGCAGGATGGACTGATTATATGATTCGATTACGTGACAGTCTCACGCTGGCACTCACGAAGCTGCGTACCCGTAAGGTTCGCTTGATGGTGACGATTATTGTTTCTGGCTTGTTATTTTGCGGCCTGACAGCAGCTTCTCTGGTAGTGCGCGGCGCCTTCCATAGTATTGATTCGTTTAATAAAGAGGGCTTTGGTAGCCGTTACATCGTCCAAGGCTTTTCGCAGGGCAACTTCGTAAACACACAGGACGCGAAGATAATTGACAGGGCAGTGGCCATTCAAAAAGACCTGATTACCCGCAAAAAAGCTGCTGCCAAAACGCTTGGTGTTGAATATGACGCCAGCACCGAACAGTCGCCAGTTCAGGAGTATGATTACCCGGGTGGCAAACAGCGGAACCTTGATATGAACCAGCCGGCCGCCCAGCAAGCCGTGAAGGAACTTTCCCCGGTGAAGCCAACAGGTGTCGACGACATGAAAAAGGCTGCTGCTCCATTTCAGGGCCAAGCCACCTACCAAAGTCAGATATTTACTCCACCCACCAATGGGTCTTCATTGCAGGTCTTGAAGAATGGCAAAGAGACGTATGGCGGTGCAACGGCGCAATTTCAAAATGGGCCACCAACCGGTACCGACTCATTCACGACATTATGGACGCTGGCCAGTGGCAAGTTGATGCAACCATTCCTTTTGAAGGGCAGTACCCTTGACGATAAAGGTGATGGGTCGATTCCCATCGTCGTACCAGTCAGTGCCGCTGAACAGCTACTCAATCTCAAAGAATTACCGGGTAGCGCCAAACCAGATGCACGACTGGCTCGCATGAAACTATTGCGCCAGGAAGCAGCACGTCTTACATTTCAAGTTTGTTACCGCAATGGCACATCGGCTGGGCTCGTCAATACAGCAGTCAGTACCGCTCAACAAGTTGACGAGAATAAAAACAAGAAAGACTATCAAAAACCGGATCTGATCTATGGAATTCCAGCGCAACCTTGCGGTACGGTCGCAGTCACACGTGACGTGCGTGATGCCGACACCAAAGCACTCGCTGCCAAGCAGGACCAGTTTGATGCGATGTTTGGAAAAGTGCCAGCGTCAGAACAGACGCTCAATTTCCGCGTTGTTGGTTTATCACCAGATATCGGTGGTGGTGCGGCCTTAGGCGTTTCGCAGGTCGTTTCTTCTCTGGTGACATCTTCGCTCGGTTCAGGCTGGTTCACACCGCAGGAATACGCCGCCAAAGCCCCGTTGCTTGATACCTTATTTTCATCAGCCGGTGCAGCTTATGGTTCTCCGCCTTCACTTTATGAAGAATTTGCCACCGCCGATCAAGCCCGTCACTTTATAGATGCCGAAAACTGTCAGCCCGACTATGGCGCGAATGGTCCATCCGACAAATGTATTAAAGCCAACAAGCCCTTCTCTTTGAACCCCTATGGAAGTAACAGTTTGGCATTGGAAAGCGCCCAGAAAAGCTTTAATAAGATTTTTAGCATCGCCACGCTGGTTGCCGCAATTATTGCAGCGATTATCATGATGGGCACAGTCGGACGAATGATTGCCGATAGCCGCCGTGAAACCGCCGTCTTCCGTGCCATAGGTGCCAAAAAGCTCGATATCGCCCAAATTTACGTGCTGTACACCGTGTTACTGGCTGTCCTGATCTGTATTTTCGCCGTGGCCGTCGGTGTAATAGTGGCCGCCGTGGCCGATCACAAATATGGGCCGCAAGCGACCGTGCAGGCCTTGGTTGCCTATAACTCGCAAGACTTAACGCGTAAATTTACACTGTTTAACTTCTACATCGTCGACATGCTCCGTTTGGTCGGCTTAATCCTTGCCGCTAGTATAATCAGCTCTGTATTACCTCTGTTCCGTAATCTGCGCCGCAACCCGATCCGCGACATGCGCGACGATACGTAAGTTGACTTTACGACCTCTGTTTGTTACACTAATTTAGCCTAAATATCGCGGGATAGAGCAGTGGCAGCTCGTGTGGCTCATAACCACAAGGTCGCAGGTTCGAGTCCTGCTCCCGCTACCAAGTTTGAATAACAGATAGAGATTGGTTCCAAAACCAGTCTCTTTTTGATTTGATAGTTAATTCACCTCTGTTATTTAAGTTCGAGTCCTGTTTGGTCTTTTTGCTCATGCTTGCATTAGACTCTATGCACGTTGCAAGATATATATAAGACTAAATTCGAGGAGAAGTTATGCCAGAGCTAATGAGCCCAGAGACTCAGGAAGATTTTAAACGGACAATAGGTCGCGTTGAAGGGGTAACCGGCTATGAAAGACCAGCAGCATTTGCTCTGGGATTAGCCACTATTGAGGGTGAGGGCGAAGACAAAAAAGTCATCGAAGTACAATACACCCGCAGAAACTACGCAGAAAACTTTGGGACAGCTGCAGTATTGGCTGTAGCTACACAACAATGGACAGGCTTAGAGACAGGAGAATTTTTGCTGAGACCTCATCAATTAGATACTGTGACTCGTTTGTTTAGGCCATTTTTCGAAAATGGTCTAGTCTTACCAGGACATGCTAATATCGACACACTGATGGCGATGAGAGATGTGCAAGTTGGCGGATTATTTCCTAAATCAGGTGCGGATAATATCTCAAACCCACGTGTACCAATCTTAGGTGTAATACGCAGCTGGGATGACGAACCAGTCAGTGTTGCCGACATCTTTCTAAGACTCTATGCACTCTCTGACCGGCACCGCTTGCCAAACACAGCAAATATTGTGCCTGGACGCGATTTTCCAAAGCTACCAAACACAGTGATGAGCGAGTCACTTGGTACGTTTAGCGTTGACAGATGGAATGCAATGTCGGAAAGAATCGCCTTTAGGGGCTTATCAACTGCCGTTCGTGGATTGGATAAATTCCCACGTATGACAGACCATGTGGTGCCAACGGGTGTTAGAATTGCCGACCCAAGCAGAGTACGTCTCGGAGCGCATCTTGGTTCTGGTACGACCGTAATGCATGAAGGCTTTGCTAACTTTAACGCTGGTACAGTAGGCGCAAGTATGGTTGAAGGTAGAATCAGCGCTGGCGTACTTGTAGGTGAAGGTTCCGACGTGGGCGGCGGTGCATCAATTATGGGCACTATGTCAGGCGGTGGTAAAGAAGTCATTAGTATAGGAGAAAAATGTCTCTTAGAGGCTAATAGCGGAATAGGAATATCATTAGGAGATAACTGTAGAGTCGAAGCAGGCACATATGTAAAGTCGACCACTAAGGTCAAACTACCAAACGGCGACTGGGTAAAAGCTGATAGACTGTCAGGCCAAGATAATATGATGCTACGCAGAAGTTCTGTCACTGGCGAAGTAGAACTGCTACCAAACGTAGGTACAGAATGGGGCGGTCTTAACTCAGTGCTTCATACTAACTAGTGTTTTAAAGTTCTAGTGTCGTGCGGTAGAGTAAACAACTCCTGCTTGAACCCTATAAAGTTGTAACCATCGAACTAACTCGCTAAAGATAAGGTTCCAATTCGAATGTACAAGGGCTACCAAGTGAAAATAAAAGAGAGAGATTGGTTCCAAAACCAGTCTCTTTTTGATTACAACGGACTTCCGGGTATATCCCCAGTTCTAAGATTTTAATGAGAAACCTGGGCATCGAGACATGAAACAGTGTTGTTAGTAGGGAAACACTTTATGCACACGGAAGCCTTAAGTATAGACTAATTGTCAATTTTTCGCAGTAAGCTATGTTATATGATGACCGAATTATTTAGCATATATTGAGAGTACTTAATAATAAGAAAGCTGAAATGCGAAGCATAGTTTTGAACAAGTCAAGAGTATCCACCGTTATCTCAAAAAGTATCCTTACTATATCTATTATTTTATCAATGATAGGAATCTCGGTTGTGGCATCACCTATGGCGAGTGCTTATTACGGCTCATCGGTAATGGCCGTTAGTGCACCGGGATGTGGGACGACCTGCCCGAACGGACCGGAATACATAATCCCTCAATTCAAAAAAGTATACATGATCTGTTACAAAGACATGACATGGCGATATACCAATGGTCGGTGGTCCAATAGATGGTATCGGGTTATCCCTGATGGATGGGGCTTTGCTGTTTACACGCCGGCGCCTGCTGTGGCCAATCCAATGTCAGTTGGCTGGTGTAACTACTAGTCAATTTGCAGATAAATAGAGATTCACCTGCCGTGAATCTCTATTTTTATGACACCTATTTTTGCAGGTTCGAGTCTTGCTGCCTACTCATTAACAGGTGATTCCTTACGTACTTCATTAACTATCTTCCACATAGTTATCAGTTCTTGTTTCACTTGGTTCCATTTCGGCTCTGGCGTGGCTACCAAGTTTGAATATCAGCAAGAGATTGGCCTCAAAACTAAACTCTATTATATTTGGTGCAAAAACTGACCTCTGTTTAGAAGATTTCAGTCTTACTCGGTGATCTGATAATATCGATGTATGGAAATACTAGGACTGCCCAGCTTTAGAATTGCAGCCAATATAAAAGGTAGTGAAGATAGTAATAAGGTCGCAATCTTAATGCCAGGTCGATTGGATACTAAAGACTATGCCAACTTCCTTAGTCATTTAAATTTTCTTTCAATTCAGGGCTTCTATACTTTGGCGATTGACCCACCTGGTACGTGGGATAGTTCTGGTGACTTAAGTATCTTTACAACCACCAATTACTTGAAAGTTATTCATGAAATTATCGACTACTTTGGCAATAGACCCACTCTTTTACTTGGCCATAGCCGTGGTGGAGCTACTGCTATGCTTGCCTCGTGCAATCCAGCAGTATCTGGAGTTGTAGTAGTTAACTCAGCATTAGGGTCACCTACACCACCAGAGCTAAGTGATATTGAAGATGGAACTCTACCTGAATACCGTGATTTACCACCTGGCAATATACGAACCGAGAAAAAGAAACGCTTCAACTTACCCATGGACTATTTTGAAGATGGTGTCAAACACGACCCGGAAGGTACATTAGCCAGATTTAAGGGGCCTAAACTTATCGTACATGCAGATAAAGACGAGTTTGAAACCTTAGAGCGGGTTAGTGAAGTGTTCGACAGGCTTTCTGAACCTAAAACATTTCTAAAGATTAATAGTACGCACGATTACCGACTTTACCCCGAGGCTATTAAAGCAGTTGAAGATGGACTAGGAAAATTTCTAAAAGACTATTTTTACTAAGGTTCTAGTCCGCTGCGGTAGAGTAAGTAATAGGCATCACGCCACTAATAACCCCCAGCCAGCGGACTAACTCTCTACTGATATCGTTCCAATGTGAATGTACTTGGGCTACCAATAAAAAAAGCCTTATCGAAAGATGGGCTTTTTACTTTGTGACTAAATCATTGAGCTGTTCTAGTGCTTGCTTGAGACCGGACTCCATGCCTCTAAGGTACTGATCTGCCTGTGGGCCGGCTGAGAGTACTTCTGAAGTTATGTTGAGTGTAGTATTGCCATCAGTTTCTGTAAATAACACCGTGTGTTGTACTTCAAATAGTTTATTACCCTCTGGATCGAGCGGCGAATTGGTCATGACTAATTTTGCTGGTTCTTCGACTACTATGAATTCACCTGTCATCGGCATGATGCGTCCATCCGGTGCTTTAGTATCCACACGCAATTGACCACCCGGCCGCACATCAAACTCACAGGAAGGAACGCTATACGGGGCTGGCATATACCATTGTTTGAACTGTTCAGGCTGTGTCCAGGCATCCCAGACTGCTTGGCGAGGTGCCTCGAATGTGTATTGTATGTTTAAGGGTTTATAGTCGTTCATACTGAGCCTTTCTTTAAATATTCTTCTAAGCTATTGAACTGCTGGCTCCAATATATCTGGAACGAATTGACCCAGTCCTCTAACCGCAAAAACGGCTCGGCATTGAGCGCATAAATCCGTTGCTGGGCAATTGGCTGCACTCGTACCAGGCCGGCTTTGTTGAGCGTATGCAAATGCTTTGATGCCTGGGGCTGGCGTATTTTAAGTAGGGAAGCAACTTCATTCACTGAGCGGGGCTGCTCACGCAACAACTCAATAATCTTGAGTCGATTTGGCTCGGCTAACGCGTTGAATGTTTTGGTATCCATACAACAAATATAATTCAATGCATATATTCTTGTCAAGGAATATATGTTTTTTTGAAGTGACTCCCCCTTGGACTCAACATCTAGGTATACTAGTTATATGCAGATAAATGCATATATAGTGAACGCTTTCACTGCCAATAGTGCTGGTGGCAATGGTGCCGGCGTCGTTTTGGACGCTGAAAATCTATCAGATCAACAGATGCTCGATATCACGAAAGAACTGGGATTCTCCGAGACAGCTTTTGTGAGTGTGAGTAAAGTTGCAACTTACAAAGTTCGTTTTTTTACTTCGACAGAAGAAGTTAATTTGTGCGGTCATGCGACGATTGCAACATGGTCGCTCTTGCATCAAAGAGGTCTTGCGAAAGCGGGCAACCATATGCAGGAAACACTCGCTGGAATATTAGGAATTGATATTCAACACGACGGCTCAGTGTTTATGCAGCAAACTGAGCCGCTGTTTTTGGAAACTGCTCAGGCAAGCGAAGCTGCTGTGGTACTTGGTATAGAAGAGGTATGTATAGATTCAAAGCTCCCAGTTCAGGTTGTTTCAACAGGCTTGAGAGATCTATTTGTACCGATACGCACAAAGAAAGACTTATTGCGCATCAAACCTGATCTTCCAGCAATGATTACGTTAAGCAAAAAGTATAATGTCACCGGCTTGCATGTATTTGCATTGAATAAAGGCCAAATTACGGCTTTTGCACGGAATTTTTCACCGAGGGTTGGCATCGATGAAGAATCAGCTACGGGTACTTCCAATGGAGCACTACTTTGTTACTTAAAGAACTATGGTAAGTTGCTGCAGACTCAATCGTATTGTATAGAACAGGGTGAATCGATGGGGAACTTATCGTATATTCTTGGAAAATTTGTTGATGGAAGAGTGTGGGTCGGTGGACAGGCGACCATTCTGAGTCAAAGGTCTATAACCGCTTAGATTTGCTATGATTAAGTTATGAATGATGACAAACTGAAACCGATTGAAGATCCAAACATTATCCGCTCCGGAAGGTTGAAAGTAGGCGATGGCCACGAACTGTACTGGGTTGATTGGGGGAACAAGAACATCAAGAATCCCATCTTTTATATTCATGGCGGTCCGGGCGGCGGTTTCGATAAAAAGTATTTTTTGCGCTTTGACCCTAAGGTACAACGCGTTGTTTTTCATGATCAACGCGGTTCCGGGCGCAGTACGCCGTTTGCTTCTATCGATCACAATACTTCGCAGGATCTTGTTGAAGATATTACGAAGTTAAAGAATGAGCTTAGTTTCGATAAAATATCCTTGTACGGTTTTTCGTGGGGTTCAACACTGTCGCTGCTATATGCAATCGCCTACCCCGAAGTTGTTGAAAAGATGTTGATTGGCGGCATATTTTTGGCCAGAAAAGTAGATCAAGATTATTATCTGAGAGGCGGGGTCGCTTCGCATTTTCCAGAGGCTTGGGAAGCTTTCACGGCACTCGTCCCAAAAAATGAACAGGCAACTATCGCGGAGTACTACAAGAAAAAGATGTTTGGTGATGATAAAGTCGAGTGCGAAAAATTTGCGAAAGCTTGGATGATGTACGAGTCTTCGATATTAAAACTAGATTATAGACCGGAAAAAGTCGAGGAAGACCTGGCCGATTTCGCACCCGTAACGCTGGCATATCAAGAAGCCCACTACATACTTAATGACTGCTTCATAGAAGAAGACTACATTATTAAAAACGCCCATACGTTGCAGGATACACAGATTGTCATCGTGCAAGGACGCTATGACTTCATATGTATGCCATCTGCCGCCTACGATCTGAAGAACGCACTCGGTACCAAGGCAACACTACAATTTGTCATGTCGGGACATGATGGCAGCGATACGGTGCAACGCTCTGTCAATCAAGCGTACGTGAATATCCTCTGGCCCGCCTAGTCGTAGCTTGTAGCATCCTCTATACTCTAAAGCAGTGAAGAAAAGCATAAAAATTATCAACAAAAAGACTCGCTTTATTATTTCGCTCGCGTTAGTGTTTGTCATCGGTGGCATTAGTGGTGTGACGGCTGCTTTTTTAGTGCGTAACCACAATCCACAGGTGTTAGTTTGGACAACCGACAAGAGTATTAAGGCTCCTGACGGTCTCGTGAGTTATATTGAAAATAGCCGCAAGGGCGACTGCGAGAGCTACAAAGGAACAAGCTCTGCGAAGGGGAAGGCGGTGTTTGCGATTTTTGAATCTGCCCAGAATCGGCTCGCCAAAATCAGCTACGGCTGTGGCGATAATTTGAGTAGTGAATTCTATGGCTACATATTTGCGGTGCGGACAGATACCAAATGGAAACTTTTTATACCACAGGAGTACCTAGTAAACCTGAAGAGCCTCAGCGAAAAATGGAGAGGTCCGATCGCACTGCCATCATGCAAATATCTGAATGATAATGACGTTCCTGTTTCATTCGAAAGTCTCTGTGTTGGCACCAACCATGAATACATCACACGCTAAATATTATAAAATCAAAATAGGTATTTACAAATAGCATAACCCTGTTATACTTTGGGGGTTATGAAACGATATACACCGCTACAAAATGTAATGACCACAAACCCAGTGTTTGGCGGCTCTCTTGCAATTTGTGTTTCTGCCAAAGGAAATACAGCTGGCATATCGGACTCATGTAGATAAAAATATCTTTTCTTACATCGCGATATGCCTCCACCTCGGAGGTTTTTTAATAGCAAAAATCAATCACATGGAGGCATCTCGGGGCTTAGGAATCTAAGTAACCCATTCATCTCACTATTAACTAACGGAAAGGGGTCTACAGAATGGACCACCGCTATAAGGAAAACGCCAAGTGGCTGATGTACATCGCACCATTTCGCGATCTGTCGGTTAGTGCCGCCTACCTCGTCCCCTTCTTTTTGCAGAGGGGGTTGAGCCTGTCGCAGATCTTCTTGCTGCAATCAGTCTTTTCGATCTGTTTGCTGCTGTGGGAACTGCCGAGTGGTTATTTGGCTGACACGTACGGGCGCGCTTTGTGCCTGAAGCTGAGTCTACCGCTCAACGGTGTTGCAATAGCACTATATGGCCTCAGCAGCCACTTTTGGCAGTTCATGTTGTGTGAGCTGGCGCTGGCGGTTGCGAGTGGCTTTGCGAGTGGCACAGACACAGCGCTCCTGATGGATTCGCTCAAGGCTGACGGCCGAGACAACGATTTTGTCAGGTTGAGTCAGCGTATGAACGCGCTGAGATTTGCTGCAACGGCAGCTGGTTTACCGGTGGCAGTCTTGCTTGTGCATTTCGTGAGTCTCGGCTCCACATTGGTGGCCGATGGACTGCTCTCGGTTGCGGCGACGGTCTTCGCACTCAAATTAGTCGAGGCGCCTCGTTACGTCAGTCAAGAAGCAATCAGAGCTTCGGCTTGGCACGCTGCCAAACAGCTTGGACGCAATGTTGAAGCTCGCTGGTTATTGGTCTTGACGACAGCACTTAGTACGGCAACGTATCTGGGGTTCTGGTTGACGGCGTCATACTACAAAAGTGTCGGCGTGCCGCTGGTGCTCTTTGGAGTTTTACTCGGTGTTCGTAGCCTATGGAAAGCCTGGCTTTCGCATCGTTTTACGCAAGAGAAACATCTCGAACGTAGCATGATGACGTACGCTGCGCTGGCTGGTCTGACGTTTGTTGCGATGGCAACGTACCAGATCTGGCTAATTTGGTTAGTGCTTGCTCACGACGTTGTGCAGGCCTTGCAAGGACAACCACTAGTCGCCAAACTGAACGTTCATATGGCGCACGAATTCCGTGCCACTATGAACAGTTTGGTCAACCTCGTCCAAAGACTGGTGTTTGCTGTGGCTGGTCCCGTTGTGGGGCTGATTGCAGATAAAGCCGGCCTCGGTTGGGGCTTTCTGGTCACTGGTGTAATGTGCAGCGTGATGGCCTTCCTGGCTATCGCAAAACTACACACACTTCACACGCTCAGTGATGTGAGATGAAACTGCCCGAGGGGTCACATATCCCTCGGGTTTTTTCTTTCTAGTTCGTATTGTCTTTTTTGTAGATAGTGCCATCGATTAGTAGAGCAGAGATAGAATAGCCATGGCAACCATTCGCACCGCAGCCGGTTGCCGCATAGGCATATTGCGTCGAGCTAGCTGTGGCACCAATCGTGAAGTTACTATTGGATAACGTTAGATTCGGCATGTTAGTTTTGCGCCAGCTGCTGTTACTGAAATTTACAAGCGTCGGGTAATTGCCGTTATGATTAGAAGTGTACTCATCGAGCTCGGCCTGTAGTCTTGAGACATCATCTTTTACCTTACTATCTGCTGAGGAGCCGGATGAAGAGCCGGCGCCACCAAGGAATTCGGCTGGGTCGATGCCGAGTTGCTTCAGAACATCCTCAAGTTTGATCGTCCCGGCAGGCGTTTTGGTATTGATGCTGCCACTGAATGGTTTAGCGTTTAGGGTCACCTTTACATTGTATGGATTGTCGGTACTTTTGCCATCGACAGTGAGGTCGGCGCTTGTAATAGTGGTCTTGATGTTCGTCTTTAAGTTGAAAAGGACGTCTGTTTTTCCGGCCGCATCGTAGCCGTGAACAAAGAGCGTAATGTCATCGCCACCATTATATTTTTGGCCGACGTCAACATAGGAATTTTTATTGGTATCGTCAGTAAAGCGTAATTTATATACGAGCTTGTATTTGGTACCTATCCACATGTCGAATGTTTGTGTATCTTTAATATTTTTGCCGCTATCTTCGCAATTTTTTTCGGCAGATTTTTTGCCGTCTGCAGCAGTGGCTGAATCATAGAATGGCAGTTTTTTGTAAGCTGCAGTCCCCATCTCGGTATCAATTAAATCTTTGCAGTAACTCACAAGGTTCGCATTGTTAATGCCGACGGTGTAGTGGTAGGCCGAAACGCCATCCACACTTTCTTTGCCAACAAAACTACGACGTTCAAAGACTGCTACTTTTGGATCGGCCGTAAAAACACGCTTGGCGGTGATGCTAGTAGCCGTATTGGTAAGCTCGGCGATATCTGCAGCAGTCAAGCTGTCTTTTTTGGTTGATGTCAGGTCACCAAGGCCGAGTTTCTGGTAGTAATCACTGCTGATCGTGATCCACTTGCCATCAAACTTCGAGATACCAGGAATTTGTGAATCAAGACCAAGCGATTTAAAGCCGTTAAGCTGTAGGTATGTCGTGGGAAAGGCTTGACCTTTGATAACCTGGCCAATAAAGTTCAGGCTGTAATTTTGCTCGGTTTGACCAGTAGCTTTGGCCTTTATGACAAGACTGCCATTCGCACCAGAATCATCAAATTTAGTGCCGAGTGTGCCGTTGAAGGTTTCGCCTTGAAAAGTGCCGGTAACTGATGCAGAGATATCGGACTTCTTGAAGTTTTCAAGGGAGTCTTTTTGCGATGCATTGTTCACAAGTGCACTCAGGGCTTTGCCAGAACGGGTTAGGCCATTGCTCCAGACGTTTTCAGGCTTGTTTGGCAACACATAGCCAAAGACAACGCCACCAGCGATCAGTGCAACGACGATGCCGCCAGCAAGTGAAAGCAGTAGTGGCTTCTTGTGTGATTTTTTTTGCGAATTGAATGACATAGCTTGAATCGGTGTAGTTGGCGGCACATAACCCGGCATACTGATAGGTGCAGCTTCCATTGCAGGGTCAGGCAGTGGTGTTGGAATCGGATCCATTGATACGATAGGTTCCGGCACTGTCGGTGTTGCGGGCTCAGTAGGCAGTGGTGCGATTGTAGTATGCTCATTCATTTGAGTTGATGCAGGAGGAGCTGGTTGGTTGGGCACTCCCGCCGTAGTATCAGGTTTTGGCTCAGGGGCATAGACAAAAGGGTCCATCTTTTTAAGTCCTTTTTAAGTTACTGCTTTTAAGCCCACTATAGCATAAGCTTTATCTGTACGATAGGGGCGTGATTACCTCTAAATAATTGTGCTTAAAACACGATGGGCTGATTCGACGCTCACCATGCTACCAGCGGCAAGTTCTACAAGCTCTCCATCCATTTGCATCAACGTGTCGTGCATCGTTTTGAATTCAAATTTCTGCAGACTTCGCACCGTTTTTGGCTTGGGTTTTTTGGCAACGGCAGCGCGGAGCAGGCGTTGCGTCAACTGGAATTTGTGGTTACTGGGTGAGACGATAATCTCGAACTGTCCATCATTTGGCAATGATTTTGGGGCAAAGGTCAGGATTTTTGCCATGAGGTATATATTCGTGAACAGTAGATTATCTAATTCAAGCACTTTGTCATCGTGATCTATCTTGAATGATTCAGTTTTTCGGTAAAGCCGTAGCACCTGCAAAAATTCTCTGACGACATGTAGCTTGTAATCGGCAAGTTCTTTAGCGAGCGCCGGGGTCAGGCCGAGACCAACGTAAGAGTGCGCATAGTATGTATTCGTTTCCTGATCGTCTTTGGTGGTCGTGATGCGAATGAGATCGAAGTGTCTTATTCTTCCGGAAATAATTGCCTCCGCCAACGGGCGATGGTGAACGGCACGACTATGGTCATTGGCATTGCCGGCGGGTAAGACTGCACAGACGGCCTTGGGATTGCCAGCGCTCATGACACCATTGATAACCTCGTTATAACCACCATCGCCACTCGAAGAAATAATCAACGGTCGCTCACTCGAAGACGCCATTTTTTGAGCCAGTTCACGAGCATGTCCAGCATACTCAGTGGGAACACACATAGTTTTTACATCAGGCAAGCACGCCTTGAGCTGTGTGCGTAGTTCCTCAGCCAGCTCCTTGCTATTGCCTGAGCTCTTCGGGTTAAATATAATGTTGATTTTTGTAAACTCAGCCATGTCAATAAGTAGTATACCCTTGATATTCACTTACGTATGAACGAATATGAAGGCATGAGCAAGATGCGTGATGCTAAATCGGATATATTGAAGCACGACATTCATGTACTGGATGATCCACATGGCAGTTGGCGAAAAAGTCTGCTGCATTTTTCCATTGTTATCATTTTCATTGCTGCAGTCGGCTACTTATCACGAGGCTGGATAAGAAACACTGTCATACCAAAAGGTGCGGTAGCGGTGGAGGGCAGTAGCTTCGAAAAACAGATTGCCTCGGTGCAAAATGAGCTGCAGCATCCCTTTACAGCGCTTGGCTACAAGAAAACTGACGTGATCCCAACAAAATGCACTCTCACAGAAGCCAAGCTCTTAGCAACCAAGGTGGACTGTGAGTATAAGATCCACGCATACGGGGAAGTCTCACGAGATCCAGCCACAATAAAAAGAGTGGACGCTGCATCGGCCAAGATCGAGGATTATCTCAAAAATAATGGTTGGAAAGGAGAGTATTCGGACAGCGGCCAGTACGTCTCGCTCCACAAGATCGTCACTGCGATTAATCAAGGCAATGACTCTCTGCCAGATGCATCGTACTTTAAACAAGTAGGGGACATGTACTGCGCCTTTTCAACTGCCGAAGCATTTAACTCACCAAAACCTGCCGCCAAGTCTACAGTGCTTACCTGTGACAAAGACTATTATTTCTTGGGCGTGCCGACTTTTTAGGGCTACTCATTCATACTTAGCGCGTTAAGCTATTTCCCTTGCTGTGATGTCTCATAACAAATACTTCCCGCAAACCCGGTCGTCGCACCATGTATGTAATTTGCAGGTATAAAAAGGGCATCACCAGCTTGCAACGGAAATGTCTGTTTGTTGATGGTATAGGCGATTGAGCCTTCGGCACACCAGATCGTCGTGTCGTAGCTATGCGGATGGGTTTCGATTTCTTCAAACTCACTCGTCGTCCAGCGCTCGGCGTCAATTTTTTTGGCAGCCAGCAAATCAATCAACTCACCTTCGCCAGCTTCATACGTCTTAGACCACCGGTATTTTTTAGGACCCATACATCTATTGTCTCACGCCGTAAGAAACAAAGTAAGCATAATCTTATTGACAAAAGCGCTAATATGCGCTATTATTAGTTACGTTGAGATCAAAACAAATATACAAAAATAAAACGCATGCGAACGACAGAAGAAAGGACACATACAATGACAAAATCCGGGCTACACTTTGAATTCCTACCCACGAAGAATCCCACGATCCAGCACATTGATCAGATTCTAGGGCGCTAAGCCAAAGCCTCGCTGCAGCGAGGCTTTTCGCGTTATTACCTTTTGCCAGAACAGGTTGCAGGTGACCACAGGCCTTTGCTGGTAGCTTCGGCTTGGGCTTGGTCGGCTTTGAATTTTGTTTGGTATTGATAGGGGACGACATAGGTGTATTCGTAGGCGTAGCCTTCAGCAACGAGTTCTTCATTATAGTTTGTGCCATCCGTTAAGAAGATGTAGCGTAGCAGGCGACCGTATTTATCTCTGTTGTTTTGAGTTGGGTCTGCTGCAAGTCGTACCGCTTGGTTGAGTAAGTGGGCCTTGGTGAAATCCGATGCAGCTTTGCCAAAGCACTGGACTTTTTTGCGCGGGTCGACGGTTTCGGGCGTGTCTACACCAATCAAACGGATTGTCTCGTTTTTGCCGTTTATATTCGCTTTGATGGTGTCACCGTCGACTGTGTAGTTAATTTGGTAAATTGTACTTGGAATATCAGCGGTTGTTGCTGCTGCTGGCTGAGCTTCCGACGGTACAACATATCCACTATTTGTAGGTGTGACTTCCGATTCGGTACCCTGGACCTGTGGTGCACTAAGAGTGTTTTTGGCTGGCAGGCGAGCAGCATAAACGAGGGTTGCACTTAGTATTAATACAACCGCAATAGGCAGCGCTATCCTCTTTGGGCTACCGGACTCCTTGTGATGATATTTCGGCGTGGACATTGCTGTAGTATAACGGCCTTAGTCTGGCTTAAGCAAAAGCCACTTGCTACAGGGGTCGTCGTAGTGTAAAATACATCTCTAATACATGGAACTATTCAATATTGTGCTTGAGACGGTCCTGTTGGTGGGGGCCTCGGCCATTTGTTCGGGGCTCAACCTCTCTTTGATGGCGCTCGAAGTGTCTGACTTGCAGCGTAAGTCCCGCGGCGGCAGCAAACAAGCCAAGAGAATTCTGCCACTGCGCAAAAACAGTCATTTGAGCCTGGCGAGTATCCTGCTAACAAACGTCGCGGTCATATCGGCTACATCATTATCACTCGAGCATCACTTTAATGGGTTGATCGCAGGCATTATTGGAACGCTTTTAATCGTCGTATTTGGAGAGATTTTTCCACAAGCTATTTTTGTTCGTCAGGCGTTGCGCATCACTGCTTTTTTTGTGCCTGTTTTGAAATTTATGATCATTATTACTTATCCGATTTCAAAGCCGTTGCAGCTGCTACTCGATGCTCTGTTCGGGCCAGAACAGGCTCATTTGCATAGCCGCCGTGATATAGGTTTGATTTTGTCCGAGCAGGCCACCGACGAAGGCAGTGAACTTGACGAAGACGAGGTGGAAATTATGCGCGGGGCACTCTCGCTCAGTCAAAAGCGGGTTCGCGACATCACGACCGACATACGTCATGTGTTCTGGGTGACACCGAATACGGTGGTAGATGCTGCAAAAATTGATGAGATTAAAGACGAAAATTGGAGCCGTATTCCTATCTTCAACGAAGAACGCACCGAGACATACGGCGTGTTACTCATGAAAGATTTAGTCGATATCGACTTTGATGAGCGTAGCTATATGGTCAAAGAACTGCCGAATAAGCCTACTAAAGTCATTGGCAGCATGACGGCGCTGGACACTTTGTTCCGTAAGTTTATTGGAGCTCACTCGCACCTCATGCCAGTTGAGCGCGATGATAAGATTATCGGCATCGTGACGATTGAAGATTTGATTGAAGAAATCCTTGGCCATGAAATCGAAGACGAATCCGACCACGAGTCGTAGTATATAATCGGGGTATGAAGACAATCGTGATTTGCGCGAGCGTGAGTTTCTATAGGCAAGCCATAGAAATCGAAGAGCAAGTCAAAGGGCAGGGCTACAAAGTCATCGTGCCAAAAATTGCATACGCCATGCGTGACGCAAACGATTTCGAAGTCAGTCACTACAAAACTTGGTTTGCCGATGCCAACGAATATCACAAAAAGGGCGAACTCATGCGGGCACATTTTGATAGGATCGCAGAAGGTGACGCGGTACTCGTGCTTAACTTTGAGAAGCACGGTGTGCAGAATTACATTGGCGGAAACGTGCTGATGGAAATGGGGATTGCGTTTTACTTGGAGAAACCGGTTATTATCCTGAATGAAGTTCCCAAAGATTCAGCTTTTTTGGAAGAACTACTCGGCTTTGAGCCTACAGTGCTACACGGCAAACTCGCTGACCTAAAAATTTAGCACGAGACCTAGTAAAAAACAGGGGTGCATGGTATAATTTTTCGACGAGGCGATGTAGCTCAGTTGGTTAGAGCACAGGACTCATAAGCCTGGGGTCACAAGTTCAAATCTTGTCATCGCTACCAAATCAGAATTTATAGCCGATTCGTCGGCTATTTTCTTTAATAACAGATAAGAGTCTGTCAATTCAACGGTTCCAAAACCGGTTTCAAGGTCATACGGTACTCCAGACGGAAAAAGTAACTTCTGAATAGCTTGTCTACTTCTTGTGCTAGCTCGGTTCCAAAAAATATCTGGTGTTTTAATAAAACTCATAGCATCGTCGACTATTTGTTCTTTCTCTTTTACGTAGCTGTCCATTTCTGTTTTTTCTTGTTCTAGTAGTGCTATCTTATCGTCAATGCGTCTTAGTTGTTCGTCTCTATCATCTTCCGTAATCTTGTCTGCAATAAACTTATTATTAGTCGAGAATCTCAGCTCTTTATGCACTTCAATATCTCGATTCACTTGTGCCGCTGTTTCGAGCGCTTTACCGTATTCATCATTCCACTCCCTTAAAACCACTATCTTAAATAGTTTGGCAATCCCTTGATTTATCGGGCGTTTACTTTCCAGTAGTTCTCTAAAATGTTTGTGGACCATATCCGCATCTTGGCTAGATTTCTTGTGAGTTACAGATTTACGACAGGTTTTTCTTGGACAGTGATACATGGAGTAGTGGCCACCGTTACCATGAGGCGTGCTGGCAGAAAGGGGTAGGCTGCAGTTCGTACATAGCAGAGTGCCTCTTAATGGATAAAAGTCATCACCTTTAATAACAAATACTCGTTTGTCTTTATTGATTATTTCTATATTCTTATATATCGTTTCCTCGCCTACTAAAGGTGTATGTCTACCTCTAATTATCTTGGTACTTAGTTTATTTTTGGTATAACCAGCATAGAATAAGTTCACTAAAATTATCTTCATAGCATCATGGGCTTTTGGTTTTCCAGATTTTGTCTTTATACCATTATCAAATGCCATTCGAGAAATATCGGCTACACTGTAGGTTCCTTTTGAAAACTCAGTAAGTAATACTCGAATCTTGTCTGCATAATCAGGGTCGGGTACAACCGACCTGTTGACCTTTTTGTAGCCGATTGTAGCGCTGTGCGGCCATTCTCCTTGCTCTACACGCATTCTCATGCCTGTAAGGCTTCTAATAGCTCGTATTTCGTTATCAAACTGTGCTGCAGCAGCTAGAATAGCCTCCAAGAACCTACCGACAGGGTCATCATCTATTGGCTCAGTGACTGAAATGATTTTAATGTCATATTTTGCTAAGGCAACCTTGATTCCGTAGTAGTCACCAAGATTTCTTGCTAGTCTGTCAATTTTCCAGATATAAAGTACATCAATTTTGCCTTTGTTATCTCTAACAAATTGAAGCATACGCTGTAGCTCTGTGCGGTCAATAAACTTGGCCGATTCGCCTTCTTCCCTGAAAATGTGCGAATCAGGAACGGGTACTTCCTGCTTACGGGCGAAGAGCTTACACTCTTTTTCTTGATTATCAAGACTAAGGCGTTTTTCGGCCTGTTCTTTTGTGGATACTCTTGTATAGATAATTCCTAGACCCATGGAACCATTATACGACTAATATTTACAGGTTATAAGTGTTGATATTTTATTTTGGAACTGTTTGTTGTACGAAGTCTTTTGCAATTACTTCTAGGAGAGAAATAATATCCGCGATTTGCGCATCGGAAAACTCCTTATACGGTTTGCCGAGAAGCTTTCGTGCCTCTTTAATTGTAATTATTGGCGAATCTTGAGACACAAAAGCCCTTCACAAAGTTAGAAGGGCTCTAGATACAAAACGGCCTATTAAGCCTATTGTATACTATCTAGACATAATACTAAAGCTTATTTTGTAGTAGTGTATCTTCTATGTACAATGATAAGTTTCTTATCCTCTTCCTCTCTAACCTGACCACTGTTGCCATAGCCGTGTCTTATGAGTAGTTCAGTAGCTCTTAAATCTCCACGAATCGCCCTAACTATCATTCCCTTAATAATTGCTTCTATTGGCGTACCCAATGTTTCTTTTCCAAGAAGTGTATAACCAATTTCTACATCTTCGAGGAATTCTTTGATGTAACTGGAAACATGCTTAGAGCCTTTAGGTTTGCTGCCGCGTCGTATATCATATCCTTTTTTGAAAGGTTTAAGGTTTTGTTGATTTGCCATAATCTCACTGTATTCTCGCAGTAATTATTAATAAAAAAGCAACAAAGTGCTTGGCTAAGTTACCTAGGTAAACTATAGCACTCCTTGTCCAAGTCATCCGAAGGAGGTATGCTTAATTTGTCTTAAGCTAGCAGTAGTTTTCTAATTGCACATCAGTGCGGTTTTGCCATTAAATGGCATCCGTACAAAAGCAGTTAGGCAAAACCTACTGTTGGCTTAAGACACCTAGTACGGGTGCCTTTTTAGTTTAGGAGCATTTTATGGAAAAACTGTTCGACGTAGAAGAACTTCATAAGACTTATCGTAAGAGAAAAATTAAAAAAGTTCTTCTTACTTTAGCTGCAGTTTCGCTTTTAATCGTAGTATCAAATAAGTATGTTCCAAGATTTAGTAATACAAGGTCTTCTTTAATTACTCCTACACAGACATCTGCCGAACCTGTATCTGTATTAGGTGAGAATAATACTAGAGTTAGTGGTTCTACATACAATCCAGGACTTTCAAAAGACGAAGCCTTGGCAAAGCAGCAAGCCGCTCAGGCGCAACAACAACTTGATGCTGCAAACCAAAATCTAAAAAATGTATATCAGAATATTGGAAATACGGATTCGTATACTCCAACTACCGACTACTCATCAACTACTAGCAATAACACCTACAGTCCTCCAGGGGTAACAAATACACCGAAACCAGTTTGCACGCCAAACCCACAGTTAGCTGGTTTAAGCGCTTCAATAGTTCAGGCTCAAGGTCAAATATCGGCTTTTAATGATAAGCTCAACACTCCTGGCGATATGTATGGCTACAATGCCTCTGGCTATGCTAATTATCGTGCGCAAGAAGGGCAGAGGTTACAGTCACAACTCAGCCAGCTACAAAGTCAATACAACCAGCTAAAGGCACAGAGTAACTGTTAACCGTAAGTATCAAAATTACAATTTATTATATGGGCTAATAGCAAAAGTATGACGTATTAAATCTCCTAATGTACTGAAGAAATCTACTTAGCAGGAATTAGTGCAAAAGAGTCTGATGCTACCTTAAGCCCACTCTCTTTAATATAGTCTAGTTTCTCTTTAGCAGGCTTTTCTCTCAAGTTAATAGGCAGTCGAGAATTCAAATAGTAGAAAAGTTCATCACTTTCTGCGGTTTTAGAGTTGTTCGCTAGTGGAATAAAGCCGACCTGCTTCCAATAATTTGTAGGAATATTATCCGCTAATTCAAAAACAAACTTACCATTAAACACGACCGTTCCAATGGTCATATTTAATAATTCATCTTTTAAAATAAATGTTACTGGCTTGCTCACGGTCTACCCCTCATAGATGCTTCTTAGTCTAGTGTAACGCATTATTAGGGACTTATATAGGAGTTTTCTTCGCCTTGTATCATATTCTAAAATCTCCAAGCTAGGCATTTTAATCACTAAACCTGCGAGTTCCAGCATATCCATGTCTTTAACTCTTTTAAGGCTCTTCTTGAATCTTCTGCCCCAAGATGAGTTAGATTTTAAATGCTGTTCAATTAGTTCAAACATATTTGTTTTCTCTCTCTTTGAATTAAGGATAAATCCGTACTTACTGTTTTCAACGTATCTCTTAAGTCTCTCTTCATCGTTCGTCATATTATCTATATCAGCATCACTTAACTCAAACATCAGACTGCTTCCATGGTCAAACAAAGGGGTAAAATAACGTAAAGAAACTAACCTCTGTCGGTCAACTAAAATCTGCTGTCTATATTTTTGATAGGAGCAAATACCCCAGTTTTCGTGGTGTCTATCCATATTACCTATCAGTGCATCAAATACGACCATATCTGCATAACTTTGCAGCAGGTCATCTGCAGCGTAGTACTTACCCTTTATTTTTTCTTCTATAGCTTCAAGTCTTAGTGGTTCAGATGGTGTTTCAACGATAGCTGCACCATAGGTTGTTTCTACCTTTTTAGGGAATATATTTCTAGCAAAGCTGCCCACAGGCTTCCAATTTCTTGGCAATATTCCTGGGTAACGGCTTCGCAAGACACTCTCTAGCCTTTTGGGCGTGGTTTTGATTGTTACTAACTGTGCATTCAATCCCATCAATTCTGCGATGTGTGACGCCAAGCACTCAGCCCAAACCTCGCGAGGTGTATGTGTGTACGTTTTGAAGAAAAAGATTTGTTTCTTATCTTTATGATAAAACGTAAGCCGAGGCCTACTACCGCCAACAACTTCAGCATGAACCGTACTATATCGATTCATATCGAGTTCGTTGACTGTAAAGTGTTTCATATCCTACTAACAGTATAGTCTAAGGCTATAGTTCAAAGCCTTCCGCTCACACTTTAACAGTAGTTTCTTCCCTTACTGTATTAACTATCTGCCACATGGCTATCAGCTCTCGCTTTATTTGGTTCCAATTCGTTCCTATCACGCCTACCATATAAAAAGCACCTGCTTAGACACAGGTGCTTTTTATTTTTACATGAGTTTGAATATTTCAGCATTGGGGTAAGGATCAACATGACTATCAAGTGGAAGGTTTTTGATACTGCGGCGTAACGTGCGGACAAAGGCGCCGTGACCTACGACGAGAATTGTGTCTTCGGGTCTTGACATGATAAATTTTAAAACACCATCGGTGCGTACTCGAAGATCGGTCAGTTTCTCGACATTTTTATAGTGGTCAACCTTTGACTCGTGCAAAAGATACATTGCCTTCGCATCCTTATTTGACGTACCTTCAAGTTCACCGAATGTTCGTTCGATGAGATCATTTCGAACAATAATATCTTCAATCGGATAGCCGGTTGCTTGGGCGATATATGTGGCGGTCTCCCGAGCGCGAGAAAGTGGCGAACAAAAAATGACATCAAACTTGAGCCCATCAGCGGCAGCTTTTTCACCAGCTTTTTTTGCTTGTGAGCGGCCTTCCTCGCTGAGAGGAGTTTCTTGGCTACCCGTCCAAATTTCAGCTGCGTTGGCGACACTTTGGCCATGACGAATGTAGTAAAGGTGTTTCAAGAGCGGCACCGTTGCACGTATGCTTTTACTTTTTTCATAGCGACTTCGTCATTTAGGATACTTGCCGTAGGTAAGAAAAGCGGTTGCGGCATGTCAGCAATCGTATGCCATTCTATGGCGAGACACTTCTCTGGTTCGGTTATTTTAGGTGTTCCATCGCTAACACGGGTGGCATACCAGAGCGTTATGTAGTGCAGGCCATCATTCTCAAAGATATCATTCGTAAACCCTATGAACTTAACATCCGTTATTACTAAATCAGTTTCTTCTTTCACTTCTCGCTTGATGGCTTCGACTGGCGTCTCGCCAAAATCAATCTTCCCGCCAGGTGGACACCAAGTTTTGGCACCGTGCGAGCCGGTTCTAAGCTGGACAATATTTTTGCCCTCGTCGTTAAATACGAAAGCAGCAACGGCACCACCGACTTGGTAGGGTGTATTCATGAATTTGTCCGCTGGCGATGCTGCTGGATCATTTTGTTGGCGAGTTTTTCGCGCATTTCCATAGCGATGAGTTGGTCGTGCGCATAGCTGGAGCGCAGAGCTTCTGATCTGATCTTCTCATTCTTTTCAAGGTCATCGGCGTGGTCAAACATTTCCTCGGCCTGCTTATTATCGGTATTAAGTATAGTCAGAGTGGGCATCGACTTATCAAGAGTTTTCACGAAACGTGCTTCAGGGTCTTTCAGTGATTCAAACGCTTTGATAGTTTCGTAGAGCCAAGGAAACGTATCGCCAAAGTCATTTTTTATCTTTTCAAGGGCTTCGGCCTCAGCAGCTTCTTTGGCGGCAAAGTTTACTTTGGCATAACGGAAAGTCGAGACGTCGCCAGTGTAGGCTTCAACCAAATCGTGTACGAGCGCGTATTGGGCGACTTTGCCGAGATCCAGTTCGGGGCAAAGCTTTGCGGCGACGGCACAGGCGATGACTGACAGCATGACAGTATGATCAGTATCAGACTCTGGTGTGCGGTTCACATCAAGGTACGTGGCGCGATTGACCCGCGCAAAACGCATCAAAAGTTTGGCGAGTTTTATGGTCTCTTCGACGTATGCATCTTCAATCATTGGTGGTAACCCCGTACAATACATCTATTGTGGCAGATATACCCTTAGATTTACCAGTCGGAAGTTATGTTGTTGCCGTCTCTGGCGGTGTCGATTCGGTGGTGCTTTTGGACTTGCTCACAAAAATGGATCATTTGAAGTTGGTGGTGGCACATTTTGATCATGGCATTCGACAGGATTCTGCCGATGATGAACTGTTCGTATCAAAGCTGGCGACAATCTACGGATTGCCCTATGTCAGTGTTCGAATGGAACTTGGTAAGCAGGCCAGTGAAGCGACGGCTCGTGATGCCAGATATGCGTTTTTGCGCGACATTGCTCAAAAACACGGGGCCGAAAAAATTATTACCGCCCATCATCAGGATGACCTGCTCGAGACAATGATTCTTAATTTGCTGCGCGGCACTGGTCGGCGCGGGCTCGATCCGTTATTGTCGAGCCAGGATATTCTGCGTCCACTTTTACCATTTTCCAAAGAAGAACTCATGGACTACGCGATCAGTTGGGAACTAAAATGGCGCGAAGACCCTACGAACACTGATGTGAAATTTCGCCGCAATAAAGTGCGTCATGAGATGATGCCAAAATTGTGGCCAGTTCGTCCAACCCTTCTCGGCCTGAATGCCGATGCAAGGCGTCGCAACAAAGAGATAGATGACTTACTCGAAGGGTTAGATACTTATCTCCTGAACGAAAAAGGTGATCTTGTGCGACAGCGATTCGTGACCTTGCCACACAAGGTCGCTAGCGAGTATCTTCACCGTTGGCTGATCAAAAATAGTGTAAAAAATATCGATTCGAACGTTGTAAACAGAGCTACTATTGCTGCCAAAACACTCGCTCCCTGTAAGAAAATTGACCTCAAAAACGGCTATTTACTCCAAAGTGAAGCAACTTCTCTCAATATTTTCCGGAATGACCAGGGTCGGCCTGTATAATCACTAACATATGGATAAAAAATCACTGAAACCGAACTCGCCACAAGGCAAGCGCACGTATCGTACGGCCATTTTTTTTGTATTGCTCGCCCTGTTTGGCATGGTCATTTATAGCGCCGTCAATAAGCCGTCAACCTTACGGGACGTGCCCTTTTCAGAAGTCATATCCGATGCCAATGGTGGCAAGATAAGCTCTATTAATGTTAAAGGCAATGACCTTACGGTCACCAAAAAAGGCGACACCAAGGCGACTGAATCGTCACGCAAGGAAGACGGCTCAAGTATTTATGAACAAGGTCTGCAACAGGGTAAGGTGACGCTGACGAATGCTAAGGCCTCTGATTCAGGCAGCATCTGGGCATTCTTATTACAGTCGCTCCTGCCTCTGTTATTGCTCGGGTTGTTCCTCGTGTGGATGTTGCGCAGCGCCCAAGGTCAAGGCAACCAGGCAATGAGTTTTGGCAAGAGCAAGGCCCGTTTGTATGGTAATGAAAAAGACAAAGTCGTCTTCAAAGATATTGCCGGTAGTGATGAAGCGAAGCAAGATTTGGAAGAAGTGGTTGAGTTCCTCAAGTTCCCGAAAAAGTTTGAATCAGTCGGTGCCAAAATTCCAAAAGGAGTATTGCTAGTTGGTCCTCCAGGAACAGGTAAAACTATGTTGGCGCGCGCTGTGGCTGGTGAGGCTGATACGCCCTTCTTCAGCATCAGTGGCTCCGAATTCGTTGAAATGTTCGTTGGTGTTGGCGCCAGTCGCGTCCGTGATTTATTTGCTAAGGCCAAAAAGAATTCTCCCTGTATCATCTTTGTTGATGAAATTGATGCGGTTGGTCGTCGCCGTGGTTCTGGTATGGGCGGTGGGCACGATGAGCGCGAACAGACCCTCAACCAGATTCTCGTTGAGATGGATGGTTTTGAGCAGGGAACCAATGTGATTGTATTGGCGGCTACCAACCGTGCTGATGTGCTCGATCCTGCGCTGCTCCGTCCAGGACGCTTTGACCGTCGCGTGAATATTGGCCTGCCTGATCGCAAAGACCGCGAAGCGATTTTGAAGATTCATTTTGCCAAGAAGCCACTCGCTAAGAACGTTGACCTTGATGCACTTGCTGCCAAGACGGCTGGCAGTAGTGGTGCCGATCTTAGTAACGTCGCCAACGAAGCTGCCATATTGGCTGCACGCGATAATCGCCATGAGATTTCGCAGACGGACGTGACGTCGGCCTTCGAAAAAGTCGCTATTGGGCCTGAGCGCAAAGGCAAGATTATGAGTGATGCCGACAAAGAAATGACTGCCTACCACGAAGCCGGTCATGCGATTGTTGGCCACGTTTTGCCAGATAGCGATCCGATTCATAAAGTTACCATCATTCCACGCGGTGGCACGGGCGGCGTAACGTGGGCGATTCCACCAGAAGATAAAAGCTACCATAGCATTATTGAATACAAGGATGTGCTGGCACGTATGCTTGGTGGCCGTATCGCTGAAGAAGTCATGTACGGCAAAGACCGCGTCACCACGGGTGCTGGATCAGACTTGCCGAAGGCTGCCGAACTAGCTCGCGATATGATCGTCAACCAGGGTATGGGCAGCGGCCGCTTGCGTAACCAAGTCTTCCACACCGATGAAGGTATGATGCTCGACCGCATGATGCACGAACGTGAATATTCTGAAGACACAGCCAAAATGATTGACGATGAAGTTGAAAAGCTGATTGGCGAAGCCGCCACCCGCGCCCGTGAAGTGATCAAAGCCAACCTATCCTTCCTTAAGAAGTTGAAGGATGAACTGCTCGAAAAAGAGACTCTCGAAGCCGATGATGTGATTCGTCTGCTCACTGGTGCTGAAATGCCAAAAGTTGCCGCGCTATACTAGACTGCCCTAGATAGCACAATAAGTTATTGCTATACTGTTTGTAACGCTTATGGTGATGAACACACTTCGCACAAGAGCTCGAAACTGGGTAAAACCTGCCGGTGGTATCTTTCTGTTTGCGGTCGTTGGGCTTGCACTTGTGCTCGCCTCGCACGCCGCTACTCCTGTAAATAATGCGATTGATCCAGAATTGGGGGCGACTTCGGGCGGAGCAAGTGTAGGTTTCGATAGTACGGCTTCAAATGGCTCGTATGTATCTTTTGCAGCACCCGTGAACGCAGCAACGAGTCTGACAGTAGATGCCTCACAATCGGTCGCATCATTTGATCGAAGAATCAAGGGCATCGGTCTGGCAAACTGGACCTTCCAAAAATCATGGGGCAAGCCGTATGTTGGCGATGTCCAAGGCTTGCCTCAACTCGTCAAAGCAATTGATCCGGGGCTTATTCGGTATGCCGGTGGCCTCTGGGCAAACTATGTTGGTTTTGACAATACGAGTGCAGCTCAGCATGCTCCACAGACGGGCTGGGTGAAGAACGGACAAACCTACTACTACAGCTACGGCATGGACGAGCTAAAGAGCGTCGATGCATTTGCCAAGAGTGTGAATGCCGATGTCATGATACAAGTGAACATCTCAAATAATGATCCGCAGATGTGGGCTGATTTGGCAACGTTTGTGAAAAACACCGGCCTTACCAGTATCAAATACTATGAATTTGGTAATGAACTCGACCTTGAGACGGCAAATAACGGTGCTGATGCGTTGACACCTGCGGTGTACGGCACGCGTCTAGCGGCCTATCAAAAAGCGCTGCTGGCGGTTGATCCGAGTCTGAATATAGTTGGCGGCGTGTCGGCAGCGGCTACTGACATCGTCAGGGCGAACTACTCCTCGGGCGGTAACTCGCCTTCTCAATACATGACCCAAGCGCTGTCGGCTGCACGCGGAGCCGGTAAAGACTTGAATACGGCGAGCTTCCACTGGTACGAAGGTGGCGGCACGACGACGATTACAGACATTCTCAACTGGACCTTTAGTGAATCAACCAATAGTACCGAGTGGTGGCGCGAAGCGTATGCTCGTGATTGGTCGGGAAGCGTCGGTCCATGGCTGAAAGCCACAGCGCTCAGTTCTTATCCAACGACTCAGTTGGGGGTGAGCGAACTCGGCGTTAATTCGTCCGACGGCATTACCTATAACGGTAACTTTACTGCCGCGCTTTGGTACTCAGATGTGCTTGGCAGGCTCGCCTACACAAGCGTGAACTGGATTACGCAGTGGGATAGCTACGCCTCAACGCCCGAATATTTCTCGCTGATGTATCCTGATAACGACCAGACGACTACGCCGACACTTAACATCCGACCTTCATACTATGCTTACGTGATGTACAGTAAATACTTCGGTGATAAAATGGTGAACGCTAAAACCTATGATCCAACCAAGCTTTCCATCTGGGCCTCGACCGATAGCAGGGACCCTGGCAAACTTAAACTGCGTATTACTAATCTGACTGATACGGCAATTACGACGCCGGTTGTACTTAGTAATTTTGGCGTCAAAACAGCCGTTTCATATGTGTTGAGCAGCACCAATCCAACCGATTCTTCAGCGGCCAGTACTACGACGAGCGCCAACGTGACGATTAACGGTACTAAGTTGGACGCAAGTGCGATTGAGGCAAGTATTGCTTCCATAAAATCCCAAACGGTTACTGTAAGCGGCAACGCGATTCAAACGACCTTTCCGGCCTATTCATCGATGGCAATAATTGCCAGTACAAACTAGCTGGCTGTTATAATCAGTCCATAGTATGAAGCAATTTTTTGATAAGGCGAATAAACGCGTTTCGTTTGGCGGAGCTGCCACGCTGCTTATTGTGGTGGCTCTCGTTGGGCAGATCCTGGGGTTCTATCGAAATCGTCTCATTAGTGCTAACTTTACGCGTCTTGATCCGGGCTCTACCGACGCCTTTTTTGCTGCCTTTCAGATTCCTGACTTCTTCTTTTATACAATCTCTGCGGGCGCGCTCGGCGTGGCGTTCATGCCCTTCCTGGCCGATCATCTGCACAAAGGTGACAAAAAAGGTATGTGGCAGCTTGTCAACAGTCTTATGAACTTGCTGTTGATTGTGATGGCGCTCGTCGCGGCGGTTATTTTTGTCTTTGCCGGTCCTCTCATCCATCACATTGTGGCTCCTGCGCTCAGCGGTAAGCACCTGCATGACGCCATTCTCATTATGCGTCTGATTGCAATTAACCCATTGTTATTCACTATGTCGGGTATTCTTACGAGTGTGCAGCAGACTCATGGACGTTTCTTCTTCTATGCTGTTGCGCCATTGTTTTATAACTTGTCGATTATCGTCGGCGTCTACGTTTTTAAACATAATGTCGGCGTCGTTGGCCTTGGTATTGGCGCGGTGATCGGGGCGCTTATTCAATTGGTTGTCGCTTGTATGGGGATGCTTGGGTTGGGCTTTCGGTGGCGGCCCACAATCATGTGGCGCAACAAGGATTTTCACCTCGTTTTGCGTCAGCTGCCGCCGCGCTCGATCGACCAGGGAATTGACTCCATCAACAGTATCGTTGAAACCAACCGTGCACAACGTCTGCCAGAAGGCTCCGTCAGTTACTATAACTATGCCCTTACGCTTGCCAACGTTCCGATTGCTTTGATTGGCACCTCGATTGCCACGGCCGCCTTTCCGCGCTTGGCTGATCGATTGTCGCAGGGCCGACCGGATCTGTTCCGTAAAGAATTTCTTTCCATTGTACGCTCGATGATCTGGATTTCTATGCCGGTGATTGTGGTCAGTTTCTTCTGTCGTGGCTACTTGGCGCGCATGCTATATGGCGATGTCGCGCCGACGGTTGCGCTGCTCTTTGGCTACCTCACCGTGGCGATTTTCTTTCGTATTATGTATAGCATCATCTCGCGCTATTTTTACGCCCAAAAGAATACCAAGACACCGCTCTTAGTATCGATTTTTGCGATTCTCCTCAACATCGTTCTGGCGTTTACGCTGGCACGTCCCTCGGCTTATGGGATTGCAGGTCTCGCGATGGCCCAGTCATTTGTAGCGATGGCCGAGGTCGCTATCTTGCTGTGCATCATGCTCTACAAGGATCGTCGTCTCCTCAACATCGCTTTTTGGGGCGGGGTCGGGCGGATTTTCTCCGTGACTGGCTTTAGCATGATTGCTGCCTTTATAATGATTACGATCTTCCCGTTGCGCTTGACTGACGCTGGCTTTGTGACGCTGGCACCTAAAGTCGGCATGATTGCGCTGGTAACGTTCGTGGTGCACCTGAGCGTGTCATCATTGTTTGAGCTTGAAGAGGCCGTACCGGTCGTCGCCAAAATCAAACAGATTGTTCTAAAACCCGTAAAAATCCAGTAGCAACGCCGCATAGGATATAAGTGCTACCTCTGTTATAATGAGTTTAAATGGATCATATTCGAAACTTTTGTATTATTGCGCATATCGACCACGGCAAGAGCACGTTGGCTGATCGCTTGCTCGAAATCACGGGGACAGTTGAAAAACGCAATATGAAGGCGCAGCTGCTCGACCGCATGGATTTGGAGCGCGAAAAGGGCATTACGATTAAACTCGCCCCCGTCCGCATGAAGTACAAAGAGTATCAGTTGAATTTGATTGATACCCCCGGACACGTTGATTTTAGCTATGAAGTCTCGCGTAGTCTTGAGGCTTGCGAAGGAGCAATTTTGGTCGTCGACGCCAGTCAGGGCATTCAGGCGCAGACGCTCGCCAATGTTTATTTGGCAATGGCCGCCGAACTTACCATCATCCCTGTCTTGAATAAGATAGACTTACCGGCAGCCGATGTCGAACGAGTGAGTGCCGAAGTTATCAGCCTGTTGGGCTGCAAAAAAGAAGATATATTGTTGATCAGTGCCAAGACGGGCATGGGTGTTGAGACGGTGCTTGAAGCCGTCGTCGACCTGGTGCCTCCTCCTGGCGGCAGCACAGACGCGCCGACTCGCGCCCTGATTTTTGATAGTTACTATGATGATTACCGCGGTGTTATTTTGTATGTGCGTATTATAGATGGCCACGTTGCCAAAGGTGCCCAGATACGCATGATTAGTGCCGCCAGCCAGGGAATTGCTTTAGAAGTCGGCGCGCTGCGTCCCGACATGACGGCCAACTTAGACCTCGCCACAGGGGAAATCGGTTATATAGTGACGAACCTCAAAACCACGCGCGAAGCCCGTGTCGGTGATACGGTGACGCTGGTGGCGAATCCTTCGGTTAATGCACTGCCTGGGTATAAGGTCGTCAAGCCTTTTGTGTACGCAGGATTTTTCCCTGACTCTAATGAGAATTATGTCGCGCTTAAAGAGGCAGTAGATCGATTGTCGCTCAGCGACTCAGCTTTGCAATACGAACCGGAAAACTCGCCCGTCTTGGGCTTTGGCGTGCGCATCGGCTTCCTCGGTCTCCTCCATATGGACATCATCAAAGAACGCATCGAGCGTGAATATAACCTTGATTTGGTCGTCACAAACCCATCGACGGATTACGAAATCGTCATGAGTGATGGTACGGAAGTTGATATCAAATCGGCGGCAGATTTGCCAGATGTGAGCAAGGTTGCCGAAATCCGTGAGCCATGGATCAAGGGCGAGGTCGTCTGCCCGAAGGGTTATGTCGGTGCGGTTATCCAGTTGATCGTCAGCAAGCGCGGTTTGCAAAAAAATCTTAGTTTTGTAGATGCCCAGCTCGCGCTGATCAGTTTTGAGGCACCGCTCGCCAATTTGTTAACTGACTTCTACGACCAGCTCAAAAGCATCACCAGCGGCTACGGCAGCTTTAACTACGAACTCGATGATTACCGTCCGGAAGACCTTGTAAAGCTTGATTTCTATGTTGCAGGCGATAGAGTTGACGCGTTAAGTATCATGGTACATCGCAGTGAAGCCGATGGCATCGGTCGTGATACGGTCAAAAAACTCAAAGAAGTCATTCCACGCCAAAACTTCCAGGTTGCCCTACAGGCTGGCATCGGCGGCAAGTTTATTGCTCGAGAGGATGTCAGTGCTTACCGTAAAGATGTGACAACAGGCCTGTACGGCGGTGATGTGTCGCGCAAAAAGAAGGTTCTCGCCAAGCAGAAAAAGGGTAAAGAGCGCATGAAGCGCTTTGGTAAGGTCGACATTCCGGCCGAAGCTTTCACGGTGTTGCTTAAACGTGATTAAATACGCGTAGTGGAAAAGAAAGACTTTATTGAGTGGACACGCAAATTGGCGGTTAATTATCGTGCCAACACCCAAGTGCTAAAGCAACTTTCGCAGATTGATTTGATTGCGCTGGTTGGTCCGACCGGTGTCGGTAAAACGACGATTATTGAAAAACTCGATCTGCCATATGTCTTAAGCGATGTAACGCGCATGCCCCGAGAGGGTGAAAAAGATGGGCATGAGTACTATTTCCGTAATGACTACCTCGGGATGCTTGATGAAATAAAAGCTGGCAATTTTGCCCAATTTCTCGTCTCGCGTGGCGATGAATTTTACGGTACGCGGGGCATAAGCTATCCGTTCTCCGGTGCGGCGACGATGGCGATTGTGGCCAGTGCTATTCCTGTTTTTCGTAAACTCGGCTTTCGAAAAGTCGTACCAATCTATATTCTGCCCCCAAGCTATATCGAGTGGCTGCACCGCATTGGCGCTGGCCGGTCACAAGATTTGAGTTCTCGGATGATGGAAGCGCGCGAATCGTTGCCGATGGCGATGGCCGACCCGGCCTACCACTTTGTGTTGAACGACGACCTCGAAATGGCGATTAATGAAGTCAAGACAATCATTGCAGGTGGCGAAGTTCATCAGCATCGCAAAGAGCTAGCGCGCTCCAGCGCGGATCTTTTATTTGGCCGCCTCGGTATCGAAGACGACTTGCTCGTTTGAGGTAAACTACCGCTCGGCGGCCATGTTGAGGGCCTTGTGGAAAGGCACTCGCTTGTTTTCGCCAGTCACCTGATTGCCGACGAGTGCATCCATGACGAGATCAACCATATATATCTGGAAGAGTTCGGCTTCCAGCCTATATAAAGCCAGGCTAAAAAAAACGAATCGTGCCGTTCTGGTCGAGCAGTGGAAAATCGGGGGCCTGTGTCATAATCTACTCACCTCTTGAAAATAAAAAATCTTCTCTTATAATTGTACTATGACAGACCAAAAACCGACGTTGACAAAATTAAAAGAATTCAAAGAAGTTTTAGAAAATTATCAAGCTTCGGACCACGCGCGGTCCGTGCTGACTCGTGCACCTTTTGTGGTCATGAGCGGGGTGGCTGGCGGCGGTCGAAACACACTGATTAACTATCTCGTTGATAACGGACCGTACTATTTTATTATCTCCGACACGACCAGACCGCCAAAAGTGCGCGACGGTAAGCTGGAACAGCATGGCGTGAATTACTTTTTCCGTACCGAAGAAGATTTACTTGGTGATCTTGAAAAAGGTGAATTTTTGGAGGCCGAAATAATTCACAACCAGCAGGTTTCGGGTACGAGTATCCGTGAAATCGAAAAAGCCCAGGAGCAAAAACGCATTCCAATTCATGACTTTGAACTGGGCGGGGCAGAAGTGGTGTATAAACTGAGCCCTGAGGCAGTGATCATTGGGCTCTTACCACCGAGTTTTGAGGATTGGCAGTACCGCTTGAATGCCCGTGAAGAGATGCATGGCCACGAATTTAAGAACCGTATGGAAACAGCCGTGAAAGTTTTGGAATCGATGTTGGAACGTCCGTATTTAAAGTTTGTGATCAGCGGCGATTTGAATGATTCCTCGGCCCATCTACGCCACATCGTTGAACACGGTCATTATACTGAAGAGCAGCATGAGAAGGGGCTTGAGACCGCCCGAACAATTCTTCACAAGACTCGCAAACTCGTTGAAACTCTCTAGCACTCTTGTACTGTGACTGCCAAAATGGTATGCTTGTACTTAGTATGACAGCGCGACAAGAGGCGATTCTCAGGAGTATCGTCGAGCAATATGCCGAGGTAGCCAGTCCAGTAGGATCAAGCTTACTGGCGAAGGTGTTCGGTGTGAGTTCAGCGACGATTCGCGCCGAAATGGCCGAATTGGAGCGCCTTGATTTTATTGAGCAGCCTCACACGAGCGCTGGTCGTGTGCCGACCGACAAAGGCTATCGTTATTATGTGAATCATGTGGCCGAAACAAATGAACCCGATGCACCAAGTAGCCGTGCCGAGCGAGCACTCTCTGCCCGGGCGAATGGCGGCGGTGTGCCGGAACGCGTCATTCGTAACACCGTAGACACACTTGTTGAACTGACTCATAACCTCGGTATCGCCACCATCGGCAACCAGCTGTACATGAGTGGGTTGTCTAATCTTTTTGGCCAACCAGAATTTATGCATCCAGGGCAGGTCCAAGAGGTGGCTCGTCTGCTCGATAACCTCGAACCATGGTTGCGCGAAGCCGCTCCCAATGAGGCCCTGAGTGTGTATATTGGTGCCGAAAACCCCATCGGCCGTAACAGCGGTTGTTCGCTTATTATTAGTAAATTCCGTAGTCCGTTTAGCGATCGCAGCTTTATCGGCGTACTCGGGCCAACTCGTCAGAGTTACCGCGACGTTATGAACCTTGTTGAACACGCCGGAAAATCATTAGAGGAAACAATGTATGTCTAAGAAACAGCCTGAAGAACAGATTCCAAATGCCGAAGACCTGATGCAGCAGGTTGCTCAACTTACAGAAGCCTTACAACGTGAGCGTGCCGATGCGATGAACGTCCGCCGACGTGCTGACGAAGAAAAAGCTAAACTCGGTACTTTTTATAAATCATTGGTTGTCCGCGAACTCCTGCCAGTTATTGATAACTTCGAGCGGGCGCTCAAAAATATGCCGGTAGATCTTGCCAAGAACGACTATATGAAGGGCGTTGCTGGCGTCGTGAAGCAGTTCGAAACGATTCTCTCCAAACTCGGCGTTGAGCGTATCAAAACTGTCGGCGAACACTTTAACCCGGACCTTCACGAAGCTGTCTCCATGGAAGAAGGCGATGGCGAACACGAAATCGTCTCCGAAGAACTCCAGGCCGGTTACAAATTACAGGACGAAGTCTTGCGTCACGCCATGGTAAGGGTGAAGACTCAATAATTTTATGAATGGCCCCTGCGCGTTCCATCCGGATGCATACATTGAGCTTGCCGCTCGTACTGTGGAAGCCCATGTTGAGGGTGTCAGTGTGCCGCTTCGTACCACCCGAAAGCGGGCTTTCCAGCGCTATTGTAATGATATTGCCATCAGCGGTTCCCCAGACGTTGTCTATAAGGATACCCAAGATATTTTAGCGCAGGCTACTGAGTGTGCCGCGACGATTTTAGCCGATGAATGCCCAATGTACGCGGTTGCCGAGTACTCAGGAGTCGGTGGTCCTCGAATTATCAGCAGAGAAGTCCTCGAGCAGTACCCAAAACGCTATACCCAAATCATAAATTAGCACTCTCATACATAGAGTGCTAATTTTCCTATTGCCAAGGTCGTTGGCACTCGTATATAATAAGTGCCAGAAATCAGTTCCATTTTGTGCCAAAAGAATATGTTAAAAAGGAGACCAATTATATGTCTAAAATTATAGGAATCGACCTCGGTACGACCAACAGCGCTATGGCGGTGATGCAGTCCGGTAAACCAGAAATTATCGCTAACTCAGAAGGCGCGCGCACAACACCAAGCGTCGTTGCCGTCAACAAGAAGGGTGAACGCCTCGTGGGCCAAGTCGCCCGACGCCAGCAAGTCACTAACCCAAAGAACACAATTTACGAAGTAAAGCGCCTGATTGGTCGCAACTTTGACGACAAAGAAGTCCAAAAAGACCTCAAATTGATGGGCTATGAAATCGTCAAAAGCGGTGCCTCAACCAAAGTAAAAATGGATGGCAAGGAATACAGCCCTGAAGAAGTCAGCGCGATGATTTTGAGCAAGCTCAAAGCCGACGCTGAAGCCTTTCTCGGTGATACTGTCACTGAAGCCGTGATTACCGTGCCAGCCTACTTCGACGACTCACAGCGCCAAGCCACCAAAGACGCTGGTAAAATCGCTGGTCTTGAGGTGAAACGCATCATTAACGAACCAACAGCTGCTGCCTTGGCGTACGGCCTCGATAAAGAGTCAAAAACAGATGAGAAAATTGCTGTCTTCGACCTTGGTGGTGGTACCTTTGACGTCTCAGTCCTGGAACTCGGTGACGGTGTCTTTGAAGTTAAGTCGACTAATGGCGATACCCACCTTGGTGGAGCCGACTTCGACCGCGTCCTTGTGAATTACTTTGTTGCAGAATTTAAAAAAGAGCACGGTATCGACATCTCTGATGATAACGCCGCGATGCAGCGCCTCCGTGACGAAGCTGAAAAGGCTAAAATCGAGCTTTCGAGTAGCCAATCAGTCGATATTAATCTGCCCTTCTTAACTGCTGACGCTGACGGTCCAAAACACTTCGAGCACAAACTAACCCGCGCCAAGCTTGAGTCATTAGTTGCTGATTTGATCGACAAAACTGCTGAGCCATGCAAAAAGGCCCTCAAAGACGCTGGTTTGACCGCTAAAGACATCGACGCTGTTGTGTTGGTCGGTGGTATGACACGTATGCCAGCTGTTGTTGCCAAGGTCAAAGAAATCTTCGGAAAAGACCCAATGAAGGGTGTGAACCCTGATGAAGTCGTAGCCGTTGGTGCTGCCATTCAAGGTGGTGTGCTGCAAGGTGAGGTCAAAGACGTGCTGCTTTTGGACGTCACGCCGCTTTCCCTAGGTATCGAAACCATGGGCAGTGTTTCTACTAAACTTATTGAGCGCAACACGACAATTCCATCCAGCAAATCCGAGACATTCTCTACTGCTGCCGATAATCAGAATCAAGTAGAAATCCACGTACTGCAAGGTGAGCGTGAGTTTGCCAAAGACAACAAGTCGCTCGGCCGCTTTATACTCGATGGTATTGCGCCAGCACCACGTGGCATTCCACAAATCGAAGTCACCTTTAACCTTGATGCCAACGGCATCCTGAATGTGACCGCAAAAGACAAGGGAACCGGCAAAGAACAGAACATTACCATCCAGGGTTCAGGTGGTCTTGATAAGGCTGAAATCGAGAAGATGCGCAAAGATGCCGAAGCCCATGCCGAAGAAGACAAGGCCAAGCGCGAAGGTGTTGAAGCCAAGAACGTGCTAGATAGCGCCATTTACCAAGGTGAGAAGCTGAAGATCGATAACAAAGATAAGATTTCTGAAGATGACGTCAAAGCCCTAGATGCCGCGATTGAAGAAGCCAAGAAGACTGCCGAAAAAGAAGACGCGAGCAAAGACGAGTATGAAGCTGCTGCCAAAGAGCTCACCGACAAGATGATGCCAATCGGCGCCAAATTGTATGAAGCCGCTGCCGCCGAAAAGAAAGACGGCGAAGAAGGCGAAGCCAAAAGCGGTGACGAACCAATCGAAGGCGAAGTCGTCGACAAAAAGTAAATATGTACAAAAACTTCACTCGCCAATCACTTATCGATAATTCGTAATGTAACCTTTCTCGTCTAAATTTTTACTAAGACAAGAAAGGGAAGAGTTATGTTTGAATTAAGATCACCTCGTAAAGAAGAGATGGCTTCGGTGTACGGTTTGCGCTGGGAAGTTTTACGTGATGCTACGAAAGATTCTGACGGGACCGAGCGAGACCGTTATGACACTGATCCTGCGACGATCCACAGTGCTTTATTTAGGAGCGGTGAGCTTGTTGCCACGGCGAGATTACACCGGCCCGAAGATAGACCAAACGAAGCCCAGGTCCGCTTCATGGCAACGCGGCAAGACCAGCGTCGTTTAGGACTCGGCTCAGCGGTGCTCTGGCATCTGGAGATTGAAGCCGCAACCCTGCCAGTGCCACCCGACGCACTCTTTGCCCAGGCTAGAATGAGCGCACTCGGCTTTTGGGAAGGGGCTGGCTATATGGCGATGAGCGATGTATTTGAACTACCGCATTTGCCAGGCATCCCGCATATAGAAGTTGTGAGGCCGCTGCTTTAAGAACTAAACTTACGAAAGGGAAGCACCGGCTCAAAAGGCCGGTGCTTTTAAATGCCTATGCTTGCATGAGCGGATAGATGTGCGTAGCCTTGTCTTATATGACAGATGTATTATTGCATGGCGAATTTGACGCCGCTGGTGTTGAAAAGATGCTGTCACCAGCGCGTCGATTACCACGCGATTGGACGACAGTATATGATAGTGAATTTTACCGACCCGTAGTCGCCGAACCGACCGATGAGCTGAGTGATCTGATGGTAGGGCTCGCCGTGGCTGACAGACGGATGGACCCAGAGCGCCTCGGTCATTATTCGTACAATACATATCCTGGCAGGATTTTTGTTGCGCGCAGCGAGTTCATGCCTTCGAGTCTGAGAGTAGCGGATAGTATGATTCAAAGAACTGAAGCCGTGGCTTTGTCGGCAATCGGTGTCCTCGCCAAAATCGGCTTAGTAGCTCTAGGCCCAGAATGGCGTACAAGTAAGTACGGGCTTGATATATCGCCGAAACGCAGCGCTGATTATGTCCCTGATTGGCACAATGATAATAGGCGTAACAGGGATTTTGTCCATATGCTTTTCAGCCCTTTAGGTACTCGATTGCTTGATCTTTCCAAGCCGCCTACCCCGCAGACCAGAAAATTAACGAGTGATGAAGTCGAAGAAGCGAAGATAGATCCCTCTCATTTTGACGGCAAGATAGTCATGATAAACGGACAGACATACCACGGGCGCCCTACTATTGAAGAGTTTGCAGCGTTCTTTGAAGAGACTGGTACCGACCGCAGGCCATTCGTCGGCGTTATCTTTCGTAAAATGAAAATAAGCTGAAACCAAGGCGCGTGCCAGAAATACTTATGCTATAGTGATATCATATAGGGGGCGCGTGTGTTATTTCTGCTTGTTATCACGGGACTAGTGCTTTTTCTCATCTTTCGTAAAAAAGATGACGCTCCCACGAAGTCCTCTCAAAACAGCTCTACCCCCAGTATTGACGTCAAGGCCTACGATGAACAGTGGGTGGGCTTTATCCGTAGTTATTACTCGGTTGCCAAGACAAAATCTGAACGGGCGATGCTTGATCGAATGGTGGGTGATTTAGTGGCGCAAGGCTATCAACCGCCAGACATGGTCGTACAGAATCAACCTTACATCCCCGGCGCCGAACTGTCTGCTATGGAAGTCGCTGCTGTCATGCCGCCGCCTCCCATCTATGCGCCGGAAAAAACAAGAGAACAAATCCAGCTCGACAACGCCTCATTACTCCTTTATTTTGGCGCGTTTTTATTGGTGGCTTCAGCCGGGCTCTTTGTAGCCTTTGGTGGTCTAAATGGGGCTTTTCGTACTTTCATTGTGTTGCTGGTTACTTTGGCACTCTACGGTGGTGGCACGACGATTTTTCAGAATCGGCCGCGCTTCAAGCAAGCCGGACTGGCTTTTGTTGGTATCGGCATGGCGATTGCGCCACTGATTGGTCTGGCGGCATACACGTATATCTTTCATCAACAGAATGCGGCGGGCGTGTGGCTCATCACCTCAGTGTTCTGTTTGGCGCTCTACGGGCATGCTCTCTATAAATTGCGCAATCCATTACTTAATTATGTGCTGATCTTCACCTTCCTGTCGATGTTTGAGTCATCAGTTGCCATCATCCATCTGCCGATTTATTACTTTGGTTGGGAGCTGGCCATCGTCGGCCTCGCGTTATCGCTGCTGGCACGCCGCAAAGGGGTCTGGGCGGATATGAAAGAGTCGAGTGCCAACAGTGCAATGATATTTATGCCAATTGCTTTGTTTATGTCACTGGTGTTGGTTGTGCAGCAAGGCTCGATGCAGTTCGGCATTTCTCTGCTCCTTGCGGCAGCTTTTTACGGCTTACAAATCTTTGATACCACTGATGACACCCAGCGGCTCAATGCTATTGCCACGCAGGTAGTAGCACTCGGTGGTATCGCGGCGCTCAGCTATTCCATAAACAATGAGTGGCGACTGACGGCGGAGGTACTTTCGGCCCTGAACATCCTACAGCTGTTATATGTACTAGTAAAACCAGTGAATAGTCTGATAATGCGGAACTTTGCCAGCGTCGCGCTCTTTTCGGCGGTTTTAGCGATATCGATGGGTGCTGGTTCAAAATCATTCATATTGGCAATGGTAGGCTTGGCAACGGCGATTGCGGCCTGCATCTCGGTAAAACAACGACGTAGCGATGTCTATGCGCTAGCGGTAATTGGCCTGGTAGTGATTCCGGTCACCTATGCGCAATATGTGAGCAGTCCGGCGTTGTCGGCACAAAAAACGGTGTTGTACCTGGGACTTGCAGCTTTGATCCAACTGGGCGTTCTCAGTTTTGGGAAAAAAGCGCTCAATTTTGTGATGAACGGCACCGCGCAGTATCTCTACCTTGCCACAGCTGTTGGGGTGCTTGGCGGTAGCTATCTCGCAACACCGTGGTTGACGTTCTGGCTGTCGATCGCCGTCGGAGTCTCGTTTATTGTGCTTGGCATGCTGCATACGTCAGGAGAAGATTGGAACAGCACTGCGGGCCTCGCGGTATGTGCGCCGCTGCTCTGGTGGTTCCATAGTCCAGGGGTCTTTCTCGCCACTGCATTTACGGCGCTGATTATTAATATCCTCATCGCTTTGCGCCATCGCCGTGAGCTGAATCGGTGGTTGAGTGCTGTCCTGTGGCTGCTACTACCAGTCGCTTGCGGACAGATGGGCAACTGGAGTCAACCAGCCTATGCCTACGCCTATCTAGTGGTAATGGCGGGACTTGTCTTTTCGCGTGCTATTGCCCGCGGTGTCGTCTTTATTTCGTCGAAGATACCGCTGGCCTCTTACGCTAAGAATACAAGCATGTCGTATGTATACGGCTATACCGTAGCGGGTGCGATAGCGGTTGGTATATCACTTGTTAGCGATGCCAGTAAACTCCATACTAGCCTTATCTTGGCTGCAATGATTGGTGTGATTCTGTTGCTGACATATGTGGTCGAGAAGCAGGCAGAGCTCATGATGATGGTGCCACTCCTCGCGCAAGGAATCTTGTTGAGCGGCCTACGTCCCATCGGCGACAACGCAGTCCAGCTGTATCTTTTTGCAACCACGGCACTCGCAGTCGTCAGCTATTTTGCAGTTACGGGTAGTGAAAAAGAGCGGCCAGAACAACGACCGATACGAGCCGCCGCTTTGTTTAGCTTAGCTATCGCACCGTTTTCTTATATATTTGTTGGACATACGCTCTTGGCAATGCCACTCGGTCTTCTCGCGTTAACTTTCGTCCTCGCCTATCAGTATCGAAATGGTGCACAAGCCACCAAAGAGCTTGTTTGGAGCGGGCTGGCACTCACAATCGTCTGGTTATTCGGATATGGGGGCGTGATGCAGGTGCAGGCCTATGTACATGTCTTCATCGCTCTGTTCGCAAGCTTTGCCTACTGGCGTCATATAAGAGGCGAAATCGAGATCAGCGACCACTATTTATACGCGATGCTGATGACGGCAACGATACCACTGGCAGTACAGGCAATCAGTGCAACGGCAGGCGGTGTCTATGGCTGGTGGCTACTACTTGAGCAAGTCGGTTTTATCGTTATCGGTATGAGTATCAATAAGAAGTTTGTCACCAAGTGGGGGCTGTATACGGCGGTTGCGGCTGTTATTTACCAGCTCCGTAGCCTGGGCTGGGCCGCACTTACCGTACTCGCCATATTCCTTATCGGTCTCGCAATCTACAAGATTCAAAAGAACGTTGACAAAAATTAAACTGGCACTCTACCCCCTCCGAGTGCTAAAATAGTAAGAATATGGCAAAACGCGATTACTATGAAGTTTTAGGCGTTCCGAAGACCGCTTCACCAGATGAGTTGAAGAAGGCTTTTCGGCGTGCTGCGATTGAACATCACCCTGATAAAGGTGGTGATGAGGCCAAGTTTAAAGAGGTGAACGAAGCGTACGAAGTCCTCGGCAACAACGAAAAACGTCAGCGCTACGACCAGTTTGGGCATGCGGGAGTCGGTGGTGCGGCTGGTGGCGGCAATCCCTATGGCGGTCAAGGCCAGAGCGTTAACTTTGATTTTGGCGATTTGGGTGGCTTCGGTGACCTGTTTAATAGCTTCTTCGGCGGCGGTTTTCAACAGCAACGACAGCGCCGTGGCCGTGATCTGCAAACGATGATCGAGCTCTCCTTTGAAGAAGCCGTGTTCGGCACTGAAAAAGCAGTTCGCTTAACACACAAAACGAACGCCAAAGACAATACATTGAAGCTCAAAATTCCTGCGGGTGTCGATGATGGCAACACGATTCGTGTGCGTGAGCACGGCGAGCAAATAGCCGAAGGACCGTCTGGTGATCTTTTTGTGCAGATTCGCGTCCGATCACATAAAGAATTTACTCGCGAAGGTTCACTGATACTCAGTGCTATTCATATCAATATGATTGATGCCGCGCTCGGCGCCGAAATCGACGTCAATACGGTTGATGGCCAAGTTCGTATGAAGATCCCAGCCGGCACCCAAAGCGGCACCGACTTTAAGCTCTCCGGCCATGGTGTGCCGATTGCCGAAAACCGTCGCGGTGCTCAAATTGTGACGGTCATTGTTGATACCCCAACCAAACTCAACAAGAAAGAACAGGAACTACTCGAAGAATTCCGTAGTAGTCACAAAAAAGGTTTCTGGGCCTAAGCGTAAAATAGCTATTCATTTGACCGAAGGTAGACTACTATTAAGCTAATGGTTAAGCACTCGACCGCGCAAAAAGGCTTCGTCACGATGCTAATCATGATGCTCCTGATCCTAGCAGTCGTCATCGGCTTTGCGTACCTCCGCATAAAACACGCGGCAAAATAGCATAATAAAAAGTTTAGAAAACCCAAGGGAAAGTGGTATAAAGCTTGTATGGCAAAGTATCAAGTTATCATCGGCCGAGCTGAAGAAGTCGACATCGTCGGCACTGTTTTGGACGTACCGGCCAAAATCGATACCGGCGCCTTCCGTTCGTCGATTCATGCTACTAACATCCGCGAGGCGACCGTCGATGGCAAAAAAGTTTTGAAGTTTGCGATTCTCGGCCACCGCTGTGCGCCAGTAAAGTACGATATTACCACTGAACGCTACGAAAATATTGTCGTGCGCAGTTCAAATGGCGAAGAGAGCGACCGGTACGAAGTAAGTCTAAAAATCAAAATCGGACCCAAGATATTTATGGCCAGCTTCAGCCTGTATGACCGAAGTAATAATGTATTTCCGATCCTTATTGGTCGTGAAGCTCTCAAGTACCGCTTCTTGGTAGATGCGGCAAAGACGTCTGTGGCGCGAATGAAACTTTCTAAGGAATTCGGGCTGGAACTTGATTCACCCGAGGATTTTGAGGACTAATCACATGAAAATCGCTATTTTAAGCAATGGGCCGGGTAATTATTCGACCAAACGACTCAAGGAAGAGTGTAAATTGCGTGGCCACGAAGTTCAGGTAATCAAGTATAAAGAATGCTACGCCAGTATCGAACAAAGCAAGCCGGAAGTCAGTTATCGCGGTGAGGTTTTGACTGGTTTTGACGCCGTGATTCCGCGTATTGCCAGCAGCATGACGCGCTATGGTACTGCCATTGTGCGTCAGTTTGAGATGCAAGGCGTGTACACGCCAAGTAGTTCAATTGCGATTAACCGCTCGCGTGACAAGTTGCGTACCTTGCAGCTGCTGGCTCGAGCTGGTGTCGGCATTCCAAAAACGGTCTTTACGCGCAATACCGGTGATTTTGACGATCTTATTGACGAAGTTGGCGAAGTACCGGTGATCATCAAGCTGGCTCGCGGAACGCACGGTAATGGTGTCGTACTCGCAGAGACCAAGAAAGCTGCCAAAAGTGTACTGCAGGCTTTTTACGTCATGGATGACGATGGCACCAACATCTTGTTGCAAGAATTCGTCAAGGAATCGGCCGGTACGGATATTCGCGTCTTTGTGGTTGGCGGCAAGGTCATTGCCAGCATGAAGCGCCAGAGCCTTGATGATGACTTTCGCAGCAATCTGCATCAAGGTGGGGAAGGTGTACCACAGAAATTGACTGATGAAGAGCGTAAAACTGCCCTCAAAGCCGCAAAGGCGATGGGCCTGTCAGTGTGCGGTGTGGATTTGATGCAAAGTGCTCGCGGTCCGCTGGTGCTCGAAGTCAACAGCAGTCCAGGCTTCGGAATTGAGCGTGTGACCGGCCGCAATGTGGCTGGCCCAATCATTGATTATGTTGAACTAAATGCCAAACGATCTCGCCGCCGCGACCGAGTCGGTGCCTAGATTTTTACAATATGGGGTGGCTAGACGGACCTGCTAAAAAAAAGAACGAAACCTGGAAGTATCTGGTAATTGTTTTTGTTGGTCTTGTGACGGCGGGTGTCGTGTATGGTCTGACAAGGCATGATTTGGCGACGACTTCAACGGATTGTAGTGAAAATAATATCTCACCTTCGGCATATGATGTAAAACTGAGCCCATCGAGCAAAAAATCTTACAATCTGGAATATGCCAAAACGACACCGCAACAGGAACTAGGGCTGTCAGATCGGCCATGTCTACCAGATAACGGCGCACTCCTGTTTCTGTTCCCGACCGACGACAAGTTCGGAATCTGGATGAAGAATATGAATTTTCCGATTGATGTCGTGTGGCTTGATAGCAACAAGAAAATCGTCACGATACAAAAGGATATGGAACCATCGACCTATCCAAAAATATTTTACCCTGACATGCTTTCGCGTTATGTGATCGAGTTCAAAAAAGGCGCTGTCGACGACCTTAAAATACAGGTCGGCTCAGCGCTCAACTGGTAACGCTTATGATAAGATGATACAGTGCTGCAACTCATCGTTACTTTTACTGTTGTATTGACACCATTCTTATTGGTCGTTTTTTTGCGTACCAACGCCGCGATTCTGTTTTTTGTGTTGTGCGGGGCGAGTACCTTGCAGACCTATCTCGATAAAGATGTCTCGGGTTTTGTGGGTCAATTGTTGCCGGGCAAAAACGTCCAACTTGTGGCGTTAGCTCTGTTTATTCTACCGTTCATCGTGGCGGCAATCGCTTTTCGTCATAGCGTTTCAAAATCTAAATTACCGCTGCATCTTTTCTTGGCACTTCTGGTTGGTGGTAGTTTGGTATTCGTTGGGCCGCAGTTCTTGCCAGTGAGTGTCGTAAAGACGATCCAGACCAGTGAGCCATACTCAGTATTGCAACCGTATAGCAGCATCGTGATTGCTGCCGCTTTCCTGATGAGTACCGTTTTCCTATGGTTGAGTCACCCCAAAGAACACCATGAAGGCAAAAAGCGCGGCCACTAGTGCAAGAATTATTGCTGTCAGATTGCTTCACCGTGCGTAAGCTGGTGCAATGACGTATGAGCCAACAATAGTAGAAAAAATCTTTCGAGACAAAGACGGCAAAGTAGTGATTTGGCAGTGGCCTAATATTCCTCTGTGGAGTTGGATACTCTTCAGTGTCCTGGCTATGGTCATAAAACGAGGTAAACCACACACGGGGTTTCACTTATTGGCAGAAAGTTCTATTTTTACATGGGCCTACCTTGAACTGCGCCACGGCGAGAGCCTCTTCCGTCGTATCCTCGGCGGCCTCGTGCTGGCTGATATGATCGTCTCGTTCTTCATGTAGTAACGCAACCAAGGCACGTTTAGGCGGCGAGGCATTCACTGTAGCGGTTCAGTAAAAACGGACTCGTTGCGCTCATTGATGGCAAGATGCTGTGAGCGAGTTTTGCAGCGCCCATGGCGAGCGCCTCGCCGTCATCGTCACATACTGTTCTCATCATATGCCCTATGGCTTTTTTACGAATGACATCGTCTTTTGTGGTGCCAACGGGCCAATAGATCTTCTCGATGATATCGCCGACACGCTCTACATGACTGTCCTTCATTGTTGCAGCCAGCTCGATTGCACGCGTCGATTGATAGCCAAGATGAATACTTTCTTGGCGTGCGGTATGGCCAAACAGTTTTGCTATGCTTAATTCCTGATTTTCGGACATGATTTTTGCAAACGCGCGGTAAGCATCGAGTTCGCCCAGAGCCATGTAGGTGAGTATCCCCAGCTCCTCACTATCATGAACTCTCTCAGAATGTGATCCAATCATGCCGAGTGCCCGATGCCGCAAGATAACTTTGTTTCGTCGTGGAGGCAACGGCTCCAAGCTGAGTGTATGAAGTAGGAGGAACTGACTTTTGCCGTGGGCGGCCTCCTGCGGATACCAAAAATCAAAAAATTCACGCAGTTCTGGATCGATTCGTCACAAGAGTGCTTCGCTGGCAGAAAACTGCACGGCCTTACCGATGAGGCGTCGAACAAGCAAGGGATCATTCACCTGCTCACCCATTCGGGGGTCAATGAGTTCCATCTGGCGTGTTTCAGTGAGGTATTCAGCCGAGGTCGAGTTCATACCAACAGTGTACATTTAAGAGCAGCCATTGACTTTTAAGCGTATTTTAGAGATAATTACCCCTGTTTATTGCGCGATTTATCGCGGGTCCATAGCTCAGCTGGTTAGAGCACCTGCCTTTTAAGCAGGGTGTCGTGAGTTCAAGTCTCACTGGACCCTCCATAAATCATCAAACAGATATAGACTTGTTCTAACTTACGCTTCACCAAGCATTTAGTACAAATCTGTATCTGTTTTCAGTTCTAGCCTCACTAGCTCTTCTGGTACAATTTAACTGATGTCTTATAAACTTATAA
>JBBQVE010000004.1:0-89288 GCA_038211855.1 Saccharimonadales bacterium (SeqCode)
TCAGGAAATGCTTGACGTAGCCGTTAAGCAACTGAATACTAGACCAAGGAAACGACTGGGCTACAAAACACCGGCTCAAGTCCTAAAGGTTACTGGTGCGTTTTGGATTGGAGTCTAGGCTGAGCAAGAACCAAGCCAAGATAGAAGCATATATTTCTCTTCTAAACTAATGGGCAGCATGCCGCTGGGACTCGCTGCAATTGGCGTCGTAGAAGAGGTTGCTGGGCTGCAAGATGTAGCACTTATCACCTGGACTACAGCGGGTGCTACAGCTATTGGTGCTCTATCAGGTGCAGTTTACGGTTTAATACATAATTATCGCGAGCAACAAAAGTTGCAATAGCGTTGCAGATGGCCCTCAAATATCGCTTATGCTTAAAAAGACTCTTCGGGGTCTTTTTAACTATATTTAATTTTTAAATCAAACTTTTTTGCTTGTTCCGTAAACCATTGATTATATAAAATCACCCATTCCACTTCTTTTGGGATTATGTTACTTGGATAGGTATCCAGTGGACCCCATAACCCTCGTGAACTAATCCGATCACTAATACTTTGAATGTTCATATCAACTAATACTATGGTTTCGACTTTACTGTCCGGATATAGAGTAATCACTTTACTCATAAATTCTGGAGTAATTGCTATACCTTCAAGAATCAAATGCTCCCAAGTAATTGATGTCTGGAGCAAACTAAGAATTCCTTTTTCAACTTGAATACCCTCTGCAATTTCACCATCTACTACAGCCTGTGGAGTATTATATCTTTGATAAAACTCTTCAGCCGTCATACCATCTGAATAGAACAAACCCGGATAATTATCTGGATTTACTAGCTGCTTCATCCAACTCCTAATCGAGTCAGATGACAACTCTACACCGCCCTCAGTCTTAGCAATATTTCTTGACATTGTTGTCTTACCTGATACCGGTGCGCCGCCAATCAATGTGATTTTTTGCATAACTACATTCTAGCTTACATCTAAGAACTTAGTTGCAATAGCGTTACAGATGGCCCTCCAAGCATAAGCCCTATAAAAGACTTCGTGAGGAGTCTTTTTGTTTGGTATGATAGTTGCATGTCTCATCTTTTCATTGCTGCAATTACTGGACCAGCTGGGTCTGGCAAGACTTCGGTTTCGGCTAAACTCACCAAACAACTTCCAAAATGCGTGAACATTGAAGCCGATCATGTAAAGCATTTTGTTCCGAGCGGCTTTTCTTATGACAAAGATACAGACGGTACAGAGCGTTGGAATTTCAATGAATGGGAATTGGTGGGGGAATGTATTGGGATGCTTGCAAATAAATTCCAAGAAAAGGGTTTCGGCGTTATTATAAATGGCTATATAGACGAACTGGGCTGGCCAGCAATTGAAAAGCAAATCAAGATTACTCACAAATTCCTACTTTTGCCACATGTTGACGAAGCAAAGCTTCGGGACCTACAGCGTCCTAGGGACAAAGCTATGGGTGAGAAAGCAATCCAAGAACACCATGACTATTTTTCAAGTAATGAATTCTATGATGATTTCATAAAAATTGATTCAACAAAACAAACTATTGATGAAACCGTAAATAGCATCGCCAAGCTACTAGTTTAGTAGAAATAGCGTCACATCGATCCTCCAGCTAATATGTCTCGTCGTGAGATGAGTCTTTTTAGTTAGAGCATACCTATATTGAGTTACTATATACCTTATGGCATCTGAAAGAATTTATGTTGCTTCAAGTTTTGAGCAACGCGATGAGGTGAGTGCTTTACACAGATTACTCCGCAATGCAGGCCATACAATTACTGCCGACTGGACTACTCACAGAGAAATTACTTCCCTGGAATCTATAGTAGAGCGCGAGAAACTAAAACAGCAGTATGCGATTGAAGATACTAATGGTGTGAAGACTGCTACTATCTATGTCTTGTTGCTCGGCAATCGTAAAAGTACCGGCGCTCACATTGAGTTGGGTGTTGCACTTGGATCGAACATAAATCGAGTTTGTATAATTGGCGAGCCTGATACATCACAACTGTTTTACAGTCATCCAGCCATTACTATTTATCCAAACATTCGTACATTCCTTGATTCACTCTAATTTCAGTTGAAATAGCGTTCACGGTGGCCCTCCAATACGCTTATGCTTGAAACAGAGGTTACTTGTCTCTGTTTTTTGATATAATTTACCTATGAATGATGATAAATATTTCCTTCAAATGGCAACGGATGAAGGCAACAAAAAACCACTTCCATATAACTTTGGTGCCGTAATCGTTAAAGACGGCAAGGTCATTGTAAAAGACTTTAATCACGTTCACGAAACAAACGATCCTTCCGCACACGCGGAAGTTTCGGCTCTAAGAAAAGCTGCAACTTTACTCGGTAACTATAATCTTGATGGTGCGATACTGTACGGTAGTCACGAACCGTGTTTGATGTGTTTTAGTTGCGCTGCTTGGGCAAATATAGAAAGAGTGGTTTATGCGATACCGGCATCCGAACAGGATGATTTTAGCTACGAGTTTAAGGATGTTAGCCTTAAAGATTTAGCGTCTAAACTTGTTAGGCGACCGATAAGTGTTGAGTTGATTCGTTTGACTGAAAGTTAATTGCGATAACGCTGCAGACGGCCCTACAAGCATAAGCGGTTTAATTTAAAAACTTTTATATTTGTTATTATGGTCATATGAGTAAAGTATGCGAGATCTGCGAGTTTATTAAAAATCCCCAAAATCAGATAATAGAAACGAAACACTGGACTGTAGGTATTGGTGATAATCACGCATATTTGGGTAGAGCTTATGTGACACTAAAATCACATAAGGAGAGTCTTGGTGAACTTAACGACGAAGAATGGAAAGAATATCAACAGCTGGTTGTAAAACTAGAGAAGGCTTATAAACAAGCTTTTGGAGCATCGCCATTAAATTGGGGATGTTTTATGAACTTTGCTTTTCAATCAAAGCCGTATAACCCACACGTACATTGGCATATTTATCCTCGATATGAGGTGGCTCCAACGGTAAGTGGCATAACTTTTGACGACCCACTTTATGGCAAATTCTATGATAACAATGCAGAACGGATAGTAAGTGGCAGCGTAGTTAAAGAAATTGCTGATAAACTTAAAAACAACTTAGAGTAATCGCTGTCTTGACAATCAGTACTACGGAGAACCAACAATGGACGCAATAGCGTTACGGATGGCCATCCAACACGCTTATGCTTAAAACTCTTCTATTATGAGGAGTTTTTAGGTGGTAGTATTAAAGAATGTCTAATGATGAAGAACTTCTCTGTAAAACTGTAAATAGGAAAAGAGTGGTTTTTGACCCAGTAAACTCACATACGGCAACTCATTTTAGAGACGCACCAGGATTACGAGTAGTGGCAATTGAAGCTCTAAGTAGTATGAAGCTAGATGATGAACTAATTGCTAAAGATATTGATATGGGTAGGACAATTGGGAATACTGACGTAGTAGATGTCTATGACACGGATACGATAGTGTATGCCATACGTAGTATGCGGGAAGATCAAGGTTATGTGCCCTTTACCAAGTCTAAAGCTACGCAGCCAAGTTCGTTCATATCTGTTCACTTGCTTCGTAGAGATGATAATACATATGAACTGTCCAGCACATGGATTGGTGAGTTTGAAAGTCCGATGTTTCCTCAGATGGATAACGCAACTGCGGATAGCATTCCCTACTGGAGCACACATGCATTTGTTTGGGGAAGCCAGGAGATTGTACAAGGTTCAGAGTTGTCAGAGTGTCCATGGTAGCTATTGTACCTAGTTGTAATAGCGTTAACGGTGGCCCTCCAACACGTTTAACTAAAAACTCCTTAGCGTAGGGGAGTTTTTGTTTGTTGTAGTTACACTATGAAATCAGTGCCTTTTTATGCCAATCGTGAAGATAACCTGCACTGTATGCTAGCTGTTTACGGATCTATCTTTGATTATTTTTATAACGAAAAGTTGGGCTGGCCAGAACTAGAAAAGCTTACGAGCTTTAAGCCAGGAAAGGCTGCCTGGAGCCTTACGATTATTTCGTATCTAGCAGAACGAGGGATGGATATACGAATGATAGAGCCGTTCGATTACGCCCGCTACTACAATACCGGTGAACCTTATCTGGATGAATTCTTTACACTAGTTGAAAAAAACTGGCAGCTCAAACACGGTAATATTTTAGAGATAAGACCTCTCATCCCTGATTTTCTTGAAAAAGTAAAATACGAACTGAAACGACCGACGACAGAAGACATCGATAGTATGTTGGCCGAGGAGAGACTTGTATTCGTTACCCTTGATTCAAGAGCACTGAACGATAAACCAGGATATTTCTCGCACGCAGTATTAATCATAGGAGATAACGGCGACAGCTATATAATTCATGACCCCGGCTTACCCCCACAACCCAACCGACGTGTGAGTAAGCAAAAACTATATGCCGCAATGGGCGGAGAAAAAACAACTAGTGAAGTGACTGGTTTTAAATTGAACAAAGACTAAGTTTAGTGAAATAGCGTTAACTGTGGCACTCTAATAACCACAAGCACTATCATTTTTAGTTAGGATCTATAAAACTTATCTAGCTTGCTAACTTGCAACATATGTTTGACCGACTACCCGACTTGCAGTAAAGAATGATTTCACTAGCTTTCGGTATATTTTCTAGTTCACCTAACTCCCCCATCAGCTTGGAAGGGGGTATGTTAACAGCGCCATCGAGGTGGCCACTTGCTTATTCCTCAGGTTCTCGTACATCTATAATTATTCTGGCCATCTCATCGCTTTCGAAAAATTAACGCAAATCTTTCTTTAACCGCTCAAATTCTGCTTTATCAATTTCGCCTTTTGCGTATCGTTCTTTGACAATATCGACGGGGTCACCATGTTGTTTATTAATGTATTGTTGTCCTCGCAAAAAGTGCACAGCAGCAAGTACGACGAGCACTAGAAATACAAACATGAATAACATCATTACAAAACCCCAAGCTCCACTATCTCCATTCATCATGCGGTAGTCATACATATAACTAGCTCCTCTCAACGATTCTTTAAGTTCTCAGAACGCGTTACCTATCCTACCCTTAGTATACGCTTACGAAACAACTGCTGACGGAGGAATAGTAAACAACTTACTAGATACGGGACACCGAATCCTTTAGCCTCAAGAGTGTCCTTGTCCACGATGAGGAAAATATACGGTGAACAAATTGAAACCCTCGAACATCTCCAAAAAGAGGGTGGCGCTCGAGTACCTCACTGACCATTGCGAGTACAAGCAAGACAAGGCACCCAAAAAGCTACTACGGACAAACTAAGTCTTTTGAGCAGTGGCTTATGCTCAGTTGCTATTATGCTAGTAACCCGTGAAGTGATCAGTCTTTATCATCTTTCGTTCTACATGGAGATTATGCAGATATGTTTTGGTTGCATCGACCATGGTTGACGGGCCAGAAATATAGAACATGCGCTCGCTGTAATCAGGCAGGAGCCGAACCAGTAACTCCTGATTGAACTTAGCATGTACTACGCCCGCCCTAGTGTTAGGCGTCTTGGTCACTACCGGTATGATCTTGAGCCCATACTGCCGTGCCGCCAGGAATTCTTTATTATATGCGAGCTCTTCAACGTCAGGAATAACGTAGATCAAAACAATGTCTTTTGTTAACTGATTATCGGTGAAATACTTGACCATGCTGCGGAACGGCGTAATCCCAATACCGCCAGCTATAAAAGCAAGTTTTTGTTTGGCTGCTTGATCAACGGTAAAGTTGCCTGCAAGCTGGCTCGCATACACTGCATCGCCCGGCTTTAAATTGAAAAATGTTGTTTTGTACGTACTCGCCGGCAAGTGATACTTGAGGCCAACATGAATTTCTTCCTCCGTCGGCGATGATGCAATCGTCAATGACCTTCGGTTTCCCCTGCTGTCGTAGGGCACGCCCGCTAGCGTCCATTCCATGTACTGTCCCGGCAAAAAATTGAATCTTTTGTCAGGCTGAAAAACATAATTATACACACTGTCGGAAATTTTCTGGATTTTTGTGAGCGTCATCCGAACGCGGAATTTTGGCGAAACAGCAAAAGCGTAGAGATTACCCAACAGGAGCGCGACTTCCGGGTAAACGACCAGCGGACCAAACTCCCAGGCAGTCACGTACAGCACTGCAACGATGGCCGCGAATAGTATTTGTTGCGTGCGGCGCGGCGGCATTGTAGCAGGTTCAGTCAGCATGATGGTCGAAAGAAACAGTAGTGGCGAAGCAATCAAGGAGCCCTTGAGGCCGACGGCGAGTGGTTGGTGATGGACCACAAATAAAATAATCTGCAGCATGGTACTGATGCCTACAAAGGTGACAAACAAAGGCAGGCGCCTGATCTTGCGGACAATCGTGACACCCAGCACTAAGGTAAATGGCCAAAAAACGCTATTACCGATCCACCAGGTGGTCGATTGAAGCGCCGTTAAACTGAGGACAGCTGCAGCAAATGCTGCAGGGTTAAATATATGCTTACTATTCCAAACAATGAAAAACTTTGATGCGCTTGACACAACTCCCGCCAAAACCAGTGCAAGGCCAGCAGCTACAGAAGTTGCCGGGTGGACGATCAGGAAGATGATGAGCGAAGTAATGAGCCACGACTCAGAGTTTGTCGGTGCTCGAAAGATCCTGCCAAGCCCTTTATCGACAATAAGGGCAGGCACAAGAATAAGTCCCAAAGAAACGATCAACGACGTGGCGCTATAGGGTAGCTTGCCAAATAAGGAGAAAAGGACAGCGAGGCCGCTCAATGTCCCCAGTACATAGACGACTAACCGGTACATTGTGATGCGGTCAAGAAAGGCATCAACAAATTTCACTCCTTATGCCTGTGCTTTTGAGACGATTTGCGTCAGCGCGTCGTTAAAGCCATGTGTCGTATCTGATGCACCCGAAATATTTCCAAGTTTAAGTGTCGAGATATGCTTACCTACAACGTAATTTTTGTAAGCTGCCGTGAAATCCTGTTGATAACTTGCGGAATCGCGATTACCTTCACTATTGGTGACGGACGAATCGGTAATAACACCGTTTTTGAGAGTTACATCAACTGTTATTTCCTCATTCCCGTGTGGTACATAATACCTACTTGTGGCGCTATACGTGCCATCTTTGTACGTACCTGATGAAGCCGAGCTCGCGGGAGTGGCAGAGGTGGTGCTAGCCATAGTGACCGGTGTTGCTTGCGTCGGCTGAGCCGTCGTTGTTACGATAGATGGTGTGGCGCCGCTCGCCCTGTTCGACTTCAGATGATCAATCACCAAAACGATACCGGCAATAACGATGATAGCAATCACCGTACCGATAAGTTTGCCTTTGGAGTGTTGTTCATATGATGGCCGCATGAGTCTTCCTTATAGTCGCGAGTTCTTATCTATACTCTACCTTATGAACATTAAAAACAGCTGAGAACAGAAAAAGTGATTATTTTTCATATTTCATAACGATGGGCATACAATAATGTTATGAAAGAAGAAGCAACTGGCAAGGCAACCACTATCAAGACAGCGTTCAGTCGGACAACTTCAATAACGATTGATATTAAATCAACACCATCTGTACTCTGGACATTGCTCACGACAGTTGCCGGCTACTCGGCGTGGAATTCTACCATCACCTCGATTGATGGAGATATTGCTCTCGGGGAGACCATCATGCTCAGATCAACGCTCGATGCCAAACGAACTTTCAAATTAAAGATTAAGGAATTCGTTGAACCCACCAAACTGGTGTGGGGTGACGCCATGGGTACCCGAACCTATACAGTAACAGACCAAGGAAATGGTGTCGTTACCTTCTCGATGACCGAGAAAATTGGCAGTCCGCTATTTCCACTCTTTGCCAGCAAAATTCCCTCGTTTGACGCCAGTTTTGAACAATTCGCTTCCAATTTGAAAAATGCCGCCGAAACAGAATTTCTATAAGTCTTTATTATCAGTCCCTCGGGCTTGGACGGATAAACCACAAATGGAGTTCGTGAACGCAAAGTACCTTTCGACACTGCTGTTCTCATTTGTTTTTCCGAGTGCTAAAATGTCGTGCTATCTTGACGAGTTACCGCCATCTCAAACTTTCGAATCGCGATTTTTATAACTCAAAAAATACTAAGGCTTTTAACACGTTTTTGCAGCAATATAATTTACAACTAAAAACTCCCGGTGCACTCGGGAGTTTTTAACAGACTAGTTGTTGATGTTCATGAGATCTCCTTTCTTCATTGCATCTATCAGTCGCGTCAGCCCTATCCCACCGCCAGCACGTGGAAAGAACCCAAGCTCTAAGAACTCGTGAAGCTCTTTTTCTACTCGCTCGCGACTGAACAGATCAAAAAGTTTTTGGGCGTACGTACCCTTACTGATGGTATAGAACGCTTTTTTCATTTCCTCGACATTATCACTGCGCTCAGCACTGCCGATGGTCTCGTTGCCTTGTATGATCACATCGATTTTCTGGGCGTGTTTGCTGCCTTTCTTTTTTATATTCCAGAACGGTGCCCTGCTTGAAGACAAAGACAAGCTCTTCAATAACGGCTTTGATTCCAAAAAGTCGCGCGGTATAGATCTGCACGAAGGTGAAACAATCGACATGAAAAAACTAGAAAACCTGATACTCGAATCACTAAGAATCGCTAAAAATTAATGGCGATAACTCCAAAGTGCGATAAATGCTGCGACGAGCTGACTGAATTTGGGGCGATTTTGCTTGGCCCCCCAAATGAGAAAAATGAAGCCAGAAAGTTTCATTTATGCGTTGCCTGTTATCAAATAATGGCAGCTGATTTGATACTATAATATTATGGCTAAAAATACATCGTCACCTCATCCTGAAGAAGAGCATAAATCACACCGTGCCGGTTGGCTGCGCGCCGCTGTGCTTGGCATCAATGATGGCATTGTCTCAACATCCAGTTTGATGCTAGGTGTCGCCGGAGCTTCTACGAGCGGTTCTGCCGTACTCACTGCCGGAGTTGCTGGATTATTTGCCGGTGCTCTTTCTATGGCGGTTGGGGAGTATGTGTCAGTAAGCTCGCAGCTCGACTCTGAACGTGCCGACATTGCAATCGAGGAACGATCACTGGCACATAACCCTCAAGGTGAATTGGCGGAACTAGCCGCTATTTATGTCGATCGCGGATTAGACGAAAAGCTTGCCCTCGAAGTTGCAAAGCAGTTGCATGATCACGACGCCGTAAAAGCTCATGCCCGCGACGAACTTGGTATAGACCATGAAGCGCTCGCCCGACCAACGCAGGCCGCAGTAACCTCGGCATTATCATTCTCAGTTGGAGCCGTACTTCCTATTATTGCTTCATTATTCTTTCGACATAATCACGTTGAACTTGCAATTGTCGTGACGTCACTTGCCGCCCTCGCTATATCCGGTGGCATTGGTGCACATATTGGTGGCGGTAATAGATTCCGCGCAGCCGCACGCGTATTTGTAGGTGGCGGGGTAGCCATGGCCATTACCTCGCTTATCGGTCATCTTGTGGGTTCACACATATAGGCTTTGCCTTTGACATCGTGAATCTGCGGTCAAACAAGTCAAAATGGATATTGCTGGCGCCGATGTCGTTTTAAGCAAGGCGGTACTCGACGAAATCGAAACTATCTATCGCGACTTTCCTGACATCACCCACTAAAAAACAGGGTCACAGACCCCGTTTTTTTAGTGAGCAACCAGTATTAGTTGTTGCTAATGTTGATTGTCGTCGAAGTCGTTGCACCTGCTGCTGCATCGCCACTGGTTGCATCACCAGCTGAGGTATTACCCCATATAGATGCGTTACCTGAAGTAGAGCCCTGGAGCACGACGTTACCAACATTGACGCCATTGTTGGTTGTTACTTTCACTTTGTTGACTGTTTTGTTGCTAATCACGTTCAGCGAACCGGCACCAGTTGTGTCGATAGAGCTGTCGACAACTGTAAGCGTCGGCGCCACAGTTGCCGTATCACAGGCCGAATTGTTTGCAAGCTTCACATTAGTCAACGTGTTTGCTGATGCATTTGCGTCTCCACTGACCGCACTGCCGCCAAGCGTGTTGTCGGAAACTTTTGCGTTGCCTGTCTTTGACATCTGACCAATAAAATTGAGAAGACCAATGTTATTGTTTGTCTTGCTCTTGCACGAGTTTAGAGTCTTGCTTTTGATCTTATTGACGGATCCCGCACCTGTCGTACTGATTGATGCTGCCATTGCTGCACTGCTCAAAAGAACTATTGTTGCCCCAAAGGTAACAGCGGCCGTTAGTAGTTTCTTCATTCCATCCCCACATTTAAGAATTACTGTATACAACGTGTTGGATCCACCCTTTGTTGTACTTCGATAATAGTACATGCTTATGGTTTTGTGCAACTATTTTGATGCAGCGCAAGATTATTTTTTATTACAACTTAGTAACACGCACTTTTGACAACATCAGCAATCGTTGGATCTTTGTACGAGATGGCGCGCTGGAACCACCATTCACCGCCCCACAAATCTATTGGGTAGAGATTTGTCGACTTGGCATGCGTAAAGTTCGTTGCCATCTGTGTGGCTCCCATCGACTCATCTTGCTGCGGTGGTTCCATTTGCCAAATATCCTTTGGTCCCCACGGCTCCATTTGCAGTTCGTGAATAAAGCTTTGTTTGCGCCAAATTAGACGGATAAGGCGTGCCCGCAGGCGGTGGATCCAGGCGTAGTGATGCGTCGTGGTGTATTTTGTGTCGCGCCAGCGAATCAGGTAATATGAAAATCCGACAAGGTCGGGGATTGGTCCGATAATCGGAATGCCCCAAGCCGCGCTCGTCGAGAGCACCACAGGCCGCGCCGGATCGAGTTTTTTAACTAGTGCATACTCAGTGCGCAAACGCTTACGATCTATGTCGATACGCTCGCCAAAGCCGGTGAGAAGTGCTTCGTTTTCGAGGTGCCAAGAAATGATGCTGCCATTGCCTTTGTAGCGTTGTACAACCGCTTCCACAAATACCAATAAAGCCATGTCACGATCTGGCTTTGGCAGCGCCCACGCCCAATCAGGCCAGTGATATTCCGGGTAGCGCGGCTGTTTAACGCCGATGCAAAGCGATAGCACTCCCTCCGCAGCAACGACTGCCTCAATCTGCCTATCTACCTCAGTAAAATCATAGGTTCCCTGCACCTTTTCGACTTCGTTCCAATACGACATCAGCCTGAAGCGGCGGAAGCCCATGTCATTGATCAGCCAGTCCAGCACTGGCGCCGTCCCATAGCCAAAGTTACGGCATTGTTTGATCGAAAAACTAACGCCGAAGCGCATCGGATTAATGATTGTGTTATTCATAGAACTATTCTAATCTATTTGTGGCTTTATGGCTGATAATTGGCAACTCGTAGTAACAAACCAATTTTATCCATATCAGCTGAACCATTGTGATCCCAGTATTGGTATAACGGACCTACTTGGGCATCGCTGATCGTCGCGTTATCACGATAAAAAGCCGGCCACGCGCCACCAACAAAATCACCGACGTATGCCCCGTACGTCTGTAGCGCCACAAACAGTTCTGCCCCGATTGGACTTAAACCAGCCGGTTGGGCAACGCCTGCAGGAACACCGATTTTCGTTCCCATTTTGAACGGTCCACGTCCGCCACCATTGTCAAAACCTGTCGCTGGAGCTATGTAGTTTTTATATATCAGACCTTCCAACATATCTGCCGGCAACGCTAGTGCCAATGCGTGATCGATTTTTCCAGAGGCGATGTCATGACCCGTAATCAACCCCGCATCCCACGAAAAATTCGCGGCCCGTGTTCCATCGTTATTCGCCAAAGTACCGGCTCCGGGACCCATCACGATGTCTCCTGTCGCCCATCCAGCCAGACTACCGTTGGTCACCGTACGCGTCGCTGTATTTACGACGGAATCCCATACTTCATAATAGGTTGTGCCATCAACGACGATCAAAACCTTGTCAGTATCGACTCCCGAAGCGATATTATCGGGGGCATGAACCTGAAATACGTGGGCCGGCCGATTGCGATTCCAGTCCGGAGCAATATAATCAGGCAAATTGAACGTCCACATGGGATCCGTTGATTTTGCATAATAGACGCCGAAAGGACCAAGTACATACCAGTGCCGTCGGCTATCATTGTTTTGTGGTGGGTTTATTGAATGCAATAGTGGTTGGTCAAACCAGACAGTCCCCGTTGGCGTTGGCATATTAAACGGAGAAGTCGCAGAAAATGGTTTGGCATTACCAGTAGCAGCGGGTGGTAGAACTGAGCCATTACTAATGGGGAATGTCACATAATTACCGCCCGACGCAGTGTTGTCAGCTGCAGCAAATGCTCCGGCAACAATCGAACCGTTTTCCGGTTCTATTGCATTAGTAACAGGAGTGGCGGCATGAGAAAAAAGAAGAATACTGCCGCCCGCCATGCCGAACACTACAGCGAAGCACGCAAGCAGACGTTTTTTCATAGGCATAGCCCTAGTATAGGCATATGCTTTTACGAATCAAAGCAGTAAATAACGAGATGCTACAATAGGGGTAATGGCGCGCCTTTCCTTACGTTTTTCCATCATTATCCCCGCGCTTAATGAAGAAGCCTATATTACTGCATCGGTCAAGGCCGCCCAAGAGCAGGATTTTGCAGACTCATTCGAGATTATCGTCGTCAATAATAACAGCGTCGATCGTACTGCCGCCGTCGCCAAAGAACTGGGCGTGAAGGTCGTCAACGAGTCACGCGTCGGCTTACCAAGTGCTCGCGAGGCCGGTAGACGAGCCGCCAAAGGCGAGTTTCTGGTCTACGTCGATGCAGACACCATGCTGCCAAAAAATTACCTAACTGTTATCGATAAAACCTTCAAAAAATACCCGAAGACCGTGGGTATCAGTAACCCGTTTGAATTTTACGATGGCGCACCAGCCGATCAATTCGTCATAAAATTATTCTTCGGTTTTGCTTATCCAGCTCAGAACCTCATTCTCAAATTAATGGGTAAGTCACATCAGCTATTGGGCGGTAGTTTTGCGGTTCGCGCGCACATCCTTGAAGAGCTCGGCGGCTTTGACATCAGTATCACCTTTTCTGGCGAGGACCTGGCCATCTCCAAATCATTGGCGCGCTATGGCGACATTACCATCTTGCAGACCGTCCGCAGCTACACGTCGGCACGGCGCTTTCAGACGCATGGCCGCATTAGGACCTGCGCCGTCTACACCAAAAGCTTTTTCAGTGTTTTATTGCTACGCAAAGACTCCGATGGAACGCTCCTCAGAAGCCTACTAAAGCTAATGCTGTTCGTCGCCGTCACATCGTTCTTGCTCCGGCATTTTCACCCGAATCGACACACTATGCACCATCTATATTCGTATGGCCGATGGATTCTGACAGCACTTGCTGCTATTGCCGCCTATGGTATATTTTATCCGAAATCGAAACTGTTTGGTCCAACTATCAGCGAGTTCAATACCAGCGCTAAGATTATTGCTCTGACGTTCGACGATGGTCCGCGCCCTGGCTCAACCGAAAAAGTTTTGAAAATCCTAAAGGATAACGATGTACCTGCTACTTTCTTTTTGGTTGGAGAACACGTCCAAAAGTATCCAGCACTGGCAAAACGAATCCACAAAGAAGGCCACGAAATTGGCAATCATACCTGGAATCACCGCTGGCTTTTCCCTTTCCATTCACCATCAACTATTTATGAACAAATACGCCACACTCAGCACGAAATCACTACTGTTTTTGGCGGCAAAGACCCCAACACTTTTCACTTGATACGGCCACCGCACGGCTGGCGGACACCCTGGATGTTGGCTGAGTTGCAGCGACGTGGCTTTAAGGTTGTGATGTGGTCGGTCTCGATTGACTTCGTGAATGGCGTCACTATGGAACAAGTCATCAAACGCTACATTACTAAAACTCGTGCGGGATCGATTTTACTCATGCATGATGCAATTTATGAAAAACCTAGTGACAACCGCAACGTCATGCTAGAAGCACTGCCGGTCATTATCAAGGAGCTCAAAGCCCAAGGCTACCGCTTTGTGCGTGTCGGCGATATGCTCTAAGTAAGGTGTGGTTTTTTAGTGACTGGCTGCGGCATCAAAGCCAACACAGTTACGCCGACCAGTGTTACAAGGCCTCCGACCACTACCAACCCCCACAGACCATTACGGGCGCTGTCACCCAGAAATACAATGCCAACTGTGGCTGGAATCAGCGTTTGAGTAGCCGCCATTGTCGCGTTTACAGTCGTGGCTTGGGCACGCTGCAAAGCCGTCGAAAACAATAAAATTCCGATCACACCATCGGCCACTAACGCAAAGGTCAACGGACTGTAGATAGTGTGCCAAAACGGCGTAGAAAGCGTAAATATTCTTCCTAAAACAGAAGTGCCGCCAAAGGCCAGTCCGGCAAGTACCGCCATGCCGACAGCCGAGCTATTCTTCTTACTACGAGCAACAAAATAACCTATGAAGGCAATCGGCAACGGAGCAAAAATGATAATTGATTTTAAGACCGAACCAACTGGACGGGCGGTTTCTGGTGACGAGGCCAGCGCTAACATACAGAGACCCGTGACAATCAGACCCATGGCAATAAAAGCTCTTGGACGAATCTTTTGATGGCGGTAAAATCGCTCCAGAAGCGCCGTAATCACAATACTGGCAGCAATGATCGACTGGACCAAGTACAGTGGCAAATGCCGCACGGCATAGATGGTAAGTGCGTAACCACTGATGTCCAAAACAATGCCAAAAAAGTACGGCACATCTTTGATGAGTCTTAGCAAAAAGCGCACATCCAACGAGTGGGTGTTGTGCTGCTTGTCGGCACTCAGTTTTTGCAAAACAACCGCAGTACCATTACAAAAAGCGCAAGTAAGCGCCGCAGCCATAGGCAATAGGGGAATATGCATTACCACTATTTTACCAAATAAGCGCAAATAAAAAACGGAGAGCCGTGCGTTGCTCTCCGTTTAAATGTGGCAGGTGAAGCCTTTATAGGATGATGTTGAAATCGCCATCAAGGCCGATTTCACTTTGACCTTTAAAAAGGTTATCCGCGAAGCTCCCCCTGCGATCTAATGTGGTGTCATGTAGTGGTGCGATATATGTAATTTTCATAGTTGAGTCTCCTTTGACACTCCCCTAGTCTAACGGGTCTTTACATGAACCGGCTGTAAGCAATTTCACAAAACGCTTAAGATACTGCGGAGGGCGGATGCTGTGGCTGATTCTGACGTTCACGGCTCCTCGTCATGACCGCGCGGGCAATCAGTTCAGCTTCATCTGGATCACCTTCGCACTGCACTGAAGTCTCACGCCAGTGAGCAATAACATCGCCTTCTCTGCCAGACTGCAAAGTGTCCATGCCAAGGGAGCGCTTTAAATATGCGACCCGTTTAACAACGGCGGCGCGATCTGCCAACAAGGGACTCGTCACGCGAACAATCTGACGATCAATACCGTCTAATGTATCTCGAAGTTCATCGAGACTGCCTCGTGCCCATTCACCATCTGTCATAATCCGAATAGAATAGCATCATACCCCTGTTATAGCAACCATGAGCGCTATCGAAATAAACTAGTAGATGAAGTGCTGTGAATGATGCATGTTTTTGGTAATGTAATAGACAGCTGCGGTCAACGGCAACAGTGGCACCATAGCTACGCACCACAGCGTCTTGGCGACACGACTCATTTGGCTATCGTGCAAAACTTCGCGCACCATCTTGGTTTCGAAATATAGAATTATGGCCACGCAACTTGCCCATAGCGCGATGGGAATTAGAAACAACGGATAAATGAAAAAATGCATACGTACTCCTCTTTAACACTCATATCATAAGCGTTTTTTTAAGCGAACGCAGTAATAAAACCTGCTTTAAAATCTCAGCTCGTTGACGTACGATTTGTAGTGGGTCCGCACATTGAGTCTCATAAAGCACAGAAATGCGCCCACCGGTTGTATAAACAGGATAGCGATACTCCACACAAGTTTCTTCAATATAGAAAATCTGTGGTTCGATATCACATCAATCAAAACCTTAAGTTCAAAAAAGAACAAAAATAAGGCTGCTATTAGTACTACCATCGGCACAAAAATAGGCAAGAGAATTGCCAGAAAATCGTTCATCATAATCGCCTCCTTTTTTATTGAATAATCACATGGAGTTTATTATTTTCTGACACTATGCGCTGTAAAAAAACCTGCAGCGCTTATTTTGTTTTTACACTCAGCGCGAGCTGATCAAAACCAGCTTGAAAGTCATCCTTCGAGGTGTAGGTATATTCGATTTTGATACTGCCATGACCGGTATCGATATAATAATCTGAGAAAGTCGTGTTTACTGTGTAGACGGATGCTTGATCGAACGTCGTAGAGGCATTCAGACTCTTGTGGCCGTTGATATATTGTGATTTACAGACATGATTACTTACATGTTGGTTATCCTGCAGCTGATTGCAGTTATTCGTGTTTTTTGCATCAACTGAAATACTTATCGGCGTACTGGCGGGTGTATCGCAGTTGGCTGCCGAATGGTCTGTGGGCTTGAGAGATAGCCGACAGTCCCTGCCAAAACAAGGATTAACAAAATCAAAAGAGTGACTATGCGGGTGGACCACCGGTAGTGTGAATCTAGTCATTCATAGGTGCTAGTATGTGTCGTTTACCAAAATCAGGTGTAATAAAACCTGCTTCAGTTCATGAAGTAGTCTTTTTCGATGCTGATAGTAAACAAATACTGATCTTTCATGGCTATGCTTGGAATGACTTTGGTAAGTTGCGCGACGGATTTCTTGGTATATTCCACGGTAGAGGTCGCGTTTGGTAGGATGTCCTGCGCATCAGTCATCGACGAGGTCAAGTAAATAGCGTTCCGGATATCTTGATACGTAATGCCCATAGCAAAGTCACCCTTCTTGGCATTCTGGCCGCCGTTCAGCAGTGTGGCAGGATCGGCGTTGACGGTCGGTAGATCCTTGTAGGCGTTTGCCGTCTTCGTGATGCCGTTGGTGTACGTGGTGGCTGACGTCCCCCAGCCGAGCGACGCTAAATATTGAAACTGCCCCATAGTCTGTGCCGTAAAGTCACCGGTATAACCAAAATATTGCTTCTTCCGATACGAACAGCGGTGAGCAAAGCCGTCGCGCGTCAGTTTGTTGTTCTGTCCCTTGTAACACTCGTCCAGCACGTCAGTTCCTTTTACTGTCAGGCCGGTTTTTTCATCGATGGCCGCGAACTCTTTCTCGATATCAGTTGTGAGTGTTTTTCTCAGCGTTGCCAACTCTGGACTTTCTGGATCAGGCAATTTTGTGAAGTTTTTCCGGATATTCCCAAAACCGCCTGCATAGTTAGCAATCAGCAACGCCACACCTCCCATGAGGATGACAATAACAGATAGAACAATAAGTAAGCGGTGAGCGTGTTTGCTAAAAGCCATTCCGACAGTATATACCATAAGCGTTCATATTTTTAGGTCGATGCTATTCTGTTAGGTGGCACTCCTCATTCTCACGCAGTTAAACGTACCGATGCCGCCGACAGCTTCACCATCTTCACGTTAATTTCCTCACCATTAGTGTTATACTCACGATTGTTCAACTCCATATGAACTGAACATTTACCATGAAAAGAATGTAGAATGGTCAACGGTGTCAGGGGTCAGAATCATGAGTAACTTATCTTACAGTAGTCCTCTGCCCGCCTCGCATACACTCAAATCATGTTAAAGTATAAATGCTTAAAAAAGATTAATTAATGAAGAACGTTTTCCACACCATCTTTGGAAGTTCTCTTGTTAGCAAAATCCTCTTTGGTGTTGCTTCACTCGGGCTTGTGAGCCTAATTGGCTTTGGTACTGCCGCTGCTCAAAGCGGAACAAACACCGCTACAGTAACGACCATCAGCAATTCTACGAACCAAAGTTCACATACTGGCAGTGTAACAACCAGTGTAAATATAAGCGGTGGGTCTGCTTCGAGTGGTAGTGCTAGTAACTCAAGCTCAAGAAGTGTGAGCATTACCATTGGTAATAATCCATCGTTCTAGGCCCTTCGTCAGGTGGTCAAACGTTTAACTAAAGGAGGCGCAGCAATGCGCCTCCTTTAGCATAGACAGAACTGGTATGATAGGTCCATGAGTCAAACGCCCTACGAGCGCAAAATGGTTGAGAATGAGGTGATGTTTAAGCAGTTCAACCAAAAGGTTCAAGATGGCTTTAAAGAGCTTAAGGCTGTCGCACTCGAAGAAGGTCAGATGAATATGATCAAGAGCATCGACTACCGACTGCACTTCTATTGTGAATGCGCTGACGAAAAATGCATCGAACGGATACCCATAAAACCAAGTACCTATGAAAAGATTCACAAGAACAAGTTCCGATTTATAATTGTTCCTGGACACCTTGTGCGCGAGATCGAGCGGAGTGTCAAGACGACGAAGATCTACCAAATCGTAGAAAAAAACATGACGCCTCCTGCGCACGTTGATAGCTTGAACACCACTAATCTGCATAACTAATTAGATTATGTCTCGCAGCAAAGAAACAGCCGTAAAATCTCTGCCTTGGCTCAGACTTGGCGCACTGCTGGCTGGTGTCTACCTTATCTGTGCAGCAGCCTATTACGTTGGCCATCATACGGTACAACTGCCTCCTCCTCCGGCCGACGCGTTGTACAAACAAAAAGAAGCCCCGATCGACCTCAGAGTGATTGATTTATTATCGCGGATGACACTGTCGGAAAAAATCGGCCAAATGGCTTTGGTCGATAAGGACAGCCTGATCAAACCAGTTGATATCATACGCTACAACTTGGGCGGCATGCTCAGCGGAGCCAGCGCCAAACCACCGCTAAATACCCCTCAGGGCTGGCAAAATATGATTGAAGCTTACAAAGCACAGGCCGCAAAATCCAGACTGCAGATTCCACTTTTATATGGCGCTGATGCGAATCACGGGAGTGCAAATGTCCCCGGTGCAACCATTTTTCCGCATTCGATTGGTCTGGGAGCGACTGGCAATGCGGGTCTCGTGCAACAGGTTGCAGCGGCAACAGCGCAAGAAGTCGCGGCTGAAGGCATTAACTGGACGTACTCACCCTCTCTCGATGAGCCGAGTGATATCCGCTGGGGACGTGTCTATGAAGCTTTTTCAGACAGTCCGGCTTTAAATGCCCTGCTTGGCGCTGCGTACATTGACGGTATACAAGCACCCAACGGCGATATGAAGATGGTTGCGACCGCCAAACATTATATCGGTGCCGGTGCCATGCTGTGGAATACTTCAGCGAATAAAAATTATAAAATTGACCAGGGTACAACTGCTGTGAACGAAAACTTGCTGGAGCAGGAGTATCTGCCACCGTACGCCGCAGCTATCCAGGCGGGAGTTGGCAGCGTCATGGTCGGCTTGAATCACTACGGCAAAGAACGGGTCATCGACAGTCACTACCTCATTACTGACAAACTGAAAACTGAACTTGGCTTTAAGGGGTTTGTCGTATCAGATTGGTACGGGATGTACGAAGCTTCCAAGACCAGCATTTACCAATCAAATATAAATGCCATCAACGCCGGCGTCGACATGGCGATGTTGCCGTACGACTACAAATCGTTTGTGCGCGATGTCACCGAGGCTGTTAAGAGTAACCAGATTTCCGAGTCACGAATTGACGACGCCGTCAGCCGGATATTATACGTAAAATTTAAGGCTGGTTTGTTTGATGCGACCGCCGCACCTCCCCCTGTAAGCGATGTCGGCGCGGCCAGTCATCGGGCGCTAGCCCGGCAAGTTGCCAGCGCGTCGGCCGTTCTGCTTAAAAACAGTGGCCATGTCCTGCCACTAAAGGCTGGCCAACACGTGCTTATTGCCGGTAGCGGGGCTGATAATTTTGGCCGGCAAGCCGGTGGCTGGACGTTGGAATGGCAAGGCGTCGATGGCAACTGGCCAGTTGGCACGACTTCTATTTTGGCCGGCTTACGGCAGGTCGCACCCACCGGCACAAAACTTGAATACAGCCAAAATGCTTCGTTTGTGGCTGGTCCCAAAGCCGATATCGGCCTAGCCATTATCAGTGAGAAACCGGCCGCTGAAGGCTGGGACGACAATGCCACACCGACTTTGGAAGCCAGCGACCTGCAAGTGATTGCCCAACTAAAAAAGCGTGCCAATAAAGTAGTGGTGATCGTAGTGGCCGGACGTCCCTTGCTCATCCAGAACCAGCTCAGCAGCTGGGATGGCCTGGTGATGGCCTGGCTGCCGGGGAGCGAAGGCGAAGGCATTGCCGACGTCATATTTGGAAAAACACCGTTTACTGGTCACCTGCCCCTGCCGTGGCCATCCAGCACCGCCCAATTACCCATTACGAGCGATGGCAAAACCAAAGACGGTACCGCAGTTTTATTCGCGCGCGGCTTTGGCCTCTAACAGATGTAAAAAATGCTATTCGTGCTACACTGTAGCAGTTACAATGCACTCGTAGCTCAGTTGGATAGAGTACTTGGCTTCGAACCAAGGGGTCGCAAGTTCGAGTCTTGCCGAGTGCACCACATAGAATCACAAAATCGGGAAGTAAGATGGTCCAGCAACAACTCATCGACTACATAAAGGAATGCCTCGGTCGAGGCATCAAGCCAGATGTTATTAGCGCGCAGCTCATACAAAGTGGCTGGGCGCAGGCCACAGTAAATCAAGCACTTGACGCGACCCAGGCAGGCTACAAGCAAAAGCCGCAAGACCCTCACAAAGTCAGAAACGGAATCCTATGGATTTGCTCACCATTCATCTTGCTAGTCTCAGTATCATTGATACAATTTGTTGCACGTCTTGCGAATCCGAATGCGCGAGGCGGCCTCGGTATCAACATTATCAGTCTCTTGATTGGCGTCGCAGCAATCATACTGATCCCCGTCGGCCTTATCGTCGGCATCATGAAACTTTCGAAGAAATCTTAAATCTATAAACTGATATTGATGTGCTTGCCGACACTGCCACCGATTTGACCCGGCTTGAGCACTTGAATTTCCTGGCGTCTTGAAGGGTCAAAAGATATACCATCAACATCTGCAACCACCTCAACATAGTGTTTGAAATTTGAGGTATCTGCGGCATCCATTACTGTTTGCAAGCCGCCGAGGAGCTTTGCAGCTCCTTGCGCGAAGGCGTTATCGGGCAGCGCTTCTTGGGCGAATTTTCCCATGTTGAGAGGCACTGTCAGGGTCATTTGCTTGGCTTCAGTCGGCTGCAATACGAATGGATTGGCGTCAGAGACTACGGACATTTGTCTTTGCGAGCTACTCGTTGTATTTGTCGCCTGGCCGTTCATTGTCTGCATTCGATCTTCTATGAGAGAAATCTTCACAACTTTGACAGTTTGCGGCGCCTCACCAGTATTGGTAATCGTTATGGCGACTGAAAATCCCGGATCCATTTCCGATACCGTCTCTGGCGCAGTCATCTCTACCTTCACGCCACCATGATTGAAGTTCAGTTTGAGCTTACCGAAAAATCCCATACCGTTGCCTCTCTGTTACTTTAGATCTGAGCCGATAAATGTATTACCAGCGACACTCGTCCAAGCACTTGGCGAGGTGCCAGCAATGGTGTCTTGGTGCGCTGACTGGCCACTGCGGATGCCGGCACCCGCCATGTAGGCGTTGCTGTCAACTGAGCTAAGGCTGTGCCGCTGCAGATAGAACGGAACGAGGAACAAGACCATAAGAAGGACGATAACTGCTGTTTTGTGGAGAACCTGTGTATTCATGTCTTCTTACTCTACTTCCAATCCCAAGCACTTTCAATGTCTGAAACGTCGTACTTCTTACCAGTACGCTGGGTGTGGATCACAATCACAAGGTTGCCACTGGCGGTGAGCCTATAAATATAATCTATCGTCCCGGCACTGCCGTCGGTCGACGCCAAACTAACTTCATAAGCTGGACTCCCCGAGAATGTCGCGGGCTCCTGACCTGAAATCGAACCGCCTGGCGTTGAACTGATGACATTCTTGGAGTCAGCTTGGGCAGCATCAGAGAGATTGGTAGGCGTCACATCCGGTGCTTGGAGCACCTTCACTGTATATGTCTCACCCGTGGCTTGGCTGACCGCCTGAAAGGTACAACTCCCACTCGCCACTGTCACCTTGAGCGAGGCTGGAATTTTGGTAGTATAACAGGGGGTCGAGATGTCCTGTGTGGTACCGCTGCCACTTGGAGTAGTAATGCCAGAAAGCGGATTAGAGCGATTCATGACGATGGACTGCGCGGCTCGCACCCAAAAGAAAATCGACAAAGCCAATACCGGGACCGCTAAGACGATACCAATGATGGCAAAGACTCGCTTTTGTGAGCGGATCGCGATGGTACCAAAGATTAGCGCAAGTAGTCCGAGAACAACACCCAATAGCGGTATAATCCAGCCAACAAGACCGAGCACACCGCACACAAAAGCTGCGATCGCTTTGCCATTATTATGAGTTGGTGTGGCCAGTGCAGCGCTATTGTTGGACTGTCCGAAGACAGCTATCGGTTGAGTAAAAGGGGCAGGATGCATATGCGCAGGTACCACGGGTGTTAGTTGCTGTTCAACTGCTGGAACCTGCTGAGGGGCAGGCTGAGGGGCGACAGGGGCCTGTGCGGTAGCCAATTGGAAGCCGCAATTACCGCAAAAAGCGGCTCCTGGTTTAACGACTTGATGGCAATTGGGACAAATCATAAGCGTCTTTAACCGCGATTATAATCTGTTTCCACAGTATTCACAAAACATTGTGCCGCCCTGGTTTTGACGACCGCAGCGGCTACAGAACCTATCAACAATCGGTACAAACGCCAGTTCTTGCTTATCAAAATCATTCGCCTGCATAAAATACAGGAAAAGCCCCATCGTCAAAAGTAGCGTAGTCATAAGCGATAAAACGAGAAACTCCTGGACCTGCGAATCGAGACCAAAGTCATAAAAACCGTGCAAAAAGGGTATGAGGACAAGTGCGCCAATAAAGCGAGCCTTGAGTTTTTTGTCGAGTTTATAACTGGCTAAATAATAGCCAATCACAGCAGTACAGGAGGCGTGGAAGAATGGTGTCATAATGAGTCGCAGCAAGCCAGCCTTCGCCCCGAGTGAAAAAGTATAAAGAATATTTTCACAGAGGCCAAAGCTAAGTCCACAGATCGCAAAATAGATGACGCCGTCAGTTCGCTCATCAAAATAGGTCTTCTTACGGATATACAAAGCGAGTGGCACGAACTTTGTGAGTTCCTCGATGGCACCCACTGCCATGAACCAGAAAAAGCGAGAGCCAAGCGAAAACGTTGATGAGGCAGCGAATAACTGATGGGGTAAAACGTACCGCTCTAAAGCGGCCGAACTGATAACCGCCAAAACGCCAAAACCAGCCGCCATCCATAGCGTAGCCACCGGCAGCTTCCGACCGTGGTCATGACGCAGCAAATACCACACCAGCGTGCTGGACAAGCCGATAAATGCGAGGATTACGGGGTACATTTTTTATTTTTGCCTAGTTTAGTACTTATTAATAGTACCATTGTTTGCTAAGATTTGTGCTTGAGTGGGGGCCTATATTAAGCAGCGGTACTCATCCTCAGCTGCGCCTTCGTCTTCACTCGCACTGGAACCAGTCGCTGCTCCCACCGAATAAGCTATAATAGTTTCAAGACGAGCACCCGTAGCTCAGCTGGATAGAGCGTTGGTTTCCGGAACCAAAGGTCGTAGGTTCAAATCCTATCGGGTGCACCACATCACTTATATATAAGGATTATTACGTGACACTATATGTTCCAACACAGTTTCCATATCAGGAGTATGTTCGTGTGGGTGGTGAACGCTTACAGAGTTTTCTGCTCGAAGACTCAAAGAATAACTATCGATGGAGAAAAGATTCCGATGATCGGATTCATGGCGGCGCTCGAAGGACGTACTTACCTTTTGCACATAACCCAGTTGATCGATTATTTTTTGGAGGTACTAGCAGTTTCAGGAAGATGATTAATTTGTGTATTGGTGCGGCCAATAGCTTAATGTCAGAAATCACAGACGAAGCTTGGAATGGGAACAGAGTAATCATAAATAAAATGCCCCCAGACGAGACTTTGGCGGAGCATATAGACCCGACCCACTTCCAAGATGGCGCAGTTGTTGTAGGAGTTGGAGAAGCGCATTTCTTGTATCGATGCGGCGATCAAGTACAGACCCTAGAAGACCCAATTGAAAGTTTGATGTATGTACCACCCAATGTACCGCATTGGGTCGAGAACTGCGGAAGTGAAAGAATTTCGATTGTTGTAGCTCATGATACACAGCTCGCTAGCGGCAAATCGGCTATTGGTCAATTTGTTTTTAATCAATTTAGATAGTTCTGACATCAGTGATGATGACGCGTAGTCTAGAGATACATATCAGTGAGCAGTTCAATGTTGAGTATGGTGATTTTATCATTATGTAACTTAATGAGTTTTTTCTTACTGAAACTATCGAGGGCTTTTTGGGCAGCAGCAACTTTTATATTAAGTTGTTCAGCTAGGTCAGTGGCGGTCTGAGGTAGCGGCAGAGCGACAGAATTTCCAGTGTAGCCTGCAGTTACACCACCAAACTCATAAGCTAAACCTACAAGTTGATGTGCGACCTTCTGTGAGTCAGCTTTCATAGAATTGCTAGCCAGTCGGAGAATATTGGATCGGAGTTTTAGACCAGATTCATAAAAGAAATCTTGATACATTGCTGGGTCACGCGCCAGTTCTTTTATGACTGCGTCGGCATCAATCGACTGCATTTCAACATCGGTCATCGCTTGATATACGTAAAGAAAAGCATCTTGGTTTTGATCAATTCCAAATAAGCGTTTATACAGTTGCGAAAGTGAGATGAGATGATCTGGTCCATAAATAAGCTCGAGTACCCGATGCTTTATGTTTTTAGTCTGGTAGCGCTTCACATAGCCTTTTTTAAGCAAAAATAATTTATCCGGAAAGTCCTGTGAATGGAATATTCGCCCTTTTTCGTATAATTCTATACTACCGTGCTTTGCGACAAAGGCTTCAAATTTTTTGGGTTTGATAATTTTCATTACATACAGTGTAGCAAGGTCGTACAATCCGATAAACTGATGCCATAGAATAAATGTGCAATTGATGCTAAATTATTAATAATCATGATCTCCGCATCTAACCCGTTTGACCACCCAGACTCACATGCATATATGATGACGCGTAGAGAAATAAACCATACTTTCGCAGAACAGCGAGTCGATTTTAATGCAGAAGGGTTGCGAGCCGGAGAACTCGTAATTGGACGACAATTTACGGAACAAGACGTCATCGTTGATATTGGTAGCAACAGCGGTAAAATGATTGCCGAAGCTTCAATCGAAAACGGCACTCGAGCTCAGCTCCTGTGCATAGAACCAGATAGAGAAGCAAGTGAGTTATATGCAGATATACCTTTTTCATTAAAAGAACATACCCGATTTATAGCGGCCAAAGGGGAAGAGTTGCCGCTAGACGGTTGTACCGTCACAGGAGTCAGTCTTCACAATGTCATATTTCGAGCGCGCGATGCAGTAACTATGCTCAAAGAAGCAACAAGAGTCGTAAAGCCAGGAGGCTTTATTGTAATAAGCTCAAACGGTATCGGCCACGCCACATACCGTCATCACTTTGAACGTGTTGTTGCCGAAGAAGTTATCCGTACGTTGAATATCGATTTTACGATCCCTGCTCCTCCGGCAGAGGGCAGTTATCTTGAAGATATACCGGCCATTATGAGAATAATTGATGGCGTTACAGAAATTGAAGATCTTTACGTTCCGCAGATGACCCGTGCGATCATAACACCAGGATACCGTCTTCAAACATATGCCGATTCTCTTCGCTTCGGTGCTGCCAATACAGATTTACCAATACTCTTACGCGGCACATGGCGAGATGCGGTGAATCGGAAGGTGGTTCCAAAAATCGAGGCTATCATAAACACCTCTGACACGAAAAATGACTCTCTTGCAGCAAAAATCGGACCATATTTTGCTGATACAATTATGCGCGGTATGTTCGTCTACCAAAAAATTGTTAATTGATTTTTAATATGTTGGCATATAATATAATTACATATTAATTTACATCTGTGGAAAATTTATAAATGTCACATAACGTGTTTAAATTAGGTCAGTTACTGACGAATTCTGGTCAGCAGTGGCGCGCTGGTGTTGTTGAGGTTCTGGAGCCTTTTGGACTCACGCCTTCCCAGTTTTTCATGCTTGTGGCGATTCAGCATCAACAGTTTGCTAGGGATCACCTACCAAGCCAGAAGACGGCCGCCAACGCAGCTGGGCTCGATCTAAACGTCGCTTCGCAAGCGACGAAGATTCTTGCGTCGCATTACCTTGTTAACCGTGAACTTGATAACGATGATAGTCGTGCATATGTGCTGTCTTGTACGTTGGCCGGTGAACAACTTGGCAAAACGGCCAGTGAAGCTGTTTGTACCTATACTGAACAGTTTTTTGAAGCCTGTAATGCTGATGCGCTCGCACGCGAACTATTTAAACTCACTAAGCAGAAGTAAAATATTTATTTTGTTATGATAGGTTCATGCGAAAACGATATCTTCATATTCCAACCTGGGCCGCCGTCTTGTATGGTGCTGCGGGCGGTGTGCTGATTCCTTGGACAGTGAGTCTAGCACAGAGCCTTCCAGAACGTCATGTGGCACGTCATTGGGATGCGGCATGGGTTGGATTCGACATCTTTATGATATTCCTACTCCTCTTAACTGCCGTACTGGCATTAGGTAAGAACATATACGTCGTGGTAACTTCAAGCGCACTCGGCACAATCCTCCTTATTGATGCTTGGTTTGATGTTCTCACAGCGAAGCCGGGCCATGAACAGCGCGAATCTCTTCTCTTTGCCTTACTCATCGAGTTACCTCTGGCGATTCTCACTTTTTATCTTGCCGTCAATGCCACGCACATCTTCAAAAAATCCAATAAAATCGTGTAACGCGGCTTTTCGATTATACTAGTGCTTATGTACCAGCCACTGCACCCGCACATCCCCGAGCCACCGACCAAAAAATTGACGATGCTGACAGCAATGAGCCTGATTGCAGTTGCGTTACTGACGTTGGCGATAATAATTTTAAGTCTGCAATTGACCACCTGGCATCGGCAAGCCAATGATCAAGCGACAGTCGCTGAACAGTTAGTGAATAAACTGAGTAAACAGTCTGATGAACTCACCTTGGCAAAACGGCAGCTGATCGTCCAAAGTCTCCTGCCCGATCCGAGCAGTTTTCCGCCACAGTGCCCGAATGGCAATAACAAAGACAGCCTGTTTACACCACTGAGCCAGACGCCCATAGAGGGCTACAATGTCTTTTTAGTTGACTGCCGCAGCTACATTACTACCGGCAAAAGTCTGCCGCGTATTCTCGTCTTCCATGTAAGCGATACGGGCAATAAAGACTTTACCTACGGATCCTCTGCCTCGGAGCCACTGTGCATCTCGAACAAAATTCCGACGGCCAACACCCTCGCCAGCAAACTCTCCTTGCCCGTCTGCCAAACTAACTAGTGCGTCAGCTTAAGCAGGTCATTTCGGACCTCAAATAACAGATATAACGAGCCGGTTACGAGCACATTGACCTGATCTGACAGGAGTGTTTGCAGAGCTTTATGTGGATCCCGCTCAATAATCGCTCCATGGTAGCCGGCGTGTTTAAATGCTTCTTGTAACACGTTTGGATTGATGGAAATCTTTTTCATGTCCTGCAAGGACTGGAACGAAGTCAAAATGATTTTTTTCGGTTTGATGGCAAGCAATGCAGCAACCGTCTGCTCGATTTTGGCATCGGGACCTTCGATACAGGCAAAGAGTACTGCTGTGGGCACTAACCCATGCCGATGCTGGAAACTTTCGATAAGTGCCTGCATCTTTTGGGGATTGTGTGCACCATCTAACGTGACAGTCGACTTACCGATGGTAAATTCCTCCATACGAGCGGGAATGACTTGTTTGGTCGCTTGGTGCAGCGACGTAGCATCTAACTTTATGTGGTATTTTTCGTGTAATACCCATGTAGCTGCCGAAACTGCCAATGAAAAGTTACGCTTTTGAAATAACGGCATCGTGTTTGGGAGTGATTTTTCCTGATTTTTGCGTATGTGCATGGTCGCGCGTTGGGCCTTGGAAGCGTTTTTGAACACCGACATCACCGGCGGTGACTGCAGCCAGCAAAAGACTTCGTTATCTTCACCGATAATGCCGGCTTTTTGGGCAGCAATTTGTGGGATCGTCTCACCAAGCAGCGCGGTATGGTCGAGTCCGATATCTGTTAAAACACAGACTTTCGTAGGCTTGCGTACCACATTACTCCCATCGAGCAGGCCACCTATGCCAGTCTCGATCACGGCTACGTCGACCTTTTGACGGGCAAAGAACCAGTAAGCAAACGCCATCAACACCTCAAAATATGTCAGAGCGATGCCAACATTTTTTACGACCTCTAAAAACTCATTAAGCTCGCTGGCAAATAATTCGTCAGACGCCGGTTCAAGGTTAATCTGAACACGTTCGGAAACTTTAGAAATATGCGGTGACACCGTTAAGCCCGTTTTGAGACCGCTGGCAGTTAGTAAGGCGGCCGTATAGTAACATGTGGATGTCTTGCCACTCGTCCCAGCGATATGCACCACCTGGTAGGTGTCTTGCGGATTGCCGATTGCTTCCATGAATGCACGAATCGGTCCGAGGGTGTATTTTTGGCGCTGCGAACGGGGCGGTGGCACAAAGGCCAGTAAGGCTCGTTCAGCATCTTCAATTGTCCGCAGCTTCATGAGTGCTATTGTATCAGTTAGACTACTGCAACGCCGCTGTTAACCGAGCAAGGTTGTCGAGTGAGCGCAGATAGAACGGTCGGCGCGTCCACGAGTAGGCATTTACCTGGGAACTGCCCTCCATGTATCGTTGCTCGATGGCACGTAGTTGGCGGACAACTTTTTTGTCGTACATCACCAGGCTGATTTCTTGATCAAGTTCAAAAGATCGGATATCCAGATTACTCGACCCGATCACTGCCACGCCGTCATCAATCGTGACGTGCTTGCTGTGCAGGAAGACAGGTGATTGATATAAGAACACCTTGATACCAGCCTTTAAAAGCTCACTGTAATAGGAGCGCTGGGCGTGCCCAACCAGAATCTTATCGATTATTTCGGAGTTAATAATGGTGATTTCGACACCGCGGTCGGCGGCGCTGGTCAGGGCCGTCAGAAGCGCGTCATCTGGCACAAAATAGGGCGTTACAATGGTGATTTTCTTCTCGGCACTATGAATAAGCGACGTGTACAATTTGAGGTTATTACTGCCGCCATGGCCTGGGCCACTCGGCAATATTTGCGCAGCGACATCACCTTGATGGCCGGCAATCGGATCATCCGGCAAAAAGACCTGCGTTTCGGCATACCAGTCCGAACGGAATATGGCGGCCAGCTGCCAGACGATTGGTCCCGTCACCCGCGCCATCAGTTCCTCATAATACAATTCGTCACTACGATGATATGTTTTGTCGATAATGTTTTGCGAACCGGTATAGCCAATTGTGCCGTCAATAACAACTATCTTACGGTGATTTCGCAGGTCTGGTCGGGTAAACTTTTTGCCTGGCCGTAAACTAATCGGCAACATGGGCATCCACAGAATACCGGCTGCAGTTAGTCGCTTTTTGAGCGAACGGAAGTTCGGGTAATGACGGCAGGCGAAGGCATCAAATAGCACGCGTACTTCAACACCACGCGCCACCGCAGTCTCGAGTGCCTGCCACACAGGGATGGTTGTGTCGTCGAGCGCAATAATGAAGTATTCGAACAGAATCCGCTTTTTGGCACCGTTGATATCACGAACAAGTGACTCCAGCGAGGTCTGATAGTCTTCCAAAAACCTTACGCTATTGCCACCAACAACCGGCAAGCCGCCAAGCGCCTGATTGAGCTTAATAAACTGCTCATTCTGCTCTGTTAATTCACGCGTCGGTACCGAGACACCAGCCTGTTGCATATTGTGTTCTGTGAGCTCTGTGGCAATGTGCGAATCGGCGTGTTTCTGCATTAACAAGCGACTTTTTGGCAGCCGGGGATTGCCAAGTGAGGCAAATAATATCGTACCGATCGACGGTTCGAGCATGATAAGCATCAGCCAGGCTGTAGCACTGGAAGGACGGCGGTTCTGCGGCACAATAAACAGCATGACAACTCGCAGCGCCCACTCAAAAGCAACAAAAAAAGTGACAAAAATATGCCACGTTACATGCATAAGACTTTACAAAGATTTTGTTTCGGCATCGGGCGATTGTAGGAATTTGGTTGTATTCGTTGGATTGTCGGCTTCACTGAGGGTTTTCTGGAGGACTTCTAGGACGCTTTTGGCGTGTTCGCGACTCATGCCGACGCGGGCGACTGCAAGTGGCTGATTGTTCGGGCCTGCACCTTGCATAAAGTTCATAATAACACCGTAGTTATTAACCATGACATGCACCATATCGGTGTAAACGACACGCGCGTCAAACGGCATAACCATGACCGCTTGCTGGTTAAAGTTGGGGTCTTCTATGTGGTGGAGCAGGTCCTGCTTTTTTGCGTAGCCGGCCAAATCCCATAATTTGTCAGCCTCACGGTCGCCGAGTGCATAGTGCGCAATCACTAGTTCCAGAATGTCTTCGGAAGGACGCAGTTCACCGTTTTCAAAGCGGCTTAAACGGTCGTCGGAGACTTCGATTGCCGATGATAATTCAGTCACAGATTCTTTGGCGCGTTCACGCATGGCACGCAAAGCATTACCAAGGGCCGCAAAAGGTGTTTTGTGCACATTTCCCATATGGGGTAAATTGTACGCTTTTTAGGTGCTATTCACAAGCAGAAGCGGGTATACTAACAGTGATGCATATTCTGGAAAACGTCTCATTGAAGCTCTATAGCACCATGCGCCTCGGGGGTACCACCCGCTACGCTTGCGAAATTACCAGCGAAGATGAGCTGCTGGAAGCGCTGGCCTTTGCCCACTCCAATCAGCTTACCTACCGTGTGATTGGCAGCGGCAGCAATATTGTGTGGAGCGATGAAGGCTACCAAGGTCTTCTAATTATCAATAAAATCGAGAGTTTTGACGTCCTAACGGATGGCCTAAGCGTTACGATAGGCGCGGGGACAAATTGGGACGCAGCCGTCGAAAAATCCGTCGAAATTGGCCTTTCAGGTATCGAATTTTTAAGCCTGATTCCGGGAACAGCCGGTGCTACACCTGTCCAGAACGTCGGTGCCTATGGACGAGAAATTAAGGATATATTCACGAGTTTGCGTGCCTATGATACGCGCAAAAAAGACTTTGTAGAACTGCACAATGAGGACTGCCAGTTTGGCTATCGTACCAGCCGTTTTAAGACGCATGATGCTGGACGATTTATTATCACCTCAATCACCCTTAAACTGACAGGTCACCCTCCTGAGCCACCGTTTTACGAAAGCCTGCAGAAGTTCTTGATCGAACATGGTGTGGTTGACTTCACGTCGCAAAGTATTCGTGACGCAGTGCTTGCTATCCGCCGTGGCCGCATGCCAGACCCCGCCAAAGTCGCCAATAACGGTTCATTTTTTGCAAATCCCATCGTGTCCGCCATCCAGTTTACCGAGTTGCAATCCAACTTCCCAACCATCGTTGGCTGGCCAGTAAAAGATGGCGTGAAACTGGCGGCTGGTTGGCTGGTCGAGCATGCAGGATTTAGCGATTATCACGACGCAGAAACCGGCATGGCAACCTGGTCCGCACAGAACCTCGTGCTGATAAATGAACACGCTACAACAACCGCTGAACTCTTAAAATTCAAGCAAAAAATCGTCAGTGCAGTACAAGAAAAATTTGCTGTCACGCTCGAACAAGAACCGGAACTGCTACCTTAAAGAGGCAGTGGGAACTTTTTAGCAAAGAGTGTAATTTCTTCGTGCAATTTAGCTAGTTTTTTCTCATCTTTGTGGTTTTTGACGGCTGCATCAATCCAATCTGCCACCATCACCATATCGGTTTCTTTCATGCCACGTGTCGTAAGTGCGGGCGTGCCAAGACGGATACCACTTGGATCGAACGGACTACGCGGGTCGAACGGTACGGTGTTCTTATTAACGGTAATACCTGCTAAGCTAAGTGCTTTTTCGCCCTCGATACCGCTGATACCTTTATTGTTTAAATCGACGACCATAAGGTGATTGTCAGTGCCGCCGGTGACCAAGTTGAAGCCGCGATCGGTCAGTTCCTTGGCAAGTTTTTTGGCATTCTTGACGACCTGCGTACCATACGTTTTAAACTCAGGCTGAAGTGCTTCACCAAGTGCAACAGCGATAGCTGCTGTCTGATGATTGTGCGGTCCACCTTGCAGTCCTGGAATAACGGCGCGATCGATCAGCGAAGGCAGGTTTTCAGCCGTACGCTCCGGCTTTTTCAATGGATTAGACTGATTACCGTTACAGAGAATCATCGCCCCGCGTGGACCGCGTAGCGTCTTATGTGTGGTCGTCATCGTCACATCGACGATGCCAACAGGACTGGGGTGTTCGCCCGCTACCACAAGGCCAGCGATATGTGAGATGTCGGCCGCCAGCCAAGCACCGCAGGAGTCGGCAATTGCCCGCATCTTTTGCCAATCTATAATGCGTGGATAGGCCGTGGTGCCGCTTATAATCATCTTTGGTTTGTGTTCGGCTGCGAGCTTCGCGATTGCCTCGTAATCCATAAAACCGTCTTTGTCGGTCGTGTATTGAACGGAGTTGTAGTAGGTACCCGAAAAGTTCACTTTGAGGCCGTGGGTCATATGCCCACCAAAGTAGAGCGACATGCCCATCACAGTGTCACCAGGGTCAACAAGAGCAAAATAAATCGCTTGGTTGGCCGGACTACCGGAGTGTGGCTGCACATTGGCGTGGTCAACTCCAAACAGTTTTTTGGCGAGATCACGGGCTAGGTTTTCGACTTCATCAACGACTTCACAGCCGCCGTAATAGCGCATCCCTGGATAGCCTTCAGAATATTTATCGGTGAGGCGCGATCCCATCGCATTGAGGACGTTGCCTGAGGTGTGATTCTCACTTGGAATCATCTCTAGACCTCTCGTCTGGCGATCAATTTCTTTTTGTATTAACTCGCGAATTTTTTTATCAACTGCTGCTGCATTATCGGGTAAGCTCATATGTAAACTCCTTAAGGGTAAGGTTGGTTTTTAGGTAGTAATGCAGGTCAATCTAAATCATATATTTACTATAGCACGCGCTGGGGCTTACGAAACTTTGCCAGCGGGTGAAGCTTAGTAGGCCCCAGCCGATTGCGCTATTGCTCAATATACCTTACGTGGTATACTAATGCGGCCTATGATGCAAACCAACGAGAAAATCGGTGCACTTATACAACAGGTACGACAAGAAAGAGGCCTTACACAGGCTGAATTCGCGAAAAAGCTCGGTACCAGCCAATCCGCAGTCAATCGAATGGAAAAGGGCCGTCAGAACCTCAGCCTTGAAACCCTCGGTCGAATCAGTGAAGTCCTTCATAAGCAGTTAATTTCCTTGAATTCCGGTGCCATCAACCTTCGCATAGAAGGCGGACATGAGCTTTCTGGCTCAATCGATGTTAAGACAAGCAAGAATGCCGCCGTTGCCCTGCTCTGTGCCTCGCTCATGAACAAAGGTAAGACGCGTCTTAAAAACGTCGCCCGCATAGAAGAAATGAATCGTCTGGTTGAAGTCATCGAAAGCATGGGCGTCAAAACCCGCTGGCTGCCCGGAAACGACCTCGAAATCCATCCACCCGCCAAGTTGAACTGGGAAAAAATGAATAAAGTCGCCGCCCGTAAGACGCGTAGCGTGATTATGTTCGTCGGTGCTATGATTCACGATTATAAATACTTCGAAATCCCTTATGCTGGCGGCTGTGAACTAGGCAAACGCACCGTGTTGCCTCACATTTATGCATTAGAAGAGTTTGGTGTTTCGATCACCGCTAAGAGTGGTGCTTATCATGTTGATGCTAAAACGCGGGCGCCAAAACGCTCAGTCGTCCTGTATGAATCGGGGGATACGACCACCGAAAACACCCTCATGGCTGCCGCCCGCCTCGAAAGCGAAACTATCATCAAGATGGCCAGCGCAAATTATGCCATCCAGGACCTCTGTTTGTACCTTAAGAAGCTCGGTGTGAAGATTGACGGCATAGGTACGACGACTTTGCGCGTCCGCGGCGTCAAGAATATCAAGAAAAACGTCAGTTTCAGTCCAAGCGAAGACCCGGTTGAAGCGATGACCTTTATTGCTGCCGCTATTACAACCGACTCATCTATCACCATCAAGCGCTCACCAATTGAGTTCCTCGAACTAGAGTTACTAAAGCTTGAAAAAATGGGCTTAAGTTACAAATTAAGCCCGATTTACAAAGCTGAGAACGGTTTTACGCAGCTCGCAGACATCACTATCCACAAACACCACGGTAAATTAGTAGCCCCTGAAGACAAGCTGTACGGTCGCCCCTTCCCTGGTCTCAACATCGATAATCTACCGTATTTTGTGCCAATCAGTGCCGTCGCCAAAGGCCGCACGCTGATTCATGACTGGGTCTACGAAGATCGCGCCCTGATGTACACCGAAATCAAGAAGATTGGTGTCGATTTGGAGTTGGCCGACCCGCACCGCGCTTACGTCACCGGACCGACCAAGTGGCGCGCCGCTGATGTCGTCTGTCCATCTGGCATCCGCCCGGCCGTCATGCTGCTCATCGGTATGCTGGCCGCTCCTGGAATTTCGACGCTACGCAACGTCTATACCATTAACCGCGGCTACGAAGACCTTGCTGCCCGACTAAACAGCCTTGGTGCACAGATCACCGTGATGAACGATATTTAACATACTACTATTGCTTTTTTAGCTATTTTATGTTATCATTAACTCCTTATGCGTGGAGTTTCTAAAGTGTACCGACCCAAGCCTTCAGTTCGCCGTAAAAAACTGGCGCTCTTACTGCCTGGCCACAATGAAGAGCTGATTATCGCCACAACCATCCGTTCAGCGATTGCTGCCGGCCAAAAACTGGAAGATATTTATGTCGTTGATGACAACTCCAGCGACAAAACCCGCCGCGAAGCCCTCACGATTCTACCGAAGTCAAATGTTTTGAGCGTTGCCCGCAGCGGCAAAGCCTTAGCCGTTCACAAAGCCATCAAAAAATTCGAAATTGTGAAACGCTACCACTGGGTACACATCGCTGACGCCGACAGTATCTTCTCGTCCGACTATTTCAGAATTTATAAAAGAAAACTGAACAATCGTCGATACGTCGTTGCAGTCGGGTTCGTGCAAAGTATGCGCGGCAACTGGATCAGCACCTATCGAGCACTGTCATACTCGTACGGTCAGCACCTCGTGCGACGCCTCCAGTCGATGGTTGGCATGATTACCGTCTTCCCTGGCCCTACGACCAGCTTCCGCACCGACATCTTAGAATACCTCGACTTCAATACCGGTACTCTCACTGAAGATTTTGATATCACTCTGCAAGTACACCGTCAAAAATTGGGCAAAATTGCCTATATCCCAGAAGCTATCAGCTATACGCAGGATCCGCAGTCGCTGCATGACTTTATCAAACAAACTGAACGTTGGTTTCGCGGCTATTTCCAAGGTATAAGCAAATATAAAATCGGCCGTAGCTTGCAGGCTATCGACATCGGCATCGGCTACCAGCTGCTCGAAACACTGCTTTACTTCGTACAGCTGTTTGTCTTCGTCCCGATTGTCATTGCAATCACTGGCAATTGGCTGATACTCCCCTTAATTATCGCAACGGATTTCATCGTTATGAGCCTTATCGCCATGTTTTCAGGCATTCTCGCTAAACGGTGGTCCATTGTAGGGGCTCTGCCTTACTTTTACTTCTTGCGCTGGGTTGAACTGACCGTTTTCGCCAAAGCCTTTATCGACATCGTCTTACTGAAGAAGTTCAAAGCCGATATCAAAGGCTGGGCAACTGAAGGCCGCCGCTACGAGCTAAATGTGCACGCATTACGGGATGTTGCAAAATGAGTACCACCTCCAAAAAAAAAGCCTCTCGTAAACGGCTCAGGCATACCATGTATACCCTCCTTGTCACCACTATCGTCGTAGCTGGCTTCTTATATCTATTATTCTTAAGAGCCTCCGGTCTTGTAGAGACGGTTGCCCGCCATATCCGCTAGCCTCTTTCAAACGCTTCCACACTTACAAAATCGAAAGTAAACTGCTGGCGGTTCTGAAACCAAGCGCCCGAGCAGGTCTGCAAGGTAAGGATAGGCGGCCCTACATAGCTGAAAATTGATGTATCGGCTGGTCCGACATCGTGCTTTTCGCGTAATCTATAAGTGAATCGATGGCCGTTATTTGTATCGATAATTGCTTCGCTGCCATCCTTTATGTTGTGCAGATAGGCAAAGACTGCTGGACGATAATGGCCGTAGATATATGTGTCGCCGGAGAGATTGTTCGGCTGAGTCGTAATGGTGGCAAATTGGGCGCTACTTAGTCCAAGATTCCACTCGCGTGTCCTGGGATCGTATGAGCCATGTACGATAGGTACATTGATGTTCAGCGATGGAATTGAGATAGCAATCGGATCACCAGTGATGGCGGTGGGAGCGGTCTTGAGCGCCTTGACCGATATACTCACAGGATTAACAGGGGCAGCATTAGACCTACCAAGCTTATATCGGTAATACAGCGACGGTGCAACTCCGGCTGTACCCAGAAGGATAAGAACGACACTGAAGATTTGGACTGCCTTAAGCTTTTTCATCTATCCCCCATTATATTCGTAAAAAATAAAATCAGCGCGAATAACTTCACGCTGATTTTTTGTTGCGCCGCTGCTTAGGCTTTGGTAGCGCGCTGTTTGTAAGCTAAAAGACTTGAGACAGCAAACGTTACTACACCGACAGCAAGCATGAAGGCGGCAATCGTAAACAATAGCTTGGTACTGCCAGTGTTTGGCAATACTGCGACACCGACGGTTCCTGTTACTACTGTTGAAGCACCTAAAACTTGTCCATACATAGATAATTCCTCATCTATTAATTAACCTGACTTAGACTTATTATACACCTTTGTGTTTTTTTTGTAAAGTACATTGTTATATATACTATGGTTAGCCTATTATTGACAAATAGAGTAATTACTTGTATCATTAGCAATAAGTTTATATAAGGTGTTGTGGAACGATGCGTCTACTGTCTCTCAAACGTCAACTGAGTTCTCTGTTAGCAGTCATACTGCTGATTAGTCTCAGCCTCCCTTTCCTAGGTCAGGCTTTTGCTGTCAGCCCGAACCTTGTCAGTAATCCCTCGGCCGAAACCGTGGATCCTACCAACAGTCAGTCGGCACAAGATTGGAATCAAGGGCAGTGGGGGACGAATTCGAGTACTTTCAGCTATGCGACTAGTGGCAATACAGGGACGCGAAGTCTTACAGTTACTACATCTGCTTACACAAACGGCGATGCCAAATGGTATTTTAAAGCCGTCGCCATCAACCCTAGTACTGCTTACACTTTTAGCGACTATTACCATTCTTCAGCTGCTACTTCTACTGTCGCCCAGTTTGACAATGGCAATGGCACGTATTCTTATATGAATATTGCTGCTGTGCCGGCAGCAGCCAGCTGGACGCAAACTACCAGCACCTTCACTTCACCTGCGACCGCTAAAAACGTGACAGTCTTCCACCTTATCAATGCCATCGGAAGCCTCTCAATCGACGACGCATCGTTAGCACTGTCTGAAGTCGTCACGCCGCCAGTGACGCCTCCGATTACTCCACCCGTGACACCACCTACAACTGGTAACTTGATCATGAACCCTTCACTTGAAACGGCTGGCAGCACTCCCGCCCTTCCACAGAGCTGGTTGCAGGATGGCTGGGGCACAAACACCGCTGCCTACAGCTACCCAACGACAGGCGGCCAGAGTGGCAACAGATACGTAAAATTAGATGTCACGAAGTACACCAGCGGTGATGCCAAATGGTATTTTACCCCCGCTGCTGTCACTGTCGGCAAGAAATACACTTTCAGCGATTACTACAAATCGAACGTCGTGAGCTCTGTCGTCGCTCAGTATGACAATGGAAGCGGCACCTACAGCTATGTAGCTTTAGGAACCGGCACTGCTTCGACCGCTTGGAAACAGTTCACAACTGTGCTGACCGTTCCTGTAAATATGAAGAATGTGACCATTTTCCATCTATTAAATACAGTTGGATCACTGCAGACTGACTCTTATTCGCTCACTGCCATTTCGGCTCCTGTCGTTACAGTGACAGCCCCTACGGCGAATACAAGCGTGAGCGGTATCGTTACTTTAGCTGCTACGGCAACAGATGACAGTGGTATTAAGAACGTCCAATTTATGGTTGATGGCAGTGCTCAGGGTGCTGCAGTGAACACCGCTCCATACCAGACCACTTGGGACACTACGGCAATCGGTAACGGCCCGCACAGCGTTACCGCTAGTGCAACCAATACTGGCGGCACGACCACAACTTCTGCTGCCGTCAACATGACGGTCGCCAACGTCGTCAGTGGCAACATGATTCCAAACGCCTCTGTTGAAACCGTCAACTCCACTGACACTAAATTGCCGCAGGGCTGGCAGCACGGCAGCTGGGGAACTAACACGGCCGCGTTTACCTACCTGAACTCTGGCCACACTGGCAGCAGGAGCCTCAAAGCACAGATTACCAATTATACAAATGGTTCTGCCTACTGGTACTTCGGTAATAAATCAATTGTTGCTGGTCAAATGTACAACTTCAGCGACTACTATAAATCAAACATTCCAAGCGAAATCGATGCTGCGATTAACATGAGCGACGGTAGTGTCCAATATATGTATCTTGGCGACCCCTCGCCAAGTCCTAACACCTGGACAAAGTTCGAGCAGCAATTCACCGCGCCAGCCGGTGCCGTATCAGTTGCGATGTACCACAACATCAACGGCGTCGGCCAAGTGACGACTGACGACTTTAGCCTGACCCCGTTTGCCTACGCTGGCTTTAACCAGCCAGTTGTCAGCCTCACGTTTGATGACGGCTACAAGTCGGCATACACCAATGGCCTGCCACTGCTTCAGAAATATCACCTGCTATCGACGCAGTACATCATCAGTGGCTCTCTAGATGTGGACACTAACTACATTACGACGGCTATGCTAAAAGACTATGTGACAAAGGGCCATGAAATTGGCTCTCACACCGTCTCTCACCCCGATCTGACGACCTTGACTGCTGCCAATGCAGACGCCGAACTGAAGAATTCGCAGTCGACATTGCAAATGGCATTAGCGCTTTCGATCAAGAATTTTGCATCGCCTTATGGTGCGATGAATGATCAGGTGCTAACAAATGCCAAGAAGTACTACACCTCACACCGCGGTGTTCAGGCCGGCTTTAATGCCAAAAATAACTTTAACGCTTATAACATCCGCGTTCAGAACGTCGTCAGTTCCACGACACCTGCAGAAGTTCAAGGCTGGGTACAGACGGCGATTACTACAAAAACGTGGCTAGTGCTGGTGTACCATCAGGTTGATACCAATCCGGCAGCCGGCGACTACAATACCTATCCTGTCGATCTTGACGCTGAGCTATCAGGTATTCAAGCGAGTGGCGTCAAAGTCGACACCGTCGCCCAGGCACTTGCCGAACTCACCCCACAGCTCTAACCCCCCGCCCTGTTTTTTGCTATAATTCTTGGGATGCGGGATTCGTATAACGGTTAATATGTAAGTTTTCCAAACTTGAGATGGGGTTTCGACTACCCCATCCCGCACCAGGCGCACCCGTAGCTCAGTTGGACAGAGCAATGGGCTTCTATCCCACAGGTCGGGGGTTCGAATCCCTCCGGGTGTACCAAAACAGAAGCATAATAGAAAGTGCTTCTGTTTTTATTTACAGAGCGCGTGCTACCATGCAGGTATGAAGATTGTCGTTTTTGGCGCGTCAGGGAAAATAGGTCGACTACTCGTGCTCGAGCTCCTAAAAAACGGCCACACCGTTACCGCATTCGTGCATAGCACTGCACCATTTACGGCTCACCCTCACTTAAATGTCATAAAAGGTGATGTACATAATCAGGAAGACGTTGCCCACGCTTTAGAAAAACAAGAAATTGTTATCAGTACACTCGGCAGCTGGCATACCAAAACCAAAGATATCGTGTCGAGCGCTATTGCTAACATTGTGCCGATCATGGAGCAAAAAGGTATGAAGCGCATCGTGACGCTCACTGGCTCTGGCGCGCGAGCTACTGGCGACAAGAAAAGCCTCCTCGAATCTTTTGGCCACGCCGTGTTTTCCGTTATTGCAGGCAAAATTGTGCGAGATTCTGAAGAGCACATCAAGCTACTTGAACAGAGCTCGCTCGACTATACAGTGCTTCGTTCACCAGTTATGACAAACAAACCGAGCAATAAGTACGAGCTTTCGACGCTAGCAAATGGGGCGATCGATACGATTAGCCGTACAGCAATTACTGCGGCACTGAAAGAATTAGTGACCTCTACCCGGCATACCCGCGCCGCGCCTTATATTCATCAGAGATAGAATACTAAATTATATTTAATGAGTCCGTGATGATTACAAGAGACATTTTTGTATTTATTTAATTAATATGTTATACTATCAAACCTATGGTAAACATGTCTAACGGAGTGACCCCTTATTCGGACTTGAGATTGATCCCGAGGCTCTTCGAGAGTTGATTACTGATTTATCTGGGCAGATACCAGACATTGCAGATGAAGAAAAGCTGGTTGAAACTGGCACATGGCTCGCAACTGCTCTTGAAGCTTTGCCCCACGCCGTAGCAGCACATGAGGACTTATCGACAGAAAAAGCTATGACTGTTGAGGCATTTACATCTGACATCGCCGCCAGAGCTTTGGCGCGTTCGATTGAAGTGAGGGGTAACTCACCGCTAAATTCCTTGCTATCACCCCACACCCGAACTCCCTACCGAGATGCCAAACGACGTGCCGATGAAGCCGCCAAACAGACTGAGAAAAAGTCGATGATTGAAGGCTTTTTAGGCAGCATTGAAACGGAAGAGAAAAAGTACTGGGCTTCTTCTGACGTAATGCGCAGTCGAACCTATCAGGTTGATGCAACAGAACGTAAAGGACCGTGGCTCAAACAGAAAATCATCAACATTCCTGATAATGGTTCAGGCAATACGTTGTTTCGAGACGACGAAGCTCACTACTTGGCCGGTATCTCGCTTGGTACTCTCACGCATCAGAACATCCTCGACATGAAAGCGAGTATGGCGACAGTGGCTCAAATGAATGAAACTATCCGTAAACTTGGTGGTAGAAATGTAAAACCAAGCCTTTTTAGCGCTCTAAATACGCTCAAAGAACTCCATGAGACCGGATCACTCAAACAGATGAATTACGGTGACCTCAAACCACTTGGCGACTTTGCAAACCTCTACTTTAAAGAAAACGACGACCTCCTTGAACATTTCGTAAACACCGTTGATGAAGGCCCTTTTGCAGATGCCGCTGAACTCGCCATCGTCCCTTTTGAAGCAAAATCGATCAGTCCCGAAGAACGCATGGCCATGGTCGAAATCTCGAAAGATAATATGACCGAGGACAACATCCTTGATGACATCACGAAGGCGGTCGCGAGTAGCCGAGGCGACTATGTGGTAGAAGAGGCCCGAATTACAGACTTTGTGAAGGTTCTCGATAAACTCACGGCAGTGTACGGTGACGAGGCCATCTCCACGTTCCGTTCACTGAGGCCAAACTGGTCACCGATGCCGTGGTATCTCATTGTCGTCAATATACCTGGTGAGGTTCCTCGGGTCTTACTTGAAACACCCATAAAAGGTAACGCCAGCTATTTCATAGATACCAAAGGATATAACTGGATGGATCTGATTCAGCTTACAAGGACCGATGCTCAAACATTCGGAGCAAAATATATTATTCATGCCCCTGGGCCAAATGATACGCCACTAAACCATGTCGAAAAATTGTATAACAAAGTTCGTGTCAGCTTTGGAGTCAAATAATGTCAGCTGAATATTCTCTCAGAGAAACCGATGAGTTTGCCTACAAACTCGATATGTCTGCCACAGCAGCTGCTACGATACCAATTATTATGACTGCTGTTGCTGTGGGCATGGAACAAATAGCTACACATACCGATGCACCACTGATATCTGCTGACGGCTATAAACGAGTCGATGCAACTGAGTATAACTTTATCGGGTCTGATCCCAGTGTCGACGCCAGTGGCAAATGGCAAGTACACAGCGAGAAGAGTCCAGGTACACTTAACTGCGCGCGAGATTCTGCCGCTCCATAGTGCGACAGATGCCACAGAAATAGGTGATACGGTGGCAAAAGCTATCAAAGAAATGACGACTGGGTCCAATAGTTCACTTTTAGCAAATGTCGTTATATACAACCCGTCGACAAGTGCCATAAGCTTTTCGAATTATACAAACGCGAGCTACACGACCAAAACGCTTGATAGCAAGGGTGAGCATGAGACGATGCAGCTAAACACATTCACTGTCTCGAGCGCGATTCATGGCCCAGATAATAGTCAACTACTTTCGAAAATCAGAGATCAGTACTACATTTAACCTGTGTGGGCAAAGCAGCTTCCGCCTTCAGTCCCAATCTATTCTGATACGGTATCGCTTCCATATAATTTTACGCAATACTCGGCGATGTTTAATCTGGCTCGGCAGAACAATTTTACTGATGTTTCACATCTAAATGCTTCATTATCAGGCGCCGTCGACCACACTGCTGTCCAGTCACAGGCAAAAACGATAGTTCGTGGTACAGATGGTCTGATGAATACTCCGGTCGTAATTGTAACGACAACGAATCCTGAAAAAGGTGGTCCCGCTACAGTCGTAGTAAACAATCAACCGCTCAGCGAAGTCTGTGTTGTCGCGACACAATCAATCCTCAAAAACTACACTGTTGTGGGTCCGGAACATGTCGCCAATCCAATTGGAGTCGGTTCTCTTACGCTTCTGACCTCTGCTATACTCGCGGCCTCACGAGTTCGTCGTCAGCGCCGAAAAGTAGGTACCGTCAAAGTTCCTTCAGCCGAGATGAATCAAGCGCTTGAAGATGGCACTGCCACGACGCTCGACAAACTAAAAATCCTCACCTACCGACAAGCAGTCGCTAAGCGAGGTGGTGAGGTCCTGCAACACAAACCAAACAGAAAAGCCGTTCGTGCCCTGAGCGGTATTGCCGGCTTTGGTCTTGTCGTTGCCTTAAGTACGTCGATACCAAACTATCTAGGATCAATTGACGCGCCGGTCAAGGATGTCAAAAAACCAATTATAACATCCTCTGACTGCAGTCCAGATCTCCCTGTTATCACAAGTCCAACGGATTCGACTCAAACAAAACATCTCAATGTCTTGATCGAAGATCTACCGCCCGAAGTCAAATTATCTGTCGGCAAATAGTTTAAGCTTTTTGTAGGAATTTGTTGAGGCCGGTTTCACCATCACGCATTAATTTGCGGTGGTTATAGATGAAGAAAGGTCGTAGCAGCGGCGAGAGGACCGTCATCCACGGTTTTGTGGTTGCAACTTCCCACGTCATCTCTATTTTAGTTACGTTTGGGCTCTTTGCTTCAAACAACCATTTTCCCGTACCTTTTAAATCACCTTCTGACGAGAATGTAATATCTTTTCCGTTTCTGTAATCTGTTGCAGTCAGGTAGATATTTATTTTATACCCAGTTGCGGCCTTCCAAGTCATCTTCGCTGTACTACCAACAATTGCTGGTTTTTCTACGACGTTTTGCACCACTTCAAGACCTGGCCACCATAGTGGCCAGTCAGTAACTTTCATAATTGATGTAGAAGTTACAAGCAGCGGCCCTTCAATCTTCCAGGCACTTTTCAAGAGGTACTGTGCAGTTTTCATAGTGCCCTTCTGTCAAATAGTTTACTTAACAAGGTTAGCTTATATTTATTTTTTTGTCATTTGCTTGTCTGGTAGTACTATAACAGTAGCATAAGCATTTAGCTTGGTGTTAAACAAGGAGGTACGTCATGTACAAGAAATTAGCTCTGCTGTTCGGTGCGGTATTCTTATTGGTAGGTATCTTAGGCTTTGTGCCGACATTTTCGCCACTCCATAGTGATGGCATGCGCTATTTGTTAGGCTTATTCATGGTCGGAGGCATTCATAATGCTATCCATATTCTCTCAGGCGTCGCTGCACTTGCCGGTGGTTACTCGTCTGAGAAATACGCTCAGATGTACTTTAGAGTCTTTGGCGCAGTGTATGCATTAGTCACAGTCATCGGCTTTATCCAGAAGGATACGGTCTTAGGAATTTTTCATGTCAATATGGCCGATAACTTCTTGCACCTTGGTTTAGCTGTGGCTATTCTTGGCATCGGCTTCGGAATGAAAGTCACGGATTCAACCGCAAAAGTCTAGTTCATTTTTAGCATTTAAAAAACGTCGCTCACTGCGGCGTTTTTTTAATTTCAACAATTCTTACTGACAAGGCTGACGTTTTGTACTAAGGTATAAGGCCAGATTAAACATAAATTGTATATGCGTAATAATTATTATATAATATGAAGATGCCTTCAAAATCCAATCGATTCAAAAACTACGACGAGCACTATGTCCGCTACGCGGAAGCTAGTCTAGTTGGCCGTACTGCTCATGATGCACTACGACTAGACCGCTCGCGTGAGCTCGGTGCAGCCACGATTATTAAGGATATACGTCATAAACAGATTATGTTAGATATCATAAATATTCAGCCAAAGATGACTGGTATGACGAGCACTGAATTCATTACTCTATACCGTAGTCGCGTTGATGAGCTTGATGTTCTGGCGCAACTTGCCATTTATCGAACTGAATTAGATTTTCCCGAACATACCTATGGCCTGACCGACGTTATAGAGTTGTAAAAAACGGATGTAAAAGGTATAATCCAATCTGTTATTTATGGCGAACTTAGCTCAGTTGGTTAGAGCGCCGGGTTGTGGTTCCGGAGGTCGTGGGTTCGATCCCCATAGTTCGCCCCAACAAAAAAATCCCCCTGCAAAGAGGGATTTTTTAGTTGAGTTACTTTTGCATTACACCCACGTGCGCGACTGATTCGCATGTTAATTTGACTTTTTATAACACTTATGCTAAAATGTAATTACATACATCGGTCTGATCCTCTCCAATTCAGGACTGACCACGGTAAAAGTGCCTCCTACTCTTCATTCTATTTGAATCAAACCTAACAAGAAAGTCCATTATGTGGATACTATATGCGCTGTTTAGCGCACTCTTTGCGGCCACGCGTCGCACCAATGAAAAACAACTCACAGGCAAACTAAATCACTTTACGATTGCCTTTGCCGTACAACTTCTTTCACTGCCTGCCATCGGCATCGCCCTCCTGTTGCACGGCCATTACTTTAACCCTTTCCTTCTGGGATACAAATTTTGGCTTCCACTGATTGCCACAAGCATTGGTTTCTACCCTTTAAACGCTTACTTGTATTTGCAATCAATAAAACGCGCTGAACTTTCAAGTGTTTTACCAATCCAGAGTTTATGGCCTGCGTTCTCGCTCTTGCCCGCTTGGCTGACATTAGGCGAAACACCATCCGCCCTCGGTATAGTTGGTATCTTCATGACACTCTTGGGGGTATACGCGCTGGGACTCAAAGGGAGATCGCTGCACCATCCACTAAAACCATTCCGTGAAAACAAGGCAAGCCGCTACATGCTTTTTGCCGTTGTGCTGGTTACTGCAGCAGGTGTCCTCGACAAGATTGCTATACGAGCTTCTGACGCGGTATTTTATAGCTTCACCAGCACAATCGGTGCGGTGATTGCACTGTACCTGACCATATATTTACTCAAAATTAATGAGTTTGGTAAACTTCGGAAATCGATACGTGAACTCAGTATCATCGGTTCCCTGCAGGGAGCAAGTTATACGACATATCTCTTAGCAGTTGGTGCTGGTCCTTTAGCGTACGTGTCTTCCGTCCGCTCAAGTAACGTGTTAATTGGATCAGTACTCGGCATTCTATTGCTCAAAGAAAAGCTCACTCGCGCTAAATTACTTTCTTTTGGTTTGATTGCCGCAGGGGCCATTCTGTTAGCCTTCAGCTAGGATGAGAAGTTTCAAAGAGTTCGCCTCTGGCTGTACAATAAGCATATGACTTTTAAGAAAATTGCTTCGACTGCGCCTGTTATCGAGTATCTGACCAAGACTATTTTAGAGGCTCTTGGCGAAGACAAGCGTGTGCTGTGGCTTGTGACCGGTGGTTCTGGTATTGCAATTGATGCCGCTGTGAGCAAGGAGTTACTTGGCAAAGACCTGCACAATCTGATGGTGACTTTGACCGACGAACGTTTTGGACCAGTCGGACATCCTGACTCAAATTGGCAACAATTAAATGAAGCGGGATTCGATTTGAGTGGCGCACAAGTGATGCCGGTGCTCGGCGGTGAATCACAAGACGAAACTACCATTCGTTATGGTGATACCGTCAAGCAACTCATGGAACAGGCCGATTTTAGCTTGGGATTCTTTGGCATGGGCCCTGACGGTCATATTGCTGGTAATCTACCAGGCAGCACATCCGTCACTAGCACAAACCTTGTTGAAGGTTATGAAGCAGGTCCTTTTATTCGTCTGACGATGACGCCTCTGGCAATCAGTCATCTCGATGAAATTGTCGTCTGCGCGATGGGTGAGTCAAAGCTGACGGCACTCGAAAATCTAAAGAAGGACCTGCCACTCATCGAGCAACCGGCTCAAATTATCAAACAAGTCTCAAAAGTAACCATCTTTAACGATCAGATTGGAGAATAATCATGAAAATAGCTATTATTGGCCTTGGGAAAATGGGCATGCAGATTGTACGCAAACTTGCTGAGGGTGAGCATGAAGTTATTGCTTACGACCAGTCTGTAGAAGCAATCCAAACAGCTGTTGGCTATGGTGCGTCGGCTGCAGCCAATGAACAGGCAGTTGTTGACGCGTTTGCTGGACAGCCGGCAACGATCTGGCTGATGATTCCCTCGGAATATGTTGATCAATCTCTTGAAAGCTGGTTAGCAATTCTACCCGCAGGCAGTGTGATTATTGATGGTGGCAACTCAGATTTTCGACACACCAAAGAACGATCAGTCAAAACTGCAGCAGCTGGCGTCCAACTCGTCGATGTCGGTACGAGCGGCGGCGTCTGGGGTTACCAGAATGGCTTTTCGATGATGGCTGGCGGTGATAAAGCCGCCTATGATAGCGTTGAACCAGTTCTAAAAACGCTTGCCTTGCCCTCAGGTGCTTATAATTATTTTGGCCCAAGCGGCGCTGGTCACTACACAAAAATGGTCCATAACGCGATAGAATATGGCATGATGGAATCTTTGGCAGAAGGCTATCGCATGCTCAAAGAAGGTCCTTACGAAGGACTTGATCTGGCAGCTGCCGGGGAAGTCTGGCAGCACCATAGTGTGGTGACATCGTGGCTCAACGAACTTGCCCAAGCCGCCGTGGCGGAAAATCCGGAGCTGGAAGGGATTGATGGCTTTGTTGCTGAATCTGGAGAAGCGCGCTGGACGTTAGAAGTCGCCAAAGAAAAAGGCATCGCCTTGCCGGCAATTCAGACAGCGTTCGATGTGCGCCTAGCTTCACAAACAGGCGATGTGAACTTCGCCACCAAGATGTTGGCAGCCATGCGCAACAAATTTGGTGGCCATCAAATCAATAAGTCATAAACACACAGAGGGAGTCTTTACTTGAAAGCTGCACAACTATTCGTCAAATCACTTGAAGCTGCTGGCATCATGCACATTTTTGGTGTGCCGGGTGAAGAAAATCTGGCCTTTGTTGAAGCAGTACGTGCATCGACAATTACACTTGTAACGACGCGTGATGAGCAGGCGGCAGTCTTTATGGCTGCAACCCTCGGTCGACTCACCGGTCGGACCGGCGTGGCGCTTTCTACGCTCGGACCAGGCGCCACAAACCTGGTGACGGGCGTTGCCTACGCCCAACTCGGCGGTATGCCTCTGCTCGTGATTACCGGACAAAAACCGATCAAAAAAAGTAAGCAGGGTAAGTTTCAGATCGTTGATGTCGTCGGTATGATGAAGCCGATTACCAAATTGGCTGAAACAATCGTCAGCGCCGACCGAATTCCGGCAAGCGTCTACCAAGCCATCCGCTGTGCCGAAAGTGAACGCCCTGGCGCTGTTCATATTGAGCTTCCGGAGGACGTCGCCGAAGAAGAAAGTGACAGCCAACCGATTGTGTGGCAGAAGACTCGACGCCCAGTGCCAGATGAAAAAAGCCTTCAAACACTTATTGAAGCTGTTAAATCTGCTGTGTCGCCTGTAGTCGTCATAGCTGCTGGTGCCAACCGCAAATTAATCGGTAAACAGCTCAAGAGCTTTATCGAGAAAACCGGCATTCCATTCGTCTCGACACAAATGGGTAAAGGCGTCGAAGATGAGGCGTCGGACTTATACCTCGGTACGACTGCGCTGAGTAGCGATGATTTTGTGCATGGGGCTTTAAAAAACGCCGACCTTATCTTGATGCTTGGTCATGACATTACTGAGAAGCCGCCCGTCATTGCCGGACCTACCCAGAAGATTGTTCATTTGAACTTTTATCCAGCTGAAATCGACAGTGTCTATATACCCGACATCGAAGTTATCGGTGATATTTCGCATTCCTTGTGGGCACTCAGCGAGGCGGTCGACCCACAATCACATTGGAAGTTTGAAGCCTTCTTTGTCAGCAAACAAAAACAGTTGGCCGACACTCTCAATCAAGCAGATAGCGACAGTTTTCCAATCAAACCACAACGCTTCGTGCAAGACTTACGGGCAGCGGTCCCCCGTGACGGCATCCTGAGCCTCGATAATGGCATGTACAAAATCTGGATTGCACGCAACTACCCAGCATACGAACAAAACACCGTCTTGCTTGATAACGCGCTGGCTACGATGGGTGCCGGCCTACCCGTTGGTATGGCGGCCAAACTGCATAATCCAGAAAAAAAAGTCGTGGTCGTTGCCGGTGACGGTGGCATTATGATGAACATTGCTGACCTCGAAACGGCAGTTCGTTTGCAGCTCGATCTGGTCGTTGTCATCGTCAACGATAATGGCTTTGGTATGATCAAATGGAAACAGGCCAGTATGGGACTGCAAGATTTTGGTCTAAGTTTTGGTAACCCTGATTTTGTGAAATTAGCCGAGAGCTTTGGGGCAACAGGCTATCGAATTGCCGCGAGTGCCGACTTCAAACCAACCCTTGAAGCTGCTCTGCAAAAACCAGGTGTCCATATTATTGAATTGCCCATCGACTATAGTGAAAATCAGACTTTAACGAGCGTCAATCTTAAAGCACGTACCAAGGAGGCTTAACGTGGCACTGCAATCAGTCAATCCAGCAACCGAGGAAATCATTCAGAATTTTGCCGAACTATCCGCCGAACAGATAGAAGCTCAACTTGCGAAGTCTCAAGCTACTTTCGAAATGTGGCGCACGGTACCGATTGCCGAGCGAGCGATTAAGATGAAAAAAGCCGCCCAGATCTTACGTACAAGAAAATCAGAGATTGCTCATACTATGAGTTTGGAAGTCGGCAAAACTCGTGCTGCTGGCGAAGCTGAAGTCGAAAAATGCGCGCTAACGTGCGACTACTATGCGGACAACGCTGCTGATTTCTTAAAGCCAGAGGTCATTGTCACTGACGGTAGCGAAAGCTTTGTGCGGTTTGATCCGATTGGCATCGTACTGGCCGTCATGCCATGGAACTTCCCTTTCTGGCAGGTCTTCCGCTTTGTGGCTCCTGCCCTAATGGCAGGTAACGTCGGTGTGTTGAAGCATGCTTCAAATGTGCAAATGAGCGCTGCCCTAATTGAAGATGTTCTAACTGAAGCCGGTTTTGCCGAAGGCACGTTCTCGAACCTTGCCATTGGATCTGCCAAAGTCGAAGCCATTATCCGCGATCCACGCGTCAAAGCCGTAACGATCACCGGCAGCGAATACGCCGGTAGCCAAGTTGCAAAAACCGCTGGTGAAGAAATCAAAAAAACTGTCTTGGAACTGGGCGGCAGCGATCCATTTATTATTCTGGCTGACGCCGACATCGATGCAGCAGCAGAGAGCGCAGTTTTAGCACGCTTGCAGGCCAATGCCGGCCAAAGCTGTATTGCCGCCAAGCGCTTTATCGTCGAAGCGCCAGTGGCGAAGGTGTTTAGTGCAAAACTAAAAGCAGCCGTCGAAAAACTCGTTGTTGGCGATCCGCTCGATGCCGCAACAAACGTCGGACCACTCGCTAGTAAACAACAGCTTGATGATGTCACCAGGCAAGTGAATGACTCGGTGGCAAAAGGTGCCACACTGCTGTGCGGCGGCACACGACAAGGCAAGAAAGGCTATTTCTATCTGCCAGCTGTCTTGACTGGTGTTAAAAAGGGGATGCCCGTCTACGACGAAGAAGTCTTTGGTCCTGCGCTGCCAGTCATCGTCGTGAAAGATGCCGATGAAGCAGTCATGGTTGCAAATGATTGTGACTACGGACTCGGCTCCACAATTTTTACAGCTGATGTCGAAAAAGGCAAAGCACTCGCTGAGCGCATTGAGTCTGGCTCAGTTTTCATTAATAGCCAAGTAAAATCTGATCCGCGGCTGCCCTTTGGTGGTGTCAAAAAATCCGGTTATGGCCGCGAATTATCCCACTATGGCATCAAAGAATTCGTTAATATCAAGACAGTGTGGGTGAAATAGTGGAGCCAACGATTCTGGTTATTTTCGGTATCACCGGTGATCTTTCTAAGCGCTATTTGTTGCCTTCTTTATACCACTTAGTTGAACAGAATCTGCTGCACGAAAAAACCGAAATCATAGGGGTGACTCGCGGCGAACTCGCGCTCGATGAACTCCTCTCGACCGTGGAACTTTGCGTCAACAAAGTCGATGGCACGTGTGATCCAGTTACCGTTAACAAACTGCGGGATAAACTAAAAATCCGACACATGGACGTGACGAAGCCCGAAGAATATGACGCTTTGCTAATTGACTTAAACAAACTCGAAGATGAGCATCAGGTACATATGAATCGACTCTATTATTTGTCGATCCCACCGACCACGGCCCAACCGATTATCACTTTTCTCGGGCAACATGGTTTAAATGCCAGCTGTCCGCATGGTGCTGCCAGCACGCGATTGCTTATCGAAAAACCATTCGGCTTCGACCTCACTTCTGCCCGTGAACTCATTGACACCACTTCAAAACATTTTGGTGAAGACCAAGTCTTTCGTATCGATCACTACCTCGCGAAAGAAACTGTCCAGAATATTTTGGCTGTGCGCTTCAACAATCCAATATTTGAGCCACTCTGGAATACCGCACACGTCGATTATATTGAAGTGCTCGCTAATGAAAAACTTGGCATCGAAGGTCGTGTAAATTTCTATGAACAAACCGGGGCACTGCGCGATCTCATTCAAAGCCACTTATTGCAAGTACTCGCGCTGGTCACGATGGAGCAGCCGGAGGTCGTAAATAGTGACACGATCCACGAGAATAAACTAGCGCTCATGAAACAGATGCAGGCGATTCCGTCTGCAGACATTCACAAAGATAGCCTCCGCGGACAATACAAAAGCTATCGTGCTGAGGTCAACAATCCCGGCAGCACAGTCGAGACCTATCTTGCTCTACGTATGTACATCGAAAACGAACGCTGGCATGGTGTTCCAATGATCGTGCGTACTGGTAAGGCATTAACCGCCAAGCTAAGTGAAGTGAATATCGTCTTTAAGCCAACGACTGGTACACAGGAACATAACGTTCTGACGTTCCGCCTGCAGCCAAACGAAAGCCTCGAACTATCACTGAGAATCAAAAAACCTGGCTTCGATAATGAAGTCCAACCAGTCGAAATGGAGTTTGAATATAAGAGTGCGTTTTCGGGGACTTACACACCGACTGCTTATGAGCGCGTCTTGGTCGACGCCATTCGTGGTGATCACACTTTGTTTGCAACAGCCGGTGAAATCATCGAATCATGGCGTGTCGTGCAGCCCTTACTTGATGCTTGGAAAATGACCAGTACGGATGTGCAGACGTATGATGATGGTACTTCTGGTCCAGACATCGCACAACTTTATTCTGCAGATTAGCCGGTGAATGTCAGCTTTTCATAGATATCCGTAAAGGTTTCGTGCTCATAAAAACTGGTGCCGTATTTGGCTTTCAGTACTTTCTTTTTGCGGCCGTCGATCAAAAACGTCGCTGGTACCAAAAAGAATTCACCATCAATTTTGGTCTGCTTAAAGCCATGCTGTTTGACAGCATGCACCCACGACGGTATGTGCGTAATGCTTTTTGCAAATGCAATCTTGGAGGTTTGGACATGATACTTGTCGTACACCGTCATGGCTGAATCAGCTATGATTGGAAATAGCGGTTTTTTGGCATGGCGCTCGTAGATATTCGCAATGATATGTTCGGAATCAGACTGTACGAAGGCTATCACCTCACAGCCACTTTTTTTGAGAAGCGGATATTCCAGCGTCAAACGATGGATTGCTAAATTACACCAAGGACAGCCGGCATAGCGCAAAAAAACGACCAGCACCTTGCAGCGCCTATAATCGCTGAGGCTCACTTTATGGCCATTCACGTCTTTGACGGAAAAGTCAGGTGCTCGGTCTCCTACCAGTAAACGTTCTTTCATATATACCTAGTATACCTGTTTACGTTTTTACGCTATACTAACAGATAAGAATTGGAGAAAAAGTATGAGAAAATTTCTTAAGGCTATTAGAGCCTATCCGCACGTCTTTTTGGTCAGCGTTGCCGTCCTCATAGCCCTACCGCTTGATTTGGGAGGTCTCGATAAGTGGGCACATCTGATACTTGGCATAACAGCCCTCGTTTCTACGCTCCCTCTACTAGCAGGTATGCTACAGACTTTACGCGACGGTAAATATGGGGTGGACATTCTGGCGGTGACGGCAATCATTACATCTGTGCTGCTTCATGAATATTGGGCTGGTATCATTATTTGCTTGATGCTGACGGGCGGCGAAGCGCTCGAAGACTACGCTGATACACGAGCTGGTATCGAGCTATCCAGCCTTCTTGCGCACGCACCGGTCATCGCGCATCTTCTGAAGGGGCAGACTGAGACAGACATTGAAGTGTCAAAGATTAGCGTTGGCGATAAGTTACTTATTAAAGCTGGCGAAGTGGTGCCAGTTGATGCCGAGGTGACTGAGGGCACATCGAGTGTCGACGAAGCCTCGCTGACCGGCGAAAGTTTGCCAATCGAAAAAAGCGAGGGCGATCAGTTATTGAGTGGTTCCATAAATATGGAAGGTACTTTGACTGTCCGCGCCCTGCAGACTGCCAGTAATAGCCAATACCAACAGATTATAAAACTAGTGAAGATTGCGCAGAATACACCATCGCCGTTCGTACGATTAGCAGATAAATACAGTATTCCATTTACTGTTCTGTCGTTCTTTTTGGCAGGTGTTGCCTGGGCTGCTTCCGGCCAGCCAGTACGGTTCCTAGAAGTCCTTGTTGTTGCAACGCCATGCCCCCTCCTGCTTGGTGCGCCAATTGCCATTGTCAGCGGCATGAGCCGCGCAGCCCGGGCTGGTGTCATTGTAAAAACTGGTGCTGGACTCGAAAAACTGGCCGCCGCGCAGACAATTGCCTTTGATAAGACTGGCACGCTCACGCTCGGAACGCCTTCGGTGATCAGCGTTAAAACTTATGGAAAATTTAAGAAAGACGACGTCATCAGCTACGCAGCAGCCGTAGAAGCTGGTTCGAATCATATCTTGGCTCGAGCCGTTACAACATACGCCGAAAAACATAACGCGAAAGTTCCGAAGGCCAAAAACAGTAAAGAAACCAGTGGTGGTGGACTTACGGCAACCGTACAAGGCAAAATCGTGCGCGTCGGTACGGCACGCTACTTGAATCAATTCGACATCGTCGTTCCCAAAGAGGATCTTGCTGGTACCCATGCCTATGTGGTGATTCAAAACAGCTTGGCTGGTTACCTGGAGTTCGTGGATGAGATTCGTCCGGAGAGTAAGGGCGTCCTGAAGCTCTTAAAGAAGCTCGGCGTCAAGCACATCCTGATGGTGACAGGCGACAATAAGCAAGTTGCAGCACAGGTTGCCAAAGAACTTGGTATCACCGAATTTGAGGCCGAAGCATTGCCGGGTGATAAGTTGCAGAAAATCGAAAGCCTAGAACACCGCCCGGTGGCCTTCGTTGGTGACGGCGTCAATGACGCACCGGTTCTGACAGCATCTGATGTAGGCATCGCTCTTGGCGCCCGTGGCTCGACCGCTGCCAGTGAAACTGCCGACATCGTCATTTTGCGAGATGACCTTTCGCGCGTAGGCGAGGCAGTTGCGATTGCCAAGCGCACGGTCTTCATTGCCCGCCAGAGCATACTCATCGGTATTGGTATGAGTGTTGTCCTGATGGTGATCTTCTCAACCGGCAAGTTTAAACCGTCGGTCGGCGCCGCCGTACAGGAGCTGGTTGATGTGACCGTCATTATTAACGCTTTGCGCGCCCACTCCAAGAAGAGTTTAACGTCTTTAAAGTAGGGTCATCGTCATCGCAAAATTCAAAACGAAGACGACAATAAGCGGAATTGTTAAGTTGTCGGTTCCAAATGGTGAGATGTTTTCCGCAAAAACGGTCACAATCGGCAGCCACACGAGAGTGAGGAGTGGCGAGTGCATAATCACCGTTCGACCGCCAACTGTCATGCCGATAATCAATACAATATAGGCACAGACGAGATAGGCAGTACTGCCCTGCAGGCTCTTTTTGCCGCCATAGACTTTGTACGTTGTCTGCTTGGTCGCATACTTCTTACCGATGATGGCTGCCATACCATCAGCCAAGGCCAAAAATAATATACTGACCATAAAGATCCAGTGGTCTTTGGCAATTAACGCCACTAGCAGAACACTGATCGGATACAAAAGCTCGCCAATCGTCGGCCGGTTAATGTCATGTAGAGCATAAGAAATGTGCATGGTTCTCGTGAGGAGCCACACCACTACCGAACCAGCTGCAATGATCTCAATCGTACGAAAGCTCAAAAAAAATGGCCAGAATGCCACAAATGTCCCGCCAAGAATATGCACAAACTTACGCGCGTACTCGCCGCTCATGTATTTGCGGTGCCACAGGATTTCAGCGATGAAAAGCAATATAGCCATGCCAGCAAGTGCGGCTAAGATAGAAAACATGAGCTTATTGTACTCTAACTCGAAAGCGATTTCTTTTCGGACTTCAGCCAGAGAATCAACATAAAACTAAATATAATGAGAATTGACCACGAACCGACTTTGCTGCCGTGTACGATATGCCAACTATTCGTTTGACTTGGATAGCGCCATGCACCAATAAAAGTACCGACATTTTCAGCGACCCAGATGAAGAAGCCGATGAGTAGGAATGACACCGATAAATGCATATGATATTTATTACCTCGAACATAAAATCGTACCCAAGTTTTACGCAAAAGAATGAGAGCGGCCAATACCAAAATCCATCTGAAATCTGGCAACCAGTGATTGGTATAAAAGTTCGCGTAAATGAGCACAGCAACCACCATCGTTGGCGCCATAGGTACGTAATCTACTTCAAGTTTGAAGCGCCGCCAGGCCTGACACATATAACTGGCGATGGCTGCATACATAAACCCACTGTAGAGTGGTACGCCGGCGATACGGGCGTGTCCAGCGTCCGGATACGACCATGAACCAAAATGTACTTTGAAGATTTCCAGGCAGAGGCCGATGAGGTGAAAGACACAGATGACTTTTAGCTCATCATATGACTCGAGCTTGCTCCACACCATGGCAATCTGCAGGATCAGACACCAGATCAGCATGACGTCATAGCGCGGTAAACCCAGATGAACGTAACGTGTTATGATTAATCCGCTAAAAATTCCGATAGCAAAAATACTAGACAAAGCCTGCTGCCAAGCGAACCAAAGCAGATCTTTTGACCATTTGCTTAACTTGCTAACTATAGACTTTTCGATATACTTCACGTGCTACGTATCATAGCAAAACTTTTTAACTATCTTAGTTTCGCAAGTTGCTTTTTGAGCTTTTCATTTTCTACTTTTAGGGAAATCATTTTGAGTTCCTGCCCAACCATAGAATCGTTCAGCCGTGTGAGTGCTTCAACAGCGTTTACTTTATCGGTCACGTCTGTCGCTAGCCCCACTGCGCCCATAAATTTGTGGTATCCGTCGTCTTAATGAAAAAGCCGCCCTTTTGGACGGCGCTTTCATTGGTCGAGATGCACGGATGTTACTTGAACTGTTTAGGTACATCGTTGCTGAGCCTGAGTCGTCGCAGCTATTACTAGAGAAGATACGCCACACAGAGCAACGACAGTCTGCACCAGTAGACAATCTGGTCTTTTAAGACATCGCCGAGAGCAGCCCTAGTCGTTGGCAGGGGCGGTCTGTTCGGTACGCTCGGCCAACTCTATCGTCCGAATTTGGTCCTTTAGGACGCCTGGCACGTTTCCGTTAACTATCTCCTGTTGCATCTCTACTAAGTCTTCGTGACAAAGTTTGTCATCTTCACCATGCATAACTTGCCCAGGATTTTTGTCGTCGTCGGTTCGGGCCAGTGATGCAATGTGTTGTTCATACCCAGTCGTCTGAAGCTCTACGAAACAAAACATCGGCTTAGCTCGCGTCTCCAGCACGCCGTCTTTTTTTACGCTGCCAGCACGCGCTGTAATCACCTCACGCGCTTGCTGTGGGCCTACAATCAGCGCTGCATAAAGGACCTGGTCAATAATAGCGAGGTAGACATACTGTCGGTCTAAGTAAGTGAATATGTCCCCGTAGCCCATGAAAAGCATGTCTACTATTTTAGCACTAGAGGATAGAGAGTGCCAACTTGATTTCGTCTTCCGATACTTTGGCACGCTTATCGTGCGCTGCAAGGTAGTACGGGATTTGCTCGTTCAGTTTGGTTTCTGACCAAGGGGCTTCCGAATGAGAAGCAGCCTCTATATCTTCAGTGGTAGTCCTTTTAAACTGTGATGCGACTTGTTCCAGCACCTTCAACTCTGTTTCGCTGAATAACTTCGCGTCGTCGTCGGTAAACCCTCTTGCTGGCAAAAACCTGCACATCTTTGTGCCTTTAGGATGTTCGCAGCTAACTGTACCTTCAAACACTTGACCTGTGGACTTTGACTCAAAGGTGTCTGCCCAGTCTTTAATCGTTGTAGGTATTGGACCGTGTTCTAGATTGTAGTACGTGTCGTAGGTAACGGGGATGCCGTATTCCCTTGTGTGGGTAAAATCAAGATTGTAGAAAAGCTTCATCAGCTTTACTTTTCCGAGGTACTTCGTATCAGTATAGTTTGCGAAATATGCGAGTATCGCTTCTATCTTCCTCTGATTAGTCATTTCAACCTCTTCTTGCTATTGTTTCATTTTTATTATATACGATTCCCCTGCTCACTGCAACCCACTCCATGCTCTTACCATAAGCATAACATAAGCGCAATAATCAAGTAATTTCTTATATTATTAACTCTTTAAATTGTGCTGTTGAAACTTTTATTGTCCAAATAACTAATACTGCAGGTAGGTAAATGTTTACGCCTAATTAGAAATGAGATGGCTCGCAGGGGGTAGAGTCTGGAAAAGCTGTATCGAGAGTATTTACACTACAGTTTAGAGGTTAGAGGTACACTATGCTGATTGTGAAGCATTAAGCTGATCACGGAACCACTCCCATTGCTTGAAGCGTTCTTCCGCAATTATGTCATTCCAAGTACCGCCACAATACTGAGTCGTGTCCAATATAGCAACCTTAATAATATTCACTGCTTCCGTCTCTATTCGCTCGTACTCTTTTTCGCCATCTTTTGGCATAAACATTTCGCGTAAACTAAGTTCAAATTCTTCTTGTGTCATACGTCTATATTAACTCATTAAGCACGCTACGTCGTACAATGTATCTTGTACGCAAGAGATTAACAGAGGTGGGCGTCTATTATTTAGTTAAAAAAGGCTTGTCAAGTGGAACGCTATTCCGTGTTCACCCCTGTTAAATTAATTATTATGCTACATTCTATTATTTATGGTCTGGTAATTTTTAAGATTCCTGTACTTATAGATTGAAAGCATCATTGTTTAATTTATTATTATCAATCTTAATTGTATTTGCTAATTCAATAGACTGTTTTTGCTGTTCATTCAACGTATCTTGATCTTTAGCTAACTGAGATTTATCAGTATTAAGTTTAGTTTTAGCAGTCGTAACATATGAATAGTCACATATCCCAATATTGCATCCGTTATTTGCAAGTCCTGACTGTATCGTAATCTGCGAATTATCATTACTGATTGCATTCATATCAGTCTGGATTTGAAAACTCATATCACTTACTGACTTACCTAGGGCATAAAAATTCAGTGAATCATTTAGGGCTGTAGCAAGATCAGAGTTTAAGGTAATTAAAGTTGGTTGGTTATACGTCGTTCCATTTACGGACGACTGAATAGTTTGTACCTGCGAAGCAATGTCGTCGTAATAAGTATCCCATTCATCTTTAGTTTTTGTGGTAGTTGAAGGTAATGTTGAGGCCTTTTGGTTAAGTGCGAGGTACTGTTTATAGTTAGTTTCAAGGCTTGATTTCTCTTTTGCTAATGCCGCGACCTGCTTATTGTGTTGAGCATGACTATTAAAAGAAGTCAGAGCAATGGTTAATGCCACAGCTGCCACCCCTACGACTATCCAGAAAATATACCTCAAGCGTTGGTTAGCGTCTCTATGTTGTTTAATGTCGTCGTGTAACCACATTCCGTCACTCATATAATTGTCTCCATAATAAAAAAGGCACCCGTACTTAGGTGTCTTACGCCACAGTAGGGTTTAGCCTACTGGTTTTGTACGGATGCCATTTTATTGGCTAAACCGTACACAGTTCGTGCAAGTAAATACTACTGTAGCGTAAGACTTTCTAAGCATACCTCTATCATATGACTTGAACAAGGAGTGCTATAGTAAATATAGGCAACTTAGCCAGAAGCTTTGTTGCCTTTTGTTTATAAATACTGCGAGAATACTGTGAGAATTTATGGCTAATGAGCAGAATCTAAAACCGTTCCGCAATGGCTATGACGTACGTCGTGGAAGTAAGCCTAAAGGCTCTAGGCATGTGTCTAGCTACATTAAAGAATTTCTAGAAGGTGTAGAGATTAAGTACACGCTAATGGGAACTGAAGTAGAAGGCACGCCCATAGAAGCTATCATTAAAGGTACGATAATCAAAGCAATACAAGGGGACCTAAAGGCATCTGAAATGCTTTTTAAATATGGTTATGGTCCAAGTGATCATACACTCCTAGAGGAGCAGAAGAAGCTTATTATCATACATCGGAGATATAAATCAAACTAAACTTTAGCTTTTTCGATAAATAGTGTATAATTGCATTAAATAGGCAAATAGCCCTTAACGGAGGGCTATTTTTATGCCTACAAAACTTCCAGAGAACGACAAATCGGCCAACAACCACACCAGATCAGCATTTTTACTAAAAGAAATTGCTATCCTTCCCCAAACTGGCCCTGTTGATTACTATGTTTTAGATAAGTATGGCAACAAAGTGACGTTGTAATTTGTTAGCTAATAACTACACGAACTCCTGTATAGCATATACTTATGCTAATGGACGGAGAGAAGACCACGCAAGAACTACTTGCGATGCTGAGGGGAACATTTGCCAGTGGAGATTCGCGAGATATTGATATTAAGAGCGTGGTTTATGCTATATACGCACGTAAATCAACGAAGGGCGAGGAACGACAAGAGCGTAGTATTTCAGACCAAATAAGTGATTGTGTTAAGCGCGAAGTTGAGCCAAACGGTCTACAAGTCAGTAAGGTAATCGAGGAGAAAGGTAGCGCGAAAGAACCAGACATAAGACCAAAGTTTCGTGAGATGCTCAACGATATAAAAGCGGGTCGATACAGCGGTATTATCGCCTGGCACCCAGACCGACTCGCGCGGAACATGAAAGAAGCTGGTGAAATCATCGACCTCATAGATAAAGGCGTTATTAAGAGCCTCCGATTTGCTACGTTCAGTTTTGAAAACAGCCCTATGGGAAAGATGCTATTAGGTATTTCATTCGTCATGTCTAAGCAATACTCCGAGCACTTGAGTGAGAGTGTATCGCGGGGCAATCGCAGGAAGACTGAGGACGGCGTATTCTTCGACGAACAGAAACATGGCTATTATATTTCCGACGGCCGCCTATTTCCTGACGGCAACAACTTCGTACTCATAAAACAAGCTTTCCAGAAGCGACTCGAAGATTGGTCACAGCCAGATATTGTAGAGTGGCTCAACAAGCAGGGATACACTCTTAGAAGAAAAAATAAAGACCCTGTAAGTTTCAAGTGGGATAAGGATACTGTTAGCAAATTGCTACGAGACCCTGTATACGCAGGCGTGCTTAAGTACGGCAAGAGCTTCTCAGACCTAACACAATACTATGATTTTGAGTCTGCAGTAAGTGTCGATGACTTCTTGAAGATTAATAAGATTAAAGATATACACGACCCAAGTCTAGTTTCATCGATGATGCTGAAACGACGTGGTGCGCCAAAAGCCGACCTATTGCGTGGGGTTGTGCTCTGTGGCTATTGTGACCACGCATTCTCATCAGGCATTACGGTCAAAAAAGATAAATTTACAGGTAAGATAATTTCTAGTCGCTACTTCTATCGTTGCGAGACAGAGAGTTGCTCCTTTAGAAATAAAAGTGTCAGAGCGAAGATAGTACTAGACTATGCGGTTAAATTCCTTTCGGAGCACTTATTTACTACTGAAAGTAACTATGTGTCTTACGCGGCCGAGGCTCGTGAGTACGCCAACACGCAGGCTAAGTCACTCGATAGCGACATTGCTAGTTTTGCACGGCAAGTAGGCAATAAGGAGGCTGAATATGAGCGTACAAAGGCCACAGTGCGAGATAACCCAAAACTTGCCAAACACTATAACCTAGATGAAGTGGAGAGCGAGCTAGTGATCATCAGAAAAGACCATGCAAAACTCGTAAACACACGGAAGCAACTAGGCTCCGCAATTATTACATACAAGCAATATCTCGAACTTTTTGAAAACATAGGTGTTATATTGCCAAAAACACACGATATGCAGGTATTAGATGAACTGCTAAGAAAGTTCTTCTCGAACTTCACAGTTAAACTTACGGGTGTAGGCAAAAAACAGAGGTCAGAAGTTACCCATAAATTAAACGAACCCTGGAATGGGTTCGTAGAATCGAATGAATTCGTGATTGGTCGGGGATAAAGGACTCGAACCTTCGACCTCGCGGTCCCAAACCGCGCGCGCTAGCCAACTGCGCCAATCCCCGTTATGTGCTCCATAAGTGGAGCGCAGACTAGATAGAGATTATAGCTGAGAAGGGTTAAATAAGCAATTATTTGCATTAGGCAGCAAGGTCAAAAACACGCGGTCGAGCGATTCCGAGGGCTGCTACCGCAGCTTGCTGACCTGCCCAGTAACCGTTCATGAGAATCTCTGGTCTTTGTTCGAACGTGCCAGGAAGCACCCCTTCTGCCTTGGGATAAATGGTTTCGACGTTGTCAGGCAACCCATTCGTGATCCTGACTGTCTGGTCGAGTGCAAACTTACAGAACTTGCCGAGGTTACTCATCCGCCCACTCGTCAAAGTATTCCATGCATCCACCGGTATCGATGGCCACTTGTTGTACTTCCAGGTCTTATAGGGATGATTGCTTATGTCGATGACGTGCGTAGCCCCCAAATGTAGCGCAAGGTCTGGTGTCGTCGGCCAGCTCGTTCCCCCATCAGTGTGATCACTGCGTGTCCAGCCTGCTGCTATTGGTAGTTCTGTTGCATTTCGCAAATGGCCGATCAGTTCTTTCGGATGGAAGTTCTTACTATTTACCGCAACTGGCTCCTGGGTGCGCCTGTCAGTCAAGCCGATGCCTAGGAGCGCAGGGTGGTTCATTATAGCGTTGATGTCCAGTTCCTTTGCCATATACGACTGGAGTATACCGAGGTCTACCATCCGCCAAAACCGTCGCTTATTAATGAAGCCTATTTCCTGTGCGCTCAGATGAAATTCAAGAGCCGTATCAGTCTGTCCTCCCATTGCTGCCGCAGCATGAACGGCACCTACTGAGATACCGACTATACCCTTAAAATAAGGCAGTAGGCCTTCGCTCTCGAAAAAACTCAGTGCCCCAAGCCCTGTTATACCGGCCATCCCGCCGCCTTGTACCGACAAGAATGGACTATCTTCCGGGTTATCTTGTGGCGTGACCCCATCGGCTTGATAGGCAAGTAAAAGTTCGGTTGGAGATAGGTGAGAATATTCTGACATGCGAAGATAGATTTTTGTTTTTAAACCTACACTCCGTTATAGTCCTATTCTTGCGAAAGTCAATCAATAACGGGTTCTATTTGGCAAATTCAATAGCGCGAGTTTCACGGATAACGTTCACCTTGATTGTACCCGGATACTGCATGGTGCTTTCGATCTTGGTGGCAACGTCGCGGGCTAGCTTGATGGCGCCGAGGTCGTCCATCTGGGTTGGTTTGACGAAGATGCGGACTTCACGGCCTGCACTGATGGCATAGGCCTTCTCGACACCTTCAAACCCGACGGCGACGTTTTCGAGGTCGCGCATTCGCTCAGCAAAATTCTCAGCACTGATATTACGAGCTCCTGGGCGTGAGGCACTGATTGCGTCAACGACACGGACAATTAGGGCTTCAACGGATGTAGCTTCGACGTCGTCGTGGTGCTGTTCGGCCGCCAATGCGACTTCTTCTGGCACGCCATATTTACGGGCCATTTCACCACTGATGTGGTGGTGCTTGCCTTCCATTTTGTGCGTCAAGGCTTTGCCCATGTCATGAATAAGAGCAGCGTACTTCGCTGTCTTGACGTTGGCACCAAGCTGCTCAGCAATGATACCGGCCATATGTGCCATTTCTGTTGAATGTTTAAGGACATTTTGGCCGTAGCTTGTGCGGTATTTTAATTCACCAACAAGCTGTAACACTTCTTTTGGAATACCAATGATACCGACTTCACGGGCGGCATCTTCAGCAGCGTGCATGACTTCTTTCTGGACCTGGGCCTGAGCCTTTTCAACGACTTCTTCAATGCGTCCTGGGTGAATACGACCGTCTTTCATGAGCATTTCCATGGTGACACGGGCGACTTCGCGGCGGACAGGATCGAACGAACTAAGAATCACCATGCCAGGCGTGTCATCGACCATGATATCGACACCAGTGGCACGCTGGATTGCCTGAATATTACGGCCTTCCTTGCCGATAATGCGGCCCTTCATCTCATCGTCGGTTAGCTTGATGGCCGATACCGTACGCTCAGCGGTGACTTCACTAGCCATACGTTCCATAGCGGTCACGATTGTCAGTGCTGCTAACTCTTCGGCATTGTCTTTGGCTTCATTCTGTAACTTATTAACCAGACCAACGAGATCATTCTTGATATCGCGCTCGGTCATCTGCATCAGTTTTTCGGCTGCCTCACTCTGTTTGAGCTTAGCAATCTTCTCAAGTTTCTCCTGTTGCTTCACGCGGATGCTGCGGATCTCATCTTTAAGACCTTCGGCCTCGTCTTCTGCTTTGCGCAATACATCGCTGCGCTTGTCGAGGCTGTCGAGTTTTTTGTCGAGTGATTCTTCACGGTCAAGCAGGCGCTTTTCGATATCCTTGACTTCGTTACGACGTTTTTGCTCGTCTCTGCGGGCGTTTTCAGCGATTTCGCTGGCCTCTGCTTTGGCTGTTTCGATTGCTTTGGCGGCTTCTTTTTTGGCCTTGTCGAGTTCTTTTTTGGCGGCGTCTTCTGCAGTGCCAAGCTTACGTTTGGTCATAACTGTGCTGCCACCAAAGCCAACGCCAAGGCCAACTATAGCTAAAATAATAGCTGGAACCATATCATCTCCTACTCTCGTTGCTGCAAAATTAACGGAGGTACATCACTATCACTTCATTAGTACCTGGGCGTCTTGCAGAAAAATAAATTAAAAACTATAAATTAACAGGTAAGGAGTCTCCCAAAACAAGTGGCGGCTTCCTTACTTATAATCATACGCCGAGCAGTGGCCTACACGCAAACGAAATAAATTACTATTGTTGTTGAGCGTAGACAACTAAACGAGTGTCATAGACGCCATTTATGATATTGTACTTGCCCGCTGCTGTGATAAGTTTGAGATCATTTCTACCAAGTACTTCAGAGTTTAAATACTTCCTCATGCTAAGCTGATCGGCTGGTACTTTTTCGGTCTTCGTCACCTTATACGTCACCACTTCACCAGAACCTTTTTCAATCTGAATCGTATCGCCATACACGAGCTTGTTCAAATCCCAGAAGACGCCGTGCTGCGTCGGACCGGCAACATGTCCCTCGATGACCGAGGCGCCGTCCATGTCACCAGGTTTTACACTGGCATCGTACCAACCTGAATCATAGATATTGTTTGGTGTGCCGACAGCACCTTTACTGTCGATGCCGAGCCTTCTGATACGAGTAGTGACGTTAATAGTTGGTATGCGCAAATAACGGGGATAAGCCGGTGTCACAAGGTAGGTCGCAATGTCTTCATCCGTCGGCTTCGTTTCGGCTGGTGTTTCGCTCAGGCGTGTCGCGTCGTTTGGATTGGTTTGGGCGCCAAGTACACCAGTCGACGTTACCTGCTTGGGTGTGCCGACATGCGCGAAGGAGTAGATGCCTAGCACCATTGCGGCGGCGAATGAGACCGAGCCAACTGCATAAAACCAGCGAACCAGCAGTTTTTGACGATGGGTACGCATCGCGGAGATGTGTGGAGGTTCGAAACTGTGCCTGACGGCCTGAACGCTCTGGCGAGTGACTCGATCGACTTCGACGGTGGTATCAAGAATAACCGAGAAAAGGCTCCGCTTGGTTTTTTGAGGTGCTGTGGCCGCCGGTGTCGACTGTACTGTAGCGGGAATTGATGGTGCAGGTTCGAGTGCCGTGAGCATGTCGATTGTCGTCTGAAGGATAGGGCGCACTGAATTTTCGGTATGTACATATCGACCGCGCGTTGCTATCCCGTTACGCGTGTTATTTTGAGTGGCTTGAGAATCATCTGAAAATATCATCTACTTATTCTTGTTTCTAGTACTTGCAGCAACGCTGGGAAAGCTTTGCAATAACATGCAAAAGCAGTAGCATGACCGCTACTGTGCACGAACAAAGCACTATGCTGCTTCATTTAACTTCCTACGAGTGTTTCTGTTTTACAAAGTACTACACTTTAAGTATCGCTTACGCTTGTAAAATGTCAAGTCCTTTTCAGGAGTTGTTGACCTGCTTACATCACTTTTTTTGCGCAGTAATGTGAGGGTCTGCACCGTAAAAAGGCTCAATTGGTTGGAAACCAGTTGCCTTCGCTATGCGTGCTACGCCTTTTTGCCGCCAATCCTCGCCCTGTGCAGCGACTACGGGAATCTGTAGACTGGCACCAAGCGCATTTACCACGCTGGAACCGATACGCAGGCCTGTGAATGAACCGGGGCCCTGAAAGAAAATAACACCTTCAATATCGGCTAGTTGCTTGCCTACTTCTTCCAACAGAGACTTCAGCTTGCTATGGATCGTCGCGGACAATTCGCGGTGAGCCTGCCAGATTTCCTGAACCCGCTCAACTCCATCTTCAAACAGATAGAGTTCGGCTTGCGGATTGTCAGTACGGACAGCAATCACTCTCATGTTGCCAACCCTTCCAGTAGATAGGGCTGAGGTGTCTTAATATCAATCAGCCGACTGTTTTCATCTGACGCGACTCGCTCTAAGGAGACAATGGTACGATCTGTAGGCAAGATATCATCGACGATATCACCCCACTCAATAACACATATTGACTGGTCATCAAGCACAGCTTCACGCAGTGCCTCCACCACATCACCAGCTCGTTGCAAACGATAAAAGTCAAAGTGGACGATTCGGAACTTGGGCGAAGCGTACTCTTTCGAAATCATGAACGTAGGGCTGGCGACGTGATCGTCACTATCAAGTCCCTTGACGAGTCCTCTGACAAATGTCGTTTTGCCGCCGCCTAAATCACTTTTGAGTTCAATCGTCTCACCGCCCCGAAGACAACGAGCGAGCTTCGCGGCGATTCGTTCGGTTTCGGCGGAGTCGTGTGTAAAGGTTTGCCAAGTCGTGACGGTACTCATATAACATGTAGCCTACCAAGGGGATGCCTATCGCCGCAAGCAGTAGAGGATTTACTGGCAAGGACTTATTGTTGCTAGTTGGATTTTTATAGTCGCCCTTCGCGGTAGTCGCTACTGCTTTTGGGGTCTTGGCTTTGGCTGCAGAGGCTTTTGAATCACCGGCTGCCTTGGCTTTGGCAGCGGTCGTCTTGGCAGTAGTTGCTTGGGTCGTACCAGACGGACTGGCTGTTGTTGATGCGCCCAGCACGGCGGCACTGTTAGCGGTGTTTGGCGTCGGACTGGACGTCCAGCTCCAGACACCGGCGTAGTGCATCCACGAGCTGCCGCTTGGTGCTTTTCCATATGGCTCGGTCTCACTCACCGTGACACCACTCGGATTGAGCAGGCGAGCTTTGCCGCTCGTATTACTAAGCGTCAGCTTGGTGACTGGTGCGTAGAAAGCCTCATACTGGCCAGCTGCAAGTGAGCCACTTTTGAAAGTGTAGGTGTAGCTATTGCTCAAACCCGATTGGAGCTTGTAGCCAGTTAGATCGACTGCAGATTCATTTGGGTTGTACAGTTCCACAAACTCTCCCGTGGCATCGGTGGCCGGGGACGCCGGATTAGGCAGAAGTTCGGTAATTTCAAGTGCTTCGTGTGGCGGTTCCGGTGTTGGCGGGGTCGTAAAAGCGCCACCAGTGTTGGTTCCGGCTGGTGGCGCAACGACACTACCGTTATCAAAATCGTTCGCATTATTATCGGTATCGATAAAATTCTCATCAGCGGTAGTTTTGCGGCTATATATTTTTCCCGTTGCCGCGACTGAAACCGCGCTCGTTTCAGGATGGAGAGCGCTTCCCCACCCAATTAAATCATGCTGTACGAGGCTCGCACCGCTACCACTCACTAAGCGAATATGACCACCAGTAGCCGCTAGGCCGGCACCGAAGCTCACATCAGATACGTCTGTTTTGTAGCCCGACGAGGTGGCCGTAAACGTGTTTTTCGGATTCAGAGTGCCTGTCAGGGCGATGTTTCTATTCGGCGTGTCAAAATTGGCTGCTGTTGCTGAAAAGTACTGCAGATGCCAGCCAGAGACATCAATCGCTGTTGGCGCGTTGTTAGTAACAATGATATATTCTTCGCTGGCACTTGCGACTGTTTCTGTTTGCAGCGCTGTAATTAGTACGTCAGTACTGGCCGCGTGGGCAGTGGCAGGCACGCACAAGCTTACTATCAGTAAAAACACAGCTAAAAATTGTTTCATGTTTTTGATTATATTGCGGGAATATTTTATAGCAAGCATGAGCTTCATCCTTTTCGTTGTATTAATAAAATTTCCAGAAAAATTCGTTATAGTAGTTAGTTGAGATGCAAAGACTTTCTTCAACCCTCTATAACCTACCAATATTCTCGCTGGCGACGGGACACCAGATAGGTGTAGCCGTGCGACCGCTCATTAATCCCATGAACCTGCTAATTGAGGCCTGGTTTGTTACAAGCAATTTCGGTAAAGGTCTTTTGTTACTTCCCACCCGAGAGATTCGTGAGATTGGCCGGCAGGGGATTGCAGTGAATGACCGTGAGGCAATCACCCCGGCAGAAGATCTTGTGCGCCTCAAGAAACTTATCCAGATTGATTTTCAACTTCTCGATAAAAAAGTCGAAGGCGAAAACAAGACGCGAATCGGCAGAGTATCGGATTATTCAACTGATCTGGAGAGCCTCTTTATACAGCGCCTTTACGTGATGCCTTCTGTGCTTAAACTGACACGAGCTCAAAAGATTATTTCGCGGACACAAATCGTCGAGATAACGACTAAGAAAATCATCGTGAAAGATACCGAGGTACCCGAGACAAGCTTCTTTAAGGCGCCTGTTCCGGTTCCTGAAGCTTGAGCGCGTCTTTGATGTCACCATAGCCAAAGCCTTTGCCTTGCAAATAACGGATAAGCCTCGCTTGGTCGGCGTAGCGTGGCCGCCCTGTTAGCTTAGTGATGAGCGCCTGCAGCGCCTCGGCATCGCTGCCTTCGTGACGGTCGAGCAACTGTATAGTGCTCGCATCGATGCCTTTGCCGCGCAGTTCGTTCTGCATCATCCGCTGACTCTTGTGCTTGCGGCCGGCTCGTTCAGAAAACCACTCGGCAAAATGCTGCTCATTCAAAATCTTCTTGGTCGTAAACTCTTCGATGAGTTTTTCAATGAGATCGGGCTCGACTTTTTTACGCCGCAAATAATCTTTGAATTCACGTATGCTGTGCGGCCGACCCATCAGCCACTCATAGGCTCTCATCCGAACTTTGCCGTCTGTACTGACTTTTTTAAGTGTCTGTAGCCCGGCCTCGTCCAGTTCGTTGCCAATGTGAACCTTGTAATCAATTACTTCTGTAATTGTTAAAGAAAAACTGTATTTTCCGTCGACAAAGACATTTACCCTGTTGGGGTTTTTGATCTGCTCTTTGAGGGCAGTGATGTTCATAGTAGATCGCGGAGTTCAAGCGCCTCAAGCAAAATGGGGAGACGGCCACTGGCTGACTCGCCAAGGTGATGGCCTTCTGGCACGACCACAAGGTCGCTATGTGTGCGCTCTGCCATCCACTGGGCCTGCTCCAGCGGACAATAGGGGTCGTCGTCTCCGTGTACAAACAATAACTGCCCAGTTTTTTCGCCAATCAGTTGGTAATCGAATCCACCAACTGGAAACAGGTGCACAAATGGCTCCGGATTAAGCGGTGTGTCCTCAGTACTTTCCCAAACACTTACCAGCACACTGGCCTTGGTGCGTGGGCACCGCTCGTCCATCAACAGATTGAGGACGGAGACGGCGCCCGAGGAGTGACCGATAAGTAAATTGTCAGAAAAGTCCCAGTTCTGACCGAACAAAAAGTCATTATAAACAGTTCTGTTCGGTGTATGATTGCCGGGTAAAAGTGGCACCCAGACTTCGTAGCCGCGCTCCTCGAGGGCGGCCTTCAGCCACATAAACCAGTTACTGTCAGGGCTCGCATCGGTACCGTGCAGAATGACCGCCTTCTTCATATCGATGGAAACTTCCTTAAAGCATTAAACAATTGATCAGTGAATCTTTCGGGAACCTTCGCGGCCATGTCCTGTAGCTCATCCCGTAGGAACCACGCCGCACCGTCGAGTTCACTTGTCTGCAGGTGCGACGGAAACTCTTCAGATTCTAGTAAGAATACGCCGTAAAAGCGATTTAATTTCTTGCCATCTTCAGTTGTGTATTCTTCGAAATACTTGCCCAGCAGATTGGGTCTAGCTCGCACACCGATTTCTTCGTAAAGTTCGCGGTTTGCGGCTTCTTGGTAGATCTCGCCGCTATCGACATGTCCAGCGGCACTAAAATCCCATCTGCCAGCCGCAACTTCCATATTAAAACTGCGCTTCTGCAAAAGTAGGGCACTATCAGAGGGTCGGCGGACAAAAATAACGACTATACGATGGATGGCGCCTGATTGCCAGGCTTCTTCTATCGCCCCACTTCCAATTACATAGTCATCTTTGTCGACAAAGTCGATGGATGATTCATCGGATTCACTCATTTTTGTACCCTTAAGCTGTTTTTGCAGCAGCCACAGCGGCCGTTACTTCTTTGGCCACTTTTTCGAGGACTTTTGGATTGTCGTGCAGGTACTGTTTGCCTGCTTCACGACCTTGGGCAACGTTTTCACCTTCGTAAGCGATCCAAGCACCAGATTTTGTCATGATATCGCGGGCAATGGCAAGGTCAAGCACGTCGCCCTCCCGGCTAATACCTTGGTTGAACATAATATCGAATTCAGCTTCGCGGAACGGTGGTGCTATCTTGTTTTTCACCACTTTGACGCGTACGCGGTTACCGAGCGCTTCATCGCCGGATTTGATCTGTGAAGTACGACGAATATCCATACGGACACTGGCGTAAAACTTCAGTGCATTCCCACCGGTGGTAGTTTCTGGGTTGCCGAACATGACGCCAATCTTCATACGTAGCTGGTTGATGAACACGACCGTACATTTACTGCGGCTAATAATCGCCGTCAGTTTGCGGAGGGCTTGGCTCATTAAACGAGCTTGGAGGCCCATGTGGCTGTCGCCCATATCGCCTTCGATTTCAGCCTGCGGTACGAGGGCTGCGACAGAGTCAATTACAACGATATCAACGGCATTGCTGCGTACCAAGGTTTCGACGATTTCAAGCGCCTGTTCGCCACTATCGGGCTGAGAAACTAATAGTTTATCAATATCAACACCGATGCGCTTGGCATACGACGGATCAAGCGCATGCTCAGCATCGATGAACGCAGCAACACCGCCTGATTTCTGGACTTCGGCAACAACATGAAGCGAAAGCGTCGTTTTGCCAGAGCTTTCTGGCCCGTAAATTTCGATAATTCGGCCTTTTGGAACACCGCCTCCGAGAGCAATATCGAGGCTCAAAGAACCGGTAGAAATCGTCTCTACATCCATGTGCTGAGAGCCGTCCAGGCGCATAATACTGCCCTTACCGAACTGTTTTTCGATTTGGTCCATCGCCAGGCCTAGAGCCTTGGCTTTACCGTCCGCGTTGGTGTGATCCTCGCGGCTCATAACTGGTTTTTGGTCAGCTTTTGCTGCCATAATAGATACCTCTTTCTTGTACGAATTATATCGTTTAGGTTGGTAACCTCAACTATATGCCGTTCGCCTCGCATTTGGCAAGCTGCCGTGTAAAAAATCTATCTTTTACTCTTTAAATCTGTTACTATGAGCTTGAATGAAACGCTTACGGTTTAGAGGGGCGAGCAAGACAAACAGCAATGCGCATACCAGATAAGACAGTCAAAGAACTTCTGCAACGAAGCGGTAAAGTTGCCGACGATAAATTCGCGGCGCTCGAAGAACAGGCCAATAACGAAAAACTCTCTCTGCAAGAAGTTGTCACCCGAACAAACGTCGTCAGCGATTCCGAGCTCACGAAGTTGTATGCCGAAGACATCGGTATCCCCTTTACCGAATTGAACGCCAAAGAGCTAGATCGAGAAATCTTAAAACAGATACCTGAAAAAATCGCTCGACTGTATAACATGGTTGTGTTCGCCGGTAGTATTGATAAACCGGATGAGCCACGCCAGATTGCCATGGAAGATGCCGATGATCTGCAGGCCATTGATGTTTTGCATAAATTGTTCGGTCAGAATATTAAAATCTTCATCGCTACCAAGATCAACATCCTTGCGTCTCTTGATCAGTATCGAGGAAATATTAGCAGCGAGATAAGCAAGATTGTCACCGAAGGTGATGAATCAGAAGACGAAGAAGGCCTCGTCAGCGAAGATGACATTGCTGAAGACTCACCGATTGCCCAGACCGTTAATCTGATCATTGAGTACGCGGTGAAATCTGGTGCCAGCGATATCCACATCGAGCCACGCGACAAGCACGTAGTGATCCGTTACCGCGTTGACGGTGTGTTGCGAGAGGCCAACCGACTTCCGAAACGTACGCTGAGTGCGCTTGTATCCCGTATCAAAATCCTTGCCAACCTCAAGATCGACGAACGCCGCGCGCCCCAAGACGGCCGTTTTAAGATCAACATGAATGGTCGCATCTTTGCCTTTCGCGTTTCAACCCTCCCCATCACCGAAGGAGAAAAAGTCGTGATGCGCGTGCTCGACGAATCCAGCGAACCCGCCTCGCTCGAAAAGCTCGGCTTCTGGGGGAAAGCGCTCGAGGACATCATTGAAGCCAGTACCGAACCGCACGGCATGGTGCTCGTGACCGGTCCAACTGGCTCTGGCAAAAGTACCACATTGCACAGTGTCCTCCATATTCTCAACAAACCCGATGTCAATATTTCGACCATCGAAGACCCCGTTGAATATAAACTTGAGGGCGTGAACCAAACACAGGTGAATCCGGTGGCTGGCATGACCTTTGTGGCTGGCCTTCGTGCCCTGCTCCGCCAAGACCCGAACATTATCATGGTGGGGGAGATCCGTGATGGTGAAACTGCCGGCCTCGGCGTGCAAGCCGCACTCACCGGTCACCTCGTGTTCAGTACGCTACACACCAACAATGCCGCCACCTGCTTGCCGCGTCTGCTCGATATGGGCATCGAGCCCTTCCTGATCGCTAGCGTCGTCCGTATTGTGATTGGGCAGCGTCTGGTGCGTCGTCTGGTGCCCGAAGATTCTGAGGCCTACGAGCCAAACGGCGCCGAACGCAAAGAAATCGAGCGTGTCTTTCGCCTGAGTACCAAAACCGAATGGGATCATTTGCTCACACTCGTGCAGGCCGCTCAAGTTGCCTTTGAGCTGCCAAAAAGTGAAAAAATTATCTTCTACCGGCCCAAGAAAGACCTGCCAAAAGAGCGCAGTGGGTATAAAGGCCGAATGGGTATTTATGAAGTCCTCAAGAATACCAGCGATGTCCAGAGAATGATCGTTGCCAACTCAACCAGCGAAGAAATCCAGAAACAAGCGGTTGCAGGTGGTATGGTAACAATGCAGTTAGACGGCCTCGTCAAGGCGCTGCTCGGCATGACCAGCATCGAAGAGATACTTAGGGTAACCAAGGAATAAAATGGCAGTCTTTCTATACACAGCCGTCGACAAAACGGGCAAAAAACACGAAGGGAAACTCGAGGCTGCCAGTGAGGCGGCGGTTGGCCAACTGATTACGCGCCAAAATATGCGCGCCGTCGTCATTAAAAAGGAAGACTCCCGACGGAATCCTCTGGGATTTTTGACTGCCAACAAAGTAAAACCGAAGGATCTTGTCATTTTTACGCGCCAGCTTGCCACCATGATTGATGCCGGCGTACCGCTGGTGAGGTCGCTGGCGACTCTACAGAACCAGACCGAAAATCCTGTCTTCAAAAAGCAAATCCAAGAAGTAAGTAAAGATGTGGAGAGCGGCATGTCGTTTGCCGAGTCACTCGAAAAACACCCACGCGCTTTTTCGCCGATTTACGTCAACATGGTGAGGGCCGGTGAAGCCGGTGGTATCTTGGATGACATTTTAAAGAAATTAGCGGTCCAGCAAGAAAAAGATGCCCGTATTCGGGGTAAGTTCAAAAGCGCCATGACCTACCCGACCGTGCTCGTTAGTATTACATTTATTGTCTTTATTGCCCTCATGACGGTAGTGGTTCCAAAAATCGGACTTATTATTAGCAACCTTGTCGGGGGGAAATTACCGCCGCTCACCCAGGCGCTGCTCTTCATTAGCCACTTCATCCTCGGCTTCTGGTATATCCATGTTTTCGTTGTGGTGAGCACGACTATCTTCCTGACACGCTTCCTACGCACCGAACGCGGAAAGCTGACGCGCGACCAATTGCTCCTTAAAATACCAGCAATCAAGATAATTGTTGTTAAAATGGCAGTTGCCCGATTTTCACGTATTTTTGCCTCCCTTATGACCGCCGGTGTGAGTGTGATTGAATCAATCGAGATCACCGGTAAGGCAGTCGGCAATAAAGTCATTGAAGCCGAACTTAATGCGGCAGCGAAAGATGTGGCGAACGGCGAGCAATTTTCGGTCCCACTTTCGCGCAGTAAGATATTCCCACCGATCGTTAGCCAGATGTTGGCAATAGGCGAGGAAACTGGCCAAACCGACACTGTACTCCTTAAAGTTGCCGAATTTTATGAAGATGAAGTCGATGCAGCGGTCGACGGACTCAGTTCCATCTTGGAGCCTATTTTGATTGTCGTCATGGGAGCGATGGTTGGCCTGATTGCCGTCAGTGTGATCGGACCTATCAGTAATCTCGCCAACCAGATTCAGTAACCAAAACACTTGACACCTGAACTTGCTTACGCGATACTCATAACCATAAGCGTGAATGCACAAGTCGTTCGCTTTACATAAATAATCAAGGAGGGTGGGCTCTCATGCCTAAGACACTTAAAAAAATCCAATCAGGTTTCACGATCATCGAACTCTTGATCGTTATCGCCATCATCGGTATTTTAGCCGGTTTGGTGCTTAACAACTTCCAGGGTGCACAAGCCAAGGCTCGCGATGTACAGCGTAAGACCCGCATCAACAGCCTCTATAGCAAGCTTGAAGAATACTATAACAACAACGGTGGCTACCCAGACGGCACCTTGTCTACGACAGTGCTCCCCGGTATGGATGCAGCTGCTTTGACCGACACCAATGGTGCCGCCATCACGCAGTCATTCGCAACCGTCGCAACTGCACCAACCGCGCCAACAACGACATCTGCAAACCAGATGTTCTACCAAGCGTATAACGGTTGTGTTGGTAACGTTGCACAGTCACCAGTTGGCTCAACGTGTACTAAGTACACTTTGACTGCTTACCAGGAAAAGTCATCAACTTACAGCAAGACTAGCTTGAACTAGAAACAACAGTTCATTCCATAAAATCCCCAGTGTCGATACTGGGGATTTTTGTTACAATATGCTTATGTTTAGGTCGACTAACGACCCTCAGAGGGGTGCAAGCTTGCAGTTGGTTAAATCAAAGCGGCAAAGTATACACGGTAACGATGGCTTTTCAGTAATTGAGATTGTTGTTGCCTTGGTTATACTGGCCCTTATTTCAACTTCTATTTTAGGGCTATATACTGTACTTGTTCAAACGACTTTTGTAGCCAAACGACGCTCTGTCGCTTCTGGCCTTGCGACCAATCAGATGGAATACTTGAAATCGCTCTCCTATAATAGCCTTGCCGTTGCTGGAGGAAGTATCGTTGCAACGAGTCCTTTGCCGGCAACTTTCACAAAAACAATAAACGGTGTCACTTATACTGTGACGACAAGCATTAATTATATAGACGATGCTTTCGATGGCTGTCGCATCCTGAGTCAGTGCATTAACACACCCGTACCAGCTGGCGCACCGAGTAATGACTTAAACCCCGCCGACTACAAAACTATCCATATAACCGTCACGACAGCAGGTGGCTTAAAGCTTGCCGAGGTCGATACAAAGGTTTCAGCCCGTGTGGCAGAAACCGCCAGCAATACAGGTGCAATTTTGGTAAAAGTACTCGATCCGAGCGGGGGGGCGATTTCTGGTGCGACTGTTTCTATCACAAACTCAACGACGTCACCTACCGTTGCGGTCTCGGACTCAACCGATAGCGGCGGGGTAGCTATTTTCTATAATTTACCGCCCGATACGACTGGCTATGATTACATCGTTAATGCAACGTATGGGGGGTATTCTTCTCTCACTACGATAGGTCCGAATGGTGCCCTTCAGCCCAGCTATCCGAGTCAGCAACTCCTCACACAGCAATCATCTCTTGTAACGTTGACACTTAAGCCACAAGGCCAATTCAGTCTCGCTGCTGAAGTCGTAGATACCTCTGGTGTGGCGATTGCAAATGCCAAAGTCTATGTCAAAGGCGGCTACAAAAAATACACATCGCTTACAGATACATCCTACTACTACGATCTGCCCGCCTCGCCATCAGATGTGCGCCCCATTGCGGATACGAGCGGCCTCTTTACGCTGACAAACCTTGTACCTGGCCCATATTACTTCTGCGGAGACGCCGGAGCGACAGGCTGCACGGTTGGCGGATCAACCTATTATCTGGCTGCGGCAGTTCCTTATGGGGGTATCACTACGCTCAACCCAATTGTTGTCCCCACTTATCTAGCGAGCAGCCCACCTCCAATAACCTTTACACAGTCTGGCAACAATTATCTTCAGAAAGTGCGCCTCATTTTAACAAATAACATCAGCTTCCCGCGTGTCAGCACTTTGACCCCAGCCCAGGAAAGTACCAGTGGTGCCCTTTCAGCCTTTTCTTTCGTAATTACAGGCACCAACCTGCCTTGCAGCGCGACAGCAGCAAGCTGTTCGACTAGCGTCAAATTTACTCAAGCTTCAAACACTTATACCGCGAGTTGCACTGGTACCACAGGCCTGACAATTAACTGCACTGTGAACCTTACCGGTATTGCCGCAGGAAATACCCAGCTCGTTGTTGCTTCTGGCGGTAATACACTAACTTTGCCAGCGGCGCCACTTATTGGTGGATTGGTCATAACACCATGAGCACAGCCACTCAACGTTCGGGCTTTACGATCCTAGAATTGTTAATTGCACTTTTGATTGCCTCGATTTTATCAATTACAGCGTTTACTTTTTTCAGTACTACTTTTTTACAATATCTCAAGCTTGATATGGATGCCACGTCACTCAATGAGCTCGCCGAACAGTCGCAACGCGTCGCCAAAGTCATACGAGGCTTAACAGATATAGTGAGCGCCTCAGACAATGACTTGGTAGCCTACGCCTACTTTTCTCCAGTTGATCAATATGTATCGCAAATTCACTACTACAAAAATGGAGCAGGTACCGTGCTATACGCTGATGTAACACATATGACAGCCAACCCGCCGAGTGGGACACTCATTTCCTCTAGTACCCGGACTTATACGATTATAAGCAGTTTTTACACAATAAGCGGCACACCACTCTTTACATACCTCAACAGTGGCGATGTTATACTAACTACTCCCATTGGTGATCAACATACCATCAAAGGTATTCGCATTAATCTCTCAGTACGTTCCAACAATGCCGCCGTCGGTCAATACACCAGCACGAGCCTTGAGGTTTCTCTACGAAACAGAAAGACGAACCTATGAGCAAGATGAAGCAACAGTCGCAAAATGGATTCATGACAGTGACGCTTCTGGCCATGATCACAGTATTTAGCATCCTGATGATTGGTGTGTTGGAGATTATTAATTTGAATGTTTCAACCGTCGCTAACAACATCACCAGCCAAAAAGCTTTTAACATATCTGAAGCTGGTATCAATTATTACCTCTGGCACCTGAGCCACAATACGTCCGACTACAAAGACGGTGGAACGATACCGACGACGCCGAATCCTACACTCGGCTATGGCCCTTATGTACATGACTACAAGGATGACTTTGGCGTCAAGCTGGGCACGTATACGCTGTGGATAAACCCTCAAGGCGGCGGCTCAACCATCGTCACCATCCGCGCCATCGGACAAGTCGTAGGCAGCAAGATTACGCGCACAATCGACGCCAAAATCGGTTCACCATCCTTTGCGAGTTACGGGGTTGTCTCTGACAATGCATTGTGGTTTGGATCGACCGAAACAGCATCAGGGCCCGTACATTCGAATTCAGGCGTAAGGATGGATGGCGCCAGCTCTACCGATGTGACCGCCGCCAACGCGACGTACAAACCGCTCGTACAAAATGGTGGCTGTAATACGAGTAGCTGTAGTCATCCAGGCGTGTGGTGTGACTCGACCGTCATAACACCCATAAACTGCAATACAAGGCCAAAATCAGATTGGCAATATCCAGTCCCTACAGTTGATTTTAACCAGATTACAGGGAGTCTGTGCGCACTCAAAAAGACTGCCTTTAACAATGACAGCTCGACGGCAGCGCTTGCTACAGGTGCAAGTCCATGTACCCAAACACCAACCACGCGTACTGCTGCATACTTGCCACAGCGCAGTAGCGTAGGTGCATATAGCCAATCAAAAGGCTACCTGATAGAGCTCAATACCGATGGCACCTATAACCTTTCACAGGTAAACGCTGAGACAGATACTGCGAGCAGTTATTCGACTGCGCTTACGACTGTTTCGCTTGCCACCAATATTGCCATGCCTTCGAGTGGTGTCATTTTTGCTGAAGATAATGTGTGGGTGCGTAGCAACCCCACCTATCACGGACGCGTCACTATCGGCGCCGGTCGGCTCGCAACCAGTAATAACGCTGAAATAGTAATAGCGGGTGGCCTGTTATATAGCGTCAAGACCGGTGCAGATGCCATCGGACTTGTCGCTGAAAATAACATCACGCTTGCACCGTATGCACCACCCCAGAATGGTGGTTTCAATTTTGAAGTTGATGCAGCTACCATTGCTCAGTCTGGCAGTGTCAACTATCCTCTTAACTACCGTAGCGCAACGAGTGCTTACACAAAGGGGTGGACGGCAAGCAACCAAACCTTCCTCTTCTATGGATCCGTTGCTTCACGACTAGACTGGACGTGGACGTGGGATCTGGGCACAGGCTCATGTAGTGGCAGTTGTGGCAGTCCTGCCACCAACCCGAGTAATAGCCATCTTATTGACGGCATCCTGAATAACACCACACAATACGACTACAATTTACTCTATACGCCGCCGCCGTCCTTCCCGATTACTGGAACTTATAACGTACTTTCCTGGCACGAAGTGATTACTACTCCCTAATCGAACCGTTTATGCTAGAATAAACAGAGGAAATAACAGAGAAATATGCCGGTGGGAACACAACTTTTTTACCATGATAAACCCGTTTTTGGGTTTGATATTGGCCGTTCCTCGATCAAAATTCTGCAAATAACCCCTGCCAACAAGGAAGCAATCGTCACGGGGTATGGCACGATCTCTTTTGATGCGGCTGCGATCAAGAACGGCGTGATTGTTGATCCTGAAGCAATCATCAAGGCCGGCTACGAGCTTATTGAGCATCAGCTGGTAGGTAAGCTGACCACCAATAACGTTGCTATCAGCATGCCAAATGCCTACAGCTTCAGCCGTGTGCTAACGCTCCCAAAAATGGAGCCCAGCGACCTTGTGGGAGCAATTGAACTCGAAGCCGGCCAGTCGATTCCTTTGCCACTTGAACTTCTCTATTACGACTACGAGGTGACCCGTGAACTCAACAATGATAATCAGGAAGTCCAGCTCACCGCCTGCCCTCGTGAAATCGTTGATTCATACATGACCGTCTTCGATGCGCTAGGGCTTGAGGTAGCGTCCGTAGAATCAAATATTTCTTCGGTGACACGCATGGTGCTACACGCCGAATCACATGATGTCACAACGCTGATCATTGATTTTGGCTCGATGGCCTGTGACCTTTCGATTTACTGCGGTGGCACAATCCGCGTCACTAGTACGGTCGACTGTAGTGGCGATGCCATCACCGAACTCATTGCCAAAAAGCTCAACCTGACCATCGATCAGGCGCACAGTATCAAAATCCGTTACGGCCTGGAGAAGAGCAAAAAACAAGCTGATATCCTCGATGCCGTCTCGCCAGAACTGAACAAGCTGATTAGCGAAATCCGCAAGGTCATGCGTTACTTTAGCGAACATAACCCCACCGATCAGCCAATTGGCCAGATCATTGTGCTTGGTGGTGGTGCCAACCTTCCCGGCCTGGGCGGCTACATCACCGACAAGACCCGCGTGCCTTCCCGACTCTGCGCACCGTGGAACAACTTGAGCTTCGGGCATCTGCAGCCACCACATGAACTCGAGACTACCCTGTATACGACTGCCGGCGGCTTGAGTTTGGTTGATGCCAAGGAGCTCAGCTCATGATCAATTTGCTACCGCCTGCCATCGTCAGCGATCGGCGCTACGGTCGACGAAACATCACAGTACTGCGCTACGCTATCACCGTGGCTTGCATCGGCCTCACGAGCATTGGGATCTTTCTTTTTAATATGCATTTTGTCAGTGATGACGAGAGCCGCTTAAAACTTGAAATGGCCTCGCAAGCAGTGCAGATCAGCAAACTGGAAGAAGGCCAAAAAAACGTCGATAAAATCGCCGGTCAGCTCAAGACGATAGACAAACTGTACACCGGTGAGGTGAAGTTCTCTCAACTCATTCCAAATATAGGTGCCCTCCTCCCAAATGGAGTTGTCCTGAATGCGTTAGCACTGAGCGGCGGTTCAGCCAGTCCGCTCAGCCTAGATGTAGACATGGAGAATCAAAATCTTGCTGCTGTTTTCCAGCAAAACCTCGTCAAGTCCGATCTCTTTGGCGCGGCCGACATCAGCGCAATTTCCAGCAAAGGTGATGCAAGTGCCAAACCAGGTCAAAAGGTCTATCCGTTCGGTGCCAGTCTGACCGCAACCTTTAAGAATGCTCCGAAGGCCACTATAAAATGAATCCAAAGCGCTTCTTTATGATTATGGTAGGAGTGATGGTTGTGACGATTGTGGCGAGCGCTGGCGGTATCTACTGGGCCGATGGACAGCTGAAAGCCAAGGCAGATTCGGTTTCAAAATTACTTGCTGATCGCGATGCTCAAAATGATAAGATTCAAAAACTAGAAATTGCCAAAAATTCCGCCCAGAACCCGGCTGAGTTGAATGAACTTATCGCCACCTTGTTGCCAAAGCAGAAAAGCCAAGATAACCTAGTTGCTAATATCATTTACACGGCCACCAAGACTGCTAAAATCTCGCCTGACCAAATCACCAATATCTCTTTCAGTGCGTCCGGCATCCCCAATGCTTTATCTGGTACAACGCTCTCCAAGGACGTGCAGGGCGTGTACGTGTATCCGTTTACTATACAATTGAAAAACATCAGTTATGACACGATGCTCAAATTATTTGGCGCATTTGAATCAAACCAACGCATCATACAAGCTGACCAAGTCCAAATTTCCCCCGATAAAGCGAACCCAGGTTCAATCAGCAACCTATCATTATCACTAAAGACATTTGTACAACCGTAAGGATGGCTATGGCAAAAAAGAGCAAGAAACCCAAAGCAGCAAAAGTCAGTACGAAAGCACAGTTACGGGCAGTAACGACACGTGCTAGAACCGTCTTTGCCGGTCATGGAGTCGTCATCATGTTTCTGATTGCTGGTGGCTCAATCGGTTTTGCGCTGGTTCGTGCGCGCAGCTACCTGAATCCTGCAAGAGATGAGGAACGCTTCACTGCTGCTACTTCCAAAAATAAATACAGCAAAATCGATTACACGCTCGTGAACAAACTTGAACTATCGTTGAACCGCGCGCCGATAGACGTTAGTCAGAGCCTGGCGCCAAACCGCAAGAATCCCTTTAGTGAATAAACGCTAAGTTGAGCGAATCAAGCCTGAGGCGGCGTTTGCTCGGGTTGCGGCTGTGGTTGGGCAGGTTCAGGAGCAGGTGCGGCTGGTTGAGCGTAGTATTGTGGTGGCATCTGACCTGGCATCATACTGGCGTGACCGTATTCGTGCGACATCATAAACTTTTCACGGGCTTCAAGGATAATCTTGGCATAGTAACCGGGACGCGGGCAGTAATTAAAGACAAAGTTTTCCTGCTCGCCGGCAGTTTCTACCTGTAATTCACCGAAGTCGAGCATGGTCGCAAAAATACCATGCTGCTTAGCCGAGACGTCTTCCACGTTGGCCATCGTTAATTGTGAGACTTTGCGTCCAAACAGACCACTTTGCAAAATCTGAGTGATATTCTTATCTGTTATAACGATGCTACTCTGATGATAAATAACGGTAGCGACAACAATGATCATAAAAGCAAAGAAGACGGTAATGGCGCTAAAGCCAACGGCAGCACTATAGGCAGCACCACTTGGAAGCACTTTCGGAAGTAAGAAAAAGGCCAGACCAAGCGCCAAAATAACACCGGCTATTGCCTGAGCGTAGACAATAAAAAGACCAAAAGAATGCTTGTGAATCGTACCGAGTAAAACCTCGTCGGAATCGACGTAGTCTTTAAACATGCCCTTTACATCTGTACTCATCCGTCTGATTATACCAGTTTTTGTTGGTCGCCCGAACTAGTTTTCCCCATATGCTTATAGGCTTTGGCCGTTACTTTGCGACCACGCGGTGTTCGCTCTAACATGCCAATTTGTAACAGATACGGTTCGTAGAAATCTTCGATAGTGGTGGCCTCGTCGCCAAGTATGGCAGCTAGTGTATTCAGGCCCACCGGACCGCCTTGATGATTGTCAATAATAGCATTCAGGAGCATCCGATCGGCGGTGTCGAGCCCCAGTTCGTCAATTTCCAGCAGTAGCAAAGCCTTGTCAGCCGTCATCGTATCGATAACACCATCACCGTTCACGTCAGCGTAGTCTCGCACCCGCTTGAGCAGGCGGTTAGCGATACGCGGCGTCAGTCGAGCACGAGTTGACAGTTTATCAGATGCTTCCTGATTAATCTTGGTACCCAATATACCGGCCGATCGTTGAATCACCTGGGCGATTTCCGTTGGTGCATAAAACTCCAAGCGGTGAATATGGCCAAAACGGTCACGCAATGGAGCCGCCAATGCTCCTGTACGAGTCGTCGCACCAATCAGCGTAAATTTCGGCAAATCAAGGCGCAAGCTTTTAGCTGTTGGGCCTTTGCCAAGCATGATGTCGATCGCATAGTCTTCCATGGCGCTGTAGAGCACTTCTTCGACACTTCGGTTGAGGCGGTGAATTTCGTCTATAAACAAGATGTCACCATCTTGCAGATTCGTGAGGAGGGAAGCGAGGTCGGCTGCCCGATCGATCGCTGCTCCGCTGGTGACGCGAATCTGGGCGCCCATTTCGTTGGCAATCACCGTCGCCATAGTAGTTTTACCAAGTCCTGGTGGGCCATACAGCAACACATGATCAATCGGTTCACCACGTTTTTTAGAAGCCTCGATGGCCAGTTTCAGATTAAGTTTGATTCGTTCCTGACCGATGTAATCTGCAAAGGTTTTCGGACGCAGCGAAATATCGAGGAGTTCATCGACCTGCTCATCATCATTACTTTGCGTGTTCACGATTCGTTCAATCGCCATATCTACCCTCCCGGAGCGCCCGTTTTACCCGTTCGGCGGTAGGCAATTCGGCATCAATCTTTCCCAGCACTTCGGCAGCATCTTCACGGCCGTACCCCAGACCGACCAGCGCCTGCAAAGCCTCATCGCTATCCGCGACGCCGCCGTCTTGCAAAAAAGCTGTGGCATCTTCCGAAGCAACTAAACCGACTTTATTTTTCAGATCGACTACCACCCGCTCAGCAACTTTCTTGCCGACGCCGCTCGCCCTACTAATAAACTTCACGTCACCGCCAGCAATCGCGCTCCTCACCTGCCCTTCGTTGGCCAGATTCGCGATCGCCATGGCAGCTTTTGGCCCAACGCCATTCACGCTCAACAGTCTTTCGAACAAGTCTTTTCTAGTTTTGGTCAAAAAGCCGTACAAATCATGCGCATCTTCTTTGATGTGTTCATAAATAAAGACTTTCGTCTGTTCGCCGAGGCGCATCGTGGCCTGCTCATCCAGAAGCACCCGCACTCCATAGCCGACACCACCACAGTCAATCACCGTGACTGGTCCGTCATGTTCTGAGGCTACCCCCGACAGTTTTGCAATCATTCTCTATTATTGTACATGATAAGGAGAGATGTATAATCAGGCTAGATGAAGGATCAAATACTCGTGTCCTTGAGCGCAAAAACATATGGCAGTCTCTTCAAGCGCGAAGAACGCCATGTAAAAATTACCGACAAGGAACTGGCGTTCAATACAAAACTCGGTGGCACCTGGCCCGGTACGTGGGCGAAGAAGGATATTACCGTTAAAAAGATTGGTTGGCAGATGCTTTTCAAAGTGACCTGGAATGATGGTTCGAGAAGCTCAACAGTCAGTACATACACGAGGAAAACATACTTTATGTTCGTACTGCCCTCCATCGTTGTTTCGATAGTACTTTCTACAATTATATCGCCTCATGTTTTCAAGCATTCGACTTCGCCAAATCTCTATCTTTATCCGCTCTTTCTGCTGATTTTCTTAGTGAGCGTGCAGTACCCGCCCTACTTGCGCTTCAAAAAAGCCCTTCAGCAACACGGTTACATCCTATAATCAGCCCGCTGTAGCATGCGTAAGAGCGGCTGCAAGGGCATCGGCACAGTCATCGGGTTTGGGGATTTCTTTAAGCCCCAGCTGTAAACGCACCATTTCCTGAATATCGGCTTTTTTGGCTTTGCCGTAGCCAGTCACGGCCATTTTAATTTGGAGCGGGGTATATTCGGCAATGGGAATGTGCGCCTGTTCTAAGACCAGCAAAATCACTCCTCTGGCTTGAGCAACGGGGATACCGGTCGTAATATTTTGCACAAAAAAGAGTTTTTCGACTGAAGCCGCATCTGGCCTAAGCTCTTTAACCAGCTCTGTCATTGATTCGTACAGTTCCACCAGGCGAGCAGCATCCGTGTCGCCAATTGTCGTCCGAATCACACCCGCATCAATCAATACGGGTGTTTTTTTGCCAATTTCAATACAGCCGAAGCCAATAATTCCTAAACCCGGGTCAATGCCGAGTATTCTCATGCGAGATTGGTGTGTGTTGCTACGACGTCGTCAAGGTCTTCAAGGGCATCCATCAGACGAACGACTTTGCCTTCGGTGTCCTGGTTGGTAATTTCGACGGTGTTGATCGGTTCGTAGGTAAGTTCGGCTTCTTTAATCTTGAGTCCCATGTCGTTGATGGCGTTGCGCACCGCAGCCAGTTGTTTTGGATCAGTAATGACGAGCGTATCGCCATCTTCTTCACTGGCGTCATCGGCACCGGCGTCCAGCACTTGCAGCAGAATAACTTCTGAAGCGCCATCAACACGGATAAAGCCGACATGTTTGAATTGGAACGCCACGCTGTTTTTTTCGGCAATGTTACCACCGTGTTTGCTGAAGGCTAAGCGAACTTCGGGGTAGGTACGATTGAGATTGTCCGTCGCACACTCCACGAGAATAGCGGTGCCGCCTGGGCCGTAGCCTTCGTACATGATTTCAGTGACTTGGGCAGCGGATTTGTCGCTAACACGCTTAATGGCACGGTCAATGGTGTTCGAGGGCATATTGGCGGCCTTAGCCTTATCGATTGCCAAGCGCAGGGCGAAGTTCATTTCAGGATCCGTTCCGCTTCGTGCAGCCAGGGCAATCATATTACCAAGACGCGTAAACACTGCACCACGCTGCGCGTCCTTAGCGCCTTTGGCGCGCTTGATTGTGGACCATTTGCTGTGACCAGACATTCAAATACCTCTGTTATTCTGTGACTATTTTATCATATTTTGGTGCTTTATGCCGCAAGATGATGACCACCAGAACGATTGCCGCATACATTCCCGCCATCAGAACTACATCGATTTTGGTGCTCGAGAGGGCGTGCGGAATACGGGCCAGTAGGCTGCAGATACTGAGCATAAAACCCAGTAGTAAACGGGCTGGCCAGGCCAATACACCGGCCACGGCCGTCACCAACATACCGCCCAGACCAGCAAGTACGCTCAGCAACATCGCCAATGGCACAAGCGGTACCACCAAGAGGTTCGCAACCAGCGCCACCATCGAAACTTGTCCAAAAATGTACATCGTAATCGGTACAGTCATTAGCTGTGCGCTGCTCGTTTCGAGGAGCAAGGCAACTATTGCATTCGGTTCTTTTTTGGGGCCATAGAAGCGTTTCTGCAGAGCGGGAGCGATGATCAAAACCCCAAAGAATGCCAAGAATGACAGATACCAACCGATGTCCGTCCATAAATTGAGGGGGTTCATAAACACAGTGTAGGCTGCCGCCAGAAGAATCAGCAGCAAGGGTTTTATCGATCTGCCGAAATGCAACCCTACTACTGTTAAAAGTGAAACAAATGCCGCCCGTGCAATTGAAGCACTTGAACCCGCCAACCCCAAAAAAAGCAGAATCAAACCAATACTCACGATGGTACTGCGATATTTGGACTTCTTACCCATCTTTTTGCGCACGACTTCGGCCATAATCGTCAGGTTGTAGCCAGAAACCGCAATCACATGACTCAAACCAACGACCTGCAGCGTCGTTGTAACGTTGGCAGGTAGTTCGCTCCTCTGGCCTATTAGCAGTCCGGCAGCAAACTGATCGTGCGGTTCTGGCAGGGCGGTGGCGAGTCCTGCCAGAAAATTGCGCCGGACCTTTTCGAGTACAGAAGACGATCGTTGATCAACATGTAACTGACCAAAACTTATACCCGCTTGCTTGCCGCCACGCCTGACGTACAGCTTCCCCGTTACCGTCACTGTATCGCCGCGCAGCACGCTATTTTCGCCAAGGCCACTTATTTCCATCATGCCAGGCACATCAGCGCGGTACGGTGCTACAACCGTCACATGCGAGGCATCAAATTGTAGCTGGGTTGCTTTGCCATACACCGCACTACTATCGGCTCTGACTTGAACAGTCACACTTCTACCGCTGAGTTGATGATACGGCGCAATTTGTTGCAGAAAGTTGCCGCCGCGCCACCAGCCCAGTGAAATGCCCAGAAACAGCAAGGCAACAACATTCAAAGCAGGCCGCTTTTTAAGAGCAACTACAACAAAAATAAAAGCTAAAATGTTCCACCAGCCAGAAATCCCACTACTTGCAAAACGGGCAATCGCCGCGCCCACCAGAATTGCCGCCAAAGCAACACAAAACAGGGTCGTTCGCTTATACCGACGTGGTCGCACATTCATACGCCGATTATATGGTGCCTACCCCCTAAAAACATATTGCTGTTGGTTAATTACTGAGTTTTGAGCTATGATTCTACTAAATAAGGACCCGCTCATGAAGCAGCGCTCAATTCCAAAGATGTTCCTTCTCGAAATCGTCACGCTCGGTATCTATCGGTTATATTGGCTCATTAGGACTCGCCGTGAACTCATGGAAAAGACCAATATCAAGATACCCTCCCCTCTATTCCTTTTTTTGCCGCTTGGTATTTTTGTGGCAGCCATCAGTTTTGTGATATCCGTTGCCATTGGTGCTGCACCAGCGATTGAAGCCGCAAATAAGTGCATGGAAGCCAAGGGCTATTCGGTGAATACAAGTGTATCGACCGGTTCTAGCAGTTCATATACCGTCCAATACTCACCTGAACGCGACGCAGCCCAAAAAGTCTGTAATAATGAGAATAATGTCTCAGTCAATGGACCAGCGCTCATTGCAAATCTGGTAGTTGTTCTTGCAGCCTTCCTCTATTTGCCGCTGCTCGCCTGGTGGATCTGGAACTATTGTGAGGCAGTTGAGGTCGTGACCAATGAGAAGATATCAAAGATTCTCGGTATGGTGCTCTTCCTGGTCGTGCCAGACGGCATCGACATTTTGATCGTTCAGGATTATTTTAATAAAGTGCCTGCTGCAGCCCCAGTAGCGCCACAACAAGGAGTCATACAACAATGAAAAACCGTAGCCCGATAGGATTGTTCTTTCTAGCCACTTTTATCCCTTTTTATGCCATCTACTGGCTTGTCACATCAGGCCGAGAAATGCGCGCCTTGGGTGCCGATGTGCCGACTGCCTGGTTATTGCTTATTCCGTTCGTAAGCATCTGGTGGTTGTACAAGTATGGAGCTGCCGTTGAGCACGTCACCAATGGCAAAACCAGCGCAATCCTGGCCTTCCTCGTCATGTGGCTTCTGGGTTCAGTTGGGTATGCAATCGTGCAAGATGCCTTCAACAAAGTCAGTGGTGCGCCAATGGGTGGTATGGCCGTTCCAATGCCTGCCGGCCCGCAACCACTCAGTCCTGGCGGCTATAGCGTGCCACAGCCTTCGTTTACACCCCCTGCGCCTGCTTCACCAGTTGCATCAGTTACACCCGAAGTGCCAGCAGTCGAATCAACCGCTCCACAGCCACCGGCTGCTCCAACCAGTATTTAAGATTTTTGTTAGCAAAGAAAAAACTCCACTTTCGGTGGAGTTTTTTGATTGGAGGGCCGTATGTATGGTTGTTGCAACTAAAATTAAGGCAAACAACAAATTATTTAGCGTAAGCCTTTAAGATTGCGTTTGCAGGTATGTCTACTAAGTCAGATGCTTTCTTGTTGTTTATATTTGCATAGTGTTTACAAGCATTATAACCAAACCATCTCTCAATATTTTTACTACCAAAAAACCATTCGCTATGGTCATAGTTTTTTGAACCTAACAATTCTTTCGCTTTGTGAATATGTTCGTCCTTAATATTGACTTTTGCATAAATCGGTACTTTACCACTGTGCTGCTCTTCGTATAAACAGGCGAGACCTTCTGAGACCATAGCCTCACCTAAAGTATCGCCATAACCTGGGTCTCGCCATCTTATACAATGATGTATTTCGTGAAAAAGTGTTTCGTTCAACCCTTGTTGCGTAATTCTGTCGGAATATGGGTCAAAAGAAACATAAATATGATTTGGGCCGGGTGAGCTTCCGCCAATGCCATATTCAGGGATTGCCAACATTGCCGCAGATATAAAAATAATGTCTATCTGGCTTGCATTCAGTTCGTCTTCAACGATAGGAATAACTTCATCCAAAGAAGTTGCTATCAACTTTTTGAATTTATTTAATTCACCCGTTGAATTAGCTATATAATGTTTGACGGTGGACATAATTGTATTGTATCAAAAAACAGAGACACTACATCTTTGTTTTAAGCATAAGCGAATTGGAGGGACGTATGTATTGCTATTGCAACTATTTTGAAGCGAGACGGCATATCGCTTCCGCAATATCGCTGACAGATTTTTCTCCGTCTAAAGTGATATCTATCAATTTTCTGCCAGCAAAGCCACTAAACGCATTTAGTTGCATTTTAAAAAATGGACTTACATCTTGATAATTTTCAACGCTCATACGTTTCTTATTGCGATCAACGAGAGCATCTATTCCAATATCCAAGAGTACTATCTTAAATCCTGCTTTACGTGCGCCTATGATGAGTTCTTCGGGTATATAGCTTGCAAAATAAATTACCGAGTTACGTGATATGACTTCTCTTGTTGTCTGCGGCACTAAAACCTTGTTCTTTAATTCATCATCTGGCCAGTCACCACCGTTAGCTTTCATCACTTCTTCGTCAGTTTCGGCGATATGAAACTTCGTTTTTTCGCGCAAATAACGCGTAAGAGTAGACTTGCCGCCAGCGGAAGGTGCTAAAATTATAAGTTTATAAGACATCAGTTAAATTGTACCAGAAGAGCTAGTGAGGCTAGAACTGAAAACAGATACAGATTTGTACTAAATGCTTGGTGAAGCGTAAGTTAGAACAAGTCTATATCTGTTTGATGATTTATGGAGG
>JBBQVE010000005.1:0-88521 GCA_038211855.1 Saccharimonadales bacterium (SeqCode)
CATAAGCATAATCTAGCCTATAACCTGTCCGGTGGGCAAGGCAGATTGTGCAAAACTATTCGGAAGATTGCGTATACTGTTAAGCAGAAGAGGGAAGAAGTGAGAAAGCACCATTCATTTTTGTTTGCAGCTGTTTTTGGCATCGTCGGTGCTGTGCTCATTCTGATCTCTCACGCAGCCACCCCTGTAAATAACGCCATCGAACCAGAATCAGGCGTGCTTACAGGGACGGCGATCGCCAACATAGATACGACGGCCTCAAACAGTAAGTATGTCGCTTTTCAACCCCCAGCTAGCTGTTTGGTGGGTCAAGTGGGCACACCCCCCAACTGTACGATCCCTCCAAGCACTACCACGTTGCCCCCAGGTAGCGTTTTACCCGACGATGCCACTTGTGCCGCCCGCGTCGTGAAAGCCCCTGAAATTCGCCCACAGAACGCCACACAGAATACCACTGCTGGCTCCAACAAGAATCTGACCGGCAGCGCCTTCCGGGCGAAGGTCGATGGCAATTTCACCGGCTCCACCGACGAAATCCTGCAGTGGGTTGCCTGTAAGTGGGGAATCAACGGCGATGTCGTCCGTGCTCAAGCTGCCAAAGAATCGTACTGGACGATGAGCGCCAAAGGAGATTGGACGACTGTTGCGAGCTCGTGTCCGCCCGCGCATGGCCTCGGGGTCGATGGCACACCCGGCCAGTGTCCGGAAAGTTACAGCATTATTCAAGACAGATGGAATTACTTCGGTGGAGGGGCCAACCCGCCAATTAATAGCTGGCCAGAAGTAGAAACTTCAACCGCCTACGCACTTGATCTGGCCTATTCTTCGTGGCGAGACTGTTATGAAGGTAATTACGGATGGCTCAACACCGTTGATCACACCGGTACCTATGCGGCGGGCGACCAGTGGGGCTGCGTCGGTGTTTGGTTTGCTGGACGCTGGTTAACGACCGATGCTAACACCTACATCTCAGCCGTGCAGAATAACTACAACACCAAGATTTGGACGACGAGCAGCTTTATCAGCTATAGATAAAAAGCGCATTAAGCTAGTACGATTTGGCTAGCTGTATAAGCGCACTATTGGGTCCGTTTTTAACATCCTCAGATATGCACATGAACAGAGACAAAACAGAGAGAAAATGCTTTACCTTAACCACCGAGAGGCGTACACTGGTGGATAGGTCTAAAAAAACAAAAAGACCAAAACAAAAGTCTCGGACATCTACAAAACACAAACAAAAACGTCTTAGCGGGTGATACCCAAGCTGCGAAGACTACAGGTACAACAACATGGTTCGTGCCTTCTTTGGGCATATTCTAAACAGTGTAAAGGCTGCGGTAAGGCAGCTTATTACTTTGTTTTCTGCAAAGACTACCCCTGTTGCGTATCTGAAGACGGCCACACTGATGGCCGTTTTTGTTATTCTGACTACTGTTATTTCTGTCACAGGCGTGTTTTCTTATACGCGCGGGGGTGCGAGCGCAGCCGCGAACAGCAATCTCAACTTCCAGGCAAGACTGCTCAGTAATACCGGTAACCTCGTTGCTGATGGGTCGTACAATATCGAGTTTAAGATCTACAAGTCCGCTGCAGCTGGCACATCCGCCCAAAGCGTCTGTAGCTTGAACGCCAGCACCGACGACTGTTACTGGCTGGAAACCCGCAGCGGTGCCAATACCGTCACCGTGAAGAACGGCTACTTCAGCGTTAACCTTGGCTCAGTCACCGCCTTCGGCACAAGTATTCCATGGGACCAAGACCTCTGGATGAGTATGCGTATCGGCGGCATAGGCGCACCAAGCTGGGATACCGAAATGACGCCGCGCTTCAAACTCACAGCTGTGCCATACGCCTATCGCGCCGGCAAACTCCTCGACTCCACCAACACTAATGCATTCACTGCTGATGATCTGATCCAAAAAGCGCCGACTGTCATCCAGACCCTCAACAGTACACTGGCCGCCATTCGCCTCAACCAACAAGGCACCGGCGGTCTTTTGCAGTTGCAGAAAAGTGGCAGCGACATCTTCACCATCGACAACGGTGGCTCGATTACTTCGGTCAGTACGGGGACGAACACGTTTAACCAGGGGGCGACGGGGCAGTTGAGTCTGGTGTCAGATTTGACTTCGGCCTCGCGCTCGACCTCGTCGTTTTCAATCACGCAGGCTGATAACGCGACAAATAGTCAGTCAGCACCCCTGTTGACGGTCACAAATAGTGATCTTACTTCAACAGGCTCGCTTGCCACACTGACCCAGTCATCGACCGCTGCTGCCGACGCCCTGGTAATCTCGACGGCCAGCAATACTACGGCGATATCAGTCACGACGCCGGCTGGCGGCACTGCCCTCACGACCGTTGGGTTAACTTCTGGTACGGCCATCAATGCGGACACGGTCACGACTGGTACGGCACTGTCAGATGCCGGCCTGACATCGGGCACGGGCCTGACGGTTGGCAGCGGCAACGCGATAACAACGGGGGTGGGCTTGCTCTACAATACTACGAGTAACGCCTTCACAACGGGGAAAGCCTTGAATGTAACAGGGTCCGCTGGTGCGATTACCGCCGATTTCAGCGGGGCTTATATCAACGTGAATCCAACCCGCACACTCACGGCGGCTGCGACTCGTACTGACTCGGGTAACTTCCTGAATCTGACGCGCGTAGATACGGTGAACAATGCGGGGGCCACGTACAACGTCATCGGTGCACTTGCCAATCTGCAAAGTACCTGTACGCAGACGGCAGGATCCTGCTCTGATAGCTCAAATATCCTGAACTTGAGCCAACAGTATGCCAATGCAACAGGGGCGGTGTTGAACGTGAGCGGAGCGGGTACAGGTAATCTTGCGGTGTTTAACGCGACAAATGCCGCAGCAAACGGCGTGTCAATCAATGTGCAATCAAACTCCAACACTAAGTATGCCTTTAAGGTGACCAGTAACAACGGTGCCATCAATGGCTTGAATGTGCTTGCCGATGGTACGGTGCAGCTACCAATCCAAACCACTAATGGATTTGTGAAAACGAGTGGCGGCAATGGCTCGCTGACCGTCGCCACATCAATCGGGCTAGGCTCAACAGATGTCAGTGGCACGCTCGGCATTAGTAACGGCGGCACTAATAGTACCGCGACGCCTACCGCCGGCGGCATTGCTTACGGTGCTGGCACCGCCTTTGCCTTCACGGGTGTAGGCATCGCGGGGCAGTGTTTGACCAGCAATGCTGGCAGTGCGCCAACCTGGGCAAGTTGTGCTGGCACCGGTTCGGGTACAACTTTGCAGGCGGCCTTCAACAACGGCAATACGATTTTGACAACCGACGCTCGGGACTTCAGCGTAACGCTTGCAAACACCACGACCAGTCCAAATGCCTTTATCAATATTGCAGCTGCATCAACCGGCCGCTTTGCTGTACAAAATAACGGAGCCGACATATTTGGTGTGAACACAGCAAGTGGTGTGACGATCGGCGCCAACGCTGCCATCAATGGCAACACGATAATCGGCAGCGCTACTACCAACCGTCTTACGCTTAACGCGCAGATCTTAGGCACAAACGCATTGGTCTTCCAGGGCGCCACCGATAATGCTTTTGCGACGACCTTTGCCATCACTGACCCAACCGCCAACCGCACCATTACGGTGCCAGATGCCAGCGGCACGCTCGACTTTACAGACCTCGCACAAACCTTTAGTGCGTCCAAAACCTTCGGTGCCGGACTGTCGATTACGAGCGGCCAAAGTTTGACGATAAATGCCAGTACCTTCACGAGTCTGACTGGCAATAACCTCACCAACACCGCTGGCGTCCTTGGCACCACCAACAACCCAAGCTTTACGACGAGCGTCACGACACCGCTCCTCACCAGCTCGGCTGGCCTGACGATTAACAGCGGTAACAATACAATTTCAATCGGTGCCACCAACACGGCCATCCAACGCATCGCGTCAGGTACCTTAACCTTCGACCTGAATGATGCTGGAGCTACGACCTTCGCCATCGACAACAGCGCAGCTGGCGCGGCAAGTATTAACTTGGTTGATGGTGGTCTTCAAACAGCTGGTACGAGCCGCCTGACAAATGCCGGCGTCTTGCAGAATATTACCGGGCTGACGATTGCTAGCGGCGGTGCAAGTGTCACAGGCGCTGCAACCTTCGTGAACGATGTTGCCATAAATGGCAATACCACTATCGGAAGCGCTACTACCAACCGTCTTACGCTTAAAGCGCAGATTCTTGGTGCCAATGCCGAAGTCTTCCAGGGTGCCACCGATAACGCCTTCACGACGACACTCAGCATCACCGACCCAACCGCCAATAATACGATCATCGTGCCGGATGTCAGCGGTACGATTCTATTACTCGGCGCCTCGGCCATCCAGACAGATAGCTCAACTAATGTCTCAATCGGTATTAATAAGACGGGTGCGAGTGGAAATATTCTTACGTTGCAAAAGAATGGAACTAGCGTGTTTACTGTCGGGAACGACGGTGCAATAACTCATGCAGTCACTTCAACAGCGGCCTTAGTTGTTAACAATGGCACGGGTACTGATTACTTCACAATTAATACCAGCGGTGCACTTGTTCAAATTGGTTCAACCACTGCTGATGCAACGGGAGTTATGCTTGTGCTCGACACCAAAAATACAACTGGTGACCCTACAGGCCAAAACGGCGGAATGTACTACAACTCAGCTGTGCAATCATATCGTTGCTACAGAGGTGTAAATGGTAATGCGAACGATGGTATATGGGAAAGCTGTGGCAAGAATCCAATTGACCACACCTGGAACCTAGAGGAAGACTTTATATCGGGCAACACGACTGCTTTTGCGATTGGCTCACTTGGCTGGAACCTGCAAACAATAACTACAGGTGTAACAGTGTCATATAATAATGCCGGAGTTCTGGCTCCGACCTCTGATCGCCCGGGTATATTACGCTTACGAACAAACGGTAACGTAAGTCGCGGGTCGACTATGTCATTGGCTGGCTCAAGTCTCAGTCCGCTTCCTGTTGGAGCAGGCACAACAATACGAACAAGCGTCGCAAACTTCAAAAACGGAGGTGCAAATAGTCCAGTATTACGAATCGGTGAACATTCCGAAACAATATCAACGACTGCGCCAACCGCAGGTGTATGGTGGGAAGCTGATACGGCTACAAATGCTAACTGGCGATACTGTTATGGGAGTGGTGCAGCGGCTTTGTGCGCAGTAAGTTCAGTCGCAATCGCCGACAACACGTGGTATCGACTAGAGATTCGTGTAGTAAGTACCACAGCCGTTGACTTCTTTATTAACGGTATAAAGACAAGTGTTACTGGTATAACACTTGATACCACAACGCAAACCGCTCCAGCATTGACTTGCTTTGCAGGTAGCGCTGTTCAACAAGATTGCTTTGAGGATTATTATCAGATTTCAGGCGGCTCCGGTGCGGCTCGCTAAACGAAACTCTTCGTAGTCTAAAGCTGTCAGATTGTGTTACCCTTATATAAGCAAAAGAGGGTATCTACAAGTGGCAGTGATTGCGGTAACAAATCAGAAGGGTGGCGTGGGCAAAACAACCACCACCATCAACCTAGGTGCTTATTTGGCACGCGCCGGCAAGACGGTGTTGATTGTTGATTTGGATCCGCAGGGCAACGCCAGTAGCGGACTTGCCATCAATAAAGCCGGACTTGAACACAAAACCATGTACGAACTATTGGGTGGCCAAGTGACTGCTGCTGACATTGTGTTACAGACTGCACAAAAAAACCTACACATCTTGCCGACTGGTGGCGAACTCGCGGCATCAGAAGTAGATTTGGTTGGCGTAGAGGCCAGGGAATTCGTCCTCAAAAAGGCACTTTCCGGACTGGCCTATGATTACATCCTCATTGACTGTCCACCGTCGTTATCTCTGCTTACGGTTAACGCATTAGTCGCTGCCGACAAAGTTCTGATTCCTGTACAAACTGAGTTCTATGCCCTAGAAGGGCTAGGGCAGTTAATCGACGTCGTGCAACGGGTGCGCGCGAGCATCAATCCGCACCTTGAATTACTCGGTATTGTCATGACGATGTATGATGCACGGACTTCGCTGTCTGGTAACGTACGTGATGAGCTGATCAAGCACTTCGGCGACAAGGTATTTACGACGCAAATACCACGGAATGTGCGTTTGGCAGAGGCACCAAGCTATGGTAAAACGATTGCCGAGCATGACAAATGGAGTAAGGGTGCTAGAGCCTATAAAGGGTTGGCAAAGGAGGTGATGACACGTGCCTAAGAACACAGGACTCGGACGAGGCTTTGATGCGCTGATTCCAACGAGCTTTGACGTTGGACTTCTAGAAGATGATTCAAATCGAATACAAAAATTATTCATAACCGAAATCACCCCTAATAGCGATCAGCCAAGAAAGTTGTTTGACGACGTTGCGCTTGAAGAACTTTCTGGGTCTATCCGTGAACATGGTGTATTGCAACCAATCATAGTTGTACAAAAAAGTGATAAGACCTTCCGCATTGTAGCCGGGGAACGCCGTTACCGAGCCAGCCAGTTGGCAGGGCTCGACAAGATCCCGGCAATTGTCCGTACGCTCGATGAACTGAAAGAGTTAGAACTGGCATTGGTTGAAAACGTTCAAAGGGTAGACCTGAGTGCGTTAGAACAGGCGGCTTCGATTGCGCGGCTGCAACAGCAGTTCAGTTTGGGGCTTTCGGATATCGCCAAGAAACTCGGTAAGGCAGAGACCACGATTAGCAATATTGTGCGACTCTTACAATTGCCGCCCGATGCACAAGAAGCTTTGGCCCAAACTAAGATTTCTGAGGGCCATGCTCGTCAAGTTTTGGCTTTGAAGGATTCCCCGAAACAGCAGGCCGAGCTACTACGGCTGATTATTGCCAATGGGTGGTCGGTTCGCCAAGCCGAGCAATTTGTCACAGCCAGTAAAGCCGGTGCCAAAGATTCTGGCGAAGCCAAAAAACAGCTTGCCACCACCACGCCCGAAACTAAGAAACTTAGCACATACGTAGCTGCGCCCGTGCATATCAAACGGACAGCCAAGGGCGGTGAAATCCTCATCAAGTTTAAAGACGATGCCGATATGGCTCGAATTATAAATACAATTTCTGGAAGCAAGTAATGGACGGCGTTGATCCGCGGCTGAGCGATATTAATGACTGTTTGTATCGTGTCGCAGCGAAGGCGATTATCGTACATGATCACAAAATCCTGACAGTCAAAGATAACGGTGATGCCCATTGGGGACTACCCGGTGGTGGTATTGATTATGGCGAGGAAGTGAAAAGTGCACTGTGTCGTGAACTGTTAGAAGAAATTTGTGTTGGCATGGAAGATATTCTCACTATAGAAGGGCCGGTGCTGATTTCGACAGATGGCATTGTGAATGGCGTGCCGCGTATTAACATCTGTTACAAAATAGAAGTAAGGTTTGGAGCAGTAGCGCGGGGTAGTGATGTGGACGATATCCACTGGCAGACTGCAGATGAACTGGCTGATCTCCCTATGAGTCCGTCGATCACCGAGCACAAGACAGAACTTACGGCCTTTCTAAAGTAGCAAAAAGTGGGGCGGGGATTTTACATATTTTGCTAGAAAATCTTAAAAAAGCAAATTGTGGATAACTAAGTTTTTAAATCGGGGGACTCGTCTGTATTTTTTGAGATCTCACAATGTACGTATGTAAGTCTTAAATTATTCAAAAAATAAATTCTCAAATAGAAATATAAACCCCCTACTTCCCTTTTTTATTGCTTTTTCCAAAAGCTGAATTCCCTCTTAAAATTCATAAAATTTGGGAAAGGGAATACTTAAAAACACAATTTTATAATTAGCAAATATATGATGTTAAATTTAAAAGTATAGAGGCAAGGCGTTGACACGCATAGCTTCATAGGTGGATACAGCCTGAGCGGCCTCACTATTACCATCATCGGCTGCGAGCTGTGCAAAAGGATAAATATGCGCTTCAGCTATTGCTGCGATGCGGCCAAGGACTGCCGGTAAAACTTCAGCCTCATGTTGGTATGGATAAGGGTCGCCGAAATCATGATATTCCCTATGGCGGTTTATTGGCTGAGCCTCTCTCGGTTCAACTGAGTCCCCAGCATGACCTATATAAAGAAACCAGCCACGGATATACTTTTTGTCCCATCTGCATGGTCGACAGCCGTGAATAGCATAAGGCATTTCTCTAGTGTCTTCGATTTCACGAAGTCTATCAGGTTCAGGGCCATGAGCAGAGATAACCGGTAAAAGAAAATCAGTACGTTTCACCTGTGCCTCGACGGCATCTTCGCCGCAGAATTTCTCAGCATCTTCATCAGGTTTGTCGTTGGATCCCGCTACGGTTTCAATAGTTAAATCTAGATGATTTAACACGACACCAGCTATACCGACGCGAAAGCCGCTGTAATGGTTGCTGTTTCTCATCGCCTCACGCGAGGCGTTCGCAAGCCTTAGTCGAAGCACCTCAAAGTTGAGTGCAGCACTAAATGGTATGGTTTCGCGAGAAAGATAACTTCCACTACCGGGTTGAGACATTGGATAGTATTATAACATTTAAATTATAAAATTAATAATGCTTATATAGTTTTAATTACGAGCGCTTGGACGAGCTTCTTGATTTGGTCACGCGGCGCACGAACACCTTTGAGTGGCACGTCAGCCAAATCCTGGATTTTCCAATATTCATATTTCGGACTGCTCGTGAGCCAATCAGGCGTGTCAGCTGCGTTGGTTAGTCGCTTGGGATAATTATTGGAGATGTCTGTCCCATCTTCTTTCATGGCTTCGACGATACCAATAGCACCCGGAAAATCACCAATGCGGGTGTTTGGATCTGAGGCTACCGTTCCAGCGGAATCGGTCTCATCATCTGACATGCTCTTAAAATATTCCATCACTGACTGGCTACGATCAACGTTCCCATGACACACAAATAATACTTTCATGCATTTATGATACCTTAAAGCGGGCGAGTAATGGTGCGTGGTCGGAAGGCGTGCTGTCTAATACTTTAAACTGAAGCAATTCCGTCGATGTTTCTTTGGTCCAAAAAATCTTGTCGAGGTTGCAGCGCATCCATTTTGACATGCCGCCATTATGCGACCAGGTTGGATTTTTAAGTGTGCCACTACGGTGATGGAAGCGGTCTGCTTCACGGCTCGCAAAAGACATCGGCATCAGATTGAATTCGTTAAAATCACCCCCTAAAATTAATTGTTTGTAGCGGGGTTCGGCAACAACTTGGCGAAGGGCTCTTTGATTACGCCAGTGCTCGCGTAGGGCGACCGGCTTAAGTGCAAGTGGGTGCGCGACCATGACATTGAGAGATTTTTTAGCCGACAGATGTATGGTGGTGCCGATGGCCTTTACTGAGTGGCCGGGGTACCCGCGCCAATTGGCGAATTTATCGTCCCCCATACTGATTTCTTGTGTGTTACTGACCGGCAATTTAGAAACAAATGCCGCACCGATGCCCCAAGTATCGTCAAGCGGGCTGGAGTAGGCAAAATGTTGGAAGGTGTAGCCACGGCTTTGAAGATGTCCGAGCACAAAGAGTCGCTTTTTGGTGTCTTGGAGTACCTCGTTGAGGCCAATAAAATCCGGTGTATACGTGTCGATAATCTGGTCAAGTTTTTTGAGGAGTCGTTTAGCATGGGGACTTTCTTGGCCCTCGCGCTGGCTGTTGAGCCAGATATTCCAAAAAACAATCGTAAATTCCATAAAGGGTATCTCAATTATCTGTTAAAAAGTGCGGGTTTGTTTGATTGGCAGAAAGCGGAAGGCAGCGGTGCCGACGATGTCTTTGGTGTCGATTGGGCCGAATGTGCGGGAATCAAGTGAGTTGTCACGGTTGTCGCCGCAGACGAAGATCTGGCCTTTGCCGACGGTCCACTCGCCATCGATGCCGGTGTGTACAATCACGTTGCCGTAGGCGCCTTGTTTGTCGGGCTGAAAGCCTTCAGGGTGGGCATCGTTATACACGGTCAGAATGCTCTCTTTGACGACCACGCGCTCACCAGGCAAGGCAATGACGCGCTTGATGAGTTGCTTGCTGCCCTCGCTGTTATCAAGCAATAAATCGGCCTTCGTAAAGATGACGATTTGGCCGCGCATTGGCATAAACGTCTTGTGCTCGATTTTGGCCCAGGTACGCGGTGCTTTGACGACAATCAGACGGTCACCGTTGTGTAAGGTGGTCTGCATGCTCGGACCGAACACTTCGTAGCTCTGAAACAAAAAACTCGTGATTAACAAGGCTACCAGCGGCGCAGCAATCAGGACGGCAATTGTAGCAACGATATTCTTAAAACCGTCGTTGTGTTTTGAAGCCTTTTTCTTGGGTGCCTCTGTTTCTGGCTCTGGAGCAGAAGAAACAGGGGTCATTTCGGTCACATCTGGTTGCATATACCTATAAGATTACAGGAAAAAAGTCGATTCGTACAGGGTTCCAAAAACGCATGTGTTTACGATTCGACGCAGAAAAGATATAATAAACATCTGATTCATGGATAATTTTAGAACACCGAACCGATCCGCCAAACGATCGCACGCAGTTGACGGCTTTAGTTCCCCTAAGCCTCAAACTGCACCGGTACGTCAGCAGTTCGCATCAAACTATCAGCCACAGAAGGCACCTTCTCTTGACAGTTTTCATCGGTCAGATGGGTTCTCGTCGTCTGCATTGCCATCGCCTGTAGACACCAAAGCGCCGCTCGATAACGAAGGTTTCAAGAGTAAACGCAAACAACGCGGCACCAAGCCAAGGCGATCCAAGTTCAAGAAAGTCATGCGTGGCGGTTTTGTTCTTTTAATGGTTGCTGCACTTTTATCCGGCGGTATCGCCGGCTACGGCTATCTCAAAGCCCGTCAAGTCTTCCAAGGAGGTGGTAATGCGGCTGCCCTCCAGAAAGATGTTGATCCCGTCAAGCTCAAAGGCGAAGGTGATGGCCGCATCAATATCGTCATGCTCGGTATCGGTGGCAAAGGCCACGACGGCCCTTATTTAACAGATACGATTCTCATTGCTAGTATCGATCCAGTTCAGAACGAATCCTCGCTCCTCAGTATTCCGCGTGATCTTTGGGTGCGACCAGATGGCAACAGTGCTTACAAGATTAATGCAGTCTTTGCTTTTGCCCATGACGCCGCTTTGGCGAAGGGATCGAGCGAGAATGATGCCGTTAAAGCGGGCGCGAGCGCCAGTGAGCGGATCCTGACGAGCGTGCTCGGTATCCCGATTCATTACTACGTCGTCGTTGATTTCAGTGGCTTTGAGCAAGCAGTCAACACAATCGGTGGTCTCGACATCAATGTGACGGCCGACACAGCGGTCGCCGAGACACTGTATGACGAATCAACCCATAAGACTTTTGTGCTGAATGAGCAGCCTGGTATTCATCATATGGATGGACAGACAACATTGTTTTACTCACGCTCACGCCATACCAGTGCCCGGGGCGACTTTGCTCGCGCCGACCGACAACGTCAAGTGCTTGAAGCGTTCAAAGAAAAAGTAGAGGGGGCGGGTACCTACGCAAATCCGGTGAAAGTCACGCAGTTACTGAGCTCGTTCGGTGATCATGTTCGCACCGACCTGACGATTAACGAAGTCAGCCGACTCTATGATATTGGTAAGGTGATTACGCCAGACAAAACAGCATCGATCAGTCTTGCCGACATAAAAGACCCACTCGTTACCACCGGGTCACAAGATGGCCAATCAATTGTTATGCCACGTGCTGGTTTGTATGATTACACCGATATCCAGAGTTTTGTGCGTAACTCACTTCGTGATTCATTCCTAAAGAACGAAAACGCCTCGATTGCCATCTTAAATGGCACCAGTATATCTGGTCTTGCCGGCAAAGAATCTGCCTATCTAAAGGGCTACGGCTATAACGTGGGTACCGTCGGTGATGCGCCGACCAAGACCTACACCAAGTCGGTGCTGGTAGATATGCGCAGCGGTGCCAAGAAGTATACGCTCAGCTATATCCAGAAACGTCTCGGCATTACGGCAGTGACCGCTTTGCCCGATCCGGCCATCAAAGCTGGCGCTGCCGACTTCGTCCTGATTCTTGGCACAGAAGCCAAAACTGCGGACACGACGACCCCCTAGAGGTATGATAGGTATATGAAACTAAAGATGAAATTTCCGACCCGGCGAAAGCAGCGGCCGCTCAAGCCGACGCTCGACTTCGCTATGGAATCTGCTGGTGAACTCGGTGCCAAGCGTAAATTCCTTGGGAATAAGCTTGCCAAGATCAAGCCCAAGAGCGGCTATTCGCATATTTTCCATATTGTTCTGACCATTTCACTGCCGATTATTCTTTATATATTAGTCCGAATCGATTTTGCCCAGTTGGCAGTGGCGATTGTTCTGCTGGCCAAGTGGCGCATGTTCGCTGTCAAGGCTCGCCACTGGCCCGCTAATGTTCGAGCCAATGCGGTGGATATCATCGTCGGCATTAGTACCGTTTTGTTTATGGATAAAACGTCGAGTGTTGGTATGCAAATCGCCTGGGCGGTGCTCTACATCGGCTGGCTATTGTTTATTAAGCCGAAGTCAACACCGCTTTGGGTGGGCATCCAGGCGATGATTGGGCAGGCATTTGGGCTTATGGCGCTATATGCCGTGTATGGGGTGGCTACGTCAGCACTACTCGTGTTGGCGACGGCACTGATTTGTTATGTGTCAGCCCGGCACTTCTTTTCAGCTTTTGACGAGCATCTTGGTCGCACTATCTCGCTTATTTGGGCCTATTTTGGCGCATCGTTGGCTTGGCTACTGAGCCATTGGCTGATTTACTACGGTAGTGTCGCCCAGCCGGTGTTAATCCTGACAATTGTCGGCTATACGATGGCAGCGCTCTACTATCTTCGGCATACTGATCGGCTGACACCCAATATTCAACGCCAGTTTCTGTTTGTACTCACCGCAATCCTCGTCATATTAATTGTTTTTTCAAAATGGAACGACAAAACTATCTAGTCTCAGCAAATTCTTAAGTTCGGTCGGTTATAATAGATACAAGAAAATTAAACAATACATTCTTTCAGAGGGGACCTATGACAGACAAGAAAAGCAAACTCTACACCAGCATTTTTATGATACTCGTGGCAGTTGCAGCCGGATTTGCCGGCGGCTATTACTCACCAAGCCGGGGCAATGCCAGTGGCAATACTGAGGTACAGAAACAGGTAATTAGCAGTGAGGGCGATATCGTACGCGGCATTGCCAAAAACGTTGGAGCTGCGGTGGTGTCCGTCAATGTGACAGCACAAACAACGACGCAAGATTTCTTTGGCCAAACCCAGACCGGCCAACAGCAAGGTGCCGGTACGGGCATTATTATAAATACTGACGGCACGATTATTACCAACCGGCACGTGGTTCCCGCCGGTACAACGAAGGTCACGGTAACCCTGTCTGATGGCACTACTCTCGAGAACGTTGATGTCATCGGCCGTACTGCAGACAATGACGCGCTCGATGTTGCTTTCCTTAAGATAAAAGACGCCAAAGGCGAAAAACTAACGGCCGCCAAACTCGGTGACAGTAGCAAAGTCCAAGTTGGCGATAAAGTGGTCGCCATCGGCAATGCTCTTGGTCAGTTCCAAAACACTGTCACCAGCGGCATAATCTCAGGATACGGTCGCAGTATTCAGGCCGGTGATCAATCTGGTTCGACCAGCGAAACGTTGCAAAATCTCTTTCAGACCGACGCTGCCATAAATGAAGGTAACTCTGGTGGTCCACTTGTGAACTTATCCGGAGAAGTGATCGGTATCAACACCGCGATTGCCGCTGGTAACAATGCTCAAAACGTTGGTTTTGCATTGCCAATCAATGACTTACAGGGGCTCGTCAACAGCGTGCTCAAAACGGGCAAACTGCAGCGCCCATACCTTGGTGTCCGCTATGTAGCCATCACCGATGACGTCGCTTACGAATATAATCTATCGGTCAAGCGCGGTGCCTACATCTTTGCGCCAAACCGCAAAGAAACTTCCATTGTTACCGACAGCCCGGCCGACAAAGCTGGTGTGCACGATAAAGACATCATCACTCAGATCGACGACACGAAACTCGACGAAAAAAACAGCCTCATCTCTGTACTTGGCCGTAAGACGGTTGGCGATAAAGCAGTGCTTCACGTGTTGCGCGACGGCAAAGAACTGACATTGACCGCTACTTTGACCGCCGCTCCTGGACAGTAATTAGCTGACGTTGCTTTTTGTGAAGAGTTGGATCAGACCTTCGGTTTTTGTAAGGCTATAACCGGCTTTTTTGGCAAGCGCCGTGACGGCTTTGTGCTGACTCATCAGCGATTCTGTCATCACAAAGCGGATGTGCTTGGGCGCAAGCTGCTGAAAGAAGAGGCGATAGTGGTCGAGGCCATCAAACCCGCTAAAAAGTGCTTCAACCGGTTCGTGGGCGATGCTGGGGTCCGGCTCGGGGCCAGTTGGCACATAGGGTAGATTCGCTAGAACGACGTCGTAGCCTTCTTTATCGCCTTGCAGTACATTCTGATTTTTGAACGTCACGGCGGCCTTGTGTCGCAATGAGTTTTGGGCGGCAATTTTCAATGCATCTTCGCTTGTGTCGGATGCAAAGACATACATGTCCGGAAACTCCAATTTAACAGTAATGGCTAGGTTACCCGATCCGGTGCCCATATCTAACAAATTATGGACGCGTTCGGTTTTTCGTAACACTTTTAGAAGTTCCAAAAAATCCTCGCTTTCAGGGCGGGGAATTAGCACATATTTATTAACGATAAAATCACGACCGTAAAATTCTTTTTGTCCGGCAATATAGGCCATCGGCTCGCCAGACAATCGTCTATTTAACAGATTTTTTAGCTTGCCTTGGCGCATGACCGAAAGCTTGTCGCGCGTTTTTGTGAGCAATATGGCCTTATCATAGCCAGTCGCCCAAGAAAGTAACAATAGGGCGTCGAGGCGCGGTGTTTTACTGCCGATTTTCTCGATGGCCTCAGTCGCTTCCAAAATCCATTCACCATATGTCATTCCCCTTAGTGTAACAAACAAAGAACTTTACGTAGAAAAATAAAATTGACAAATAACAAAGCTTATGTTAATAATATATATGTACTTAATAAAAACAAACATGCCAGAAACACTTGCACCACCACCTGTCGAAGTTGTTGCCTTACCACCTATGGTAGAGGCTTTTTCCGTTGTACCCCCAAGCAAAGAGCTAGAAACGCGTATCGAAACGCGAGGACTAGATCGGATTCTCACGGATGGCGGCACGATAGCAGGCTTAGCAGGTATCGAAATCGAGCCCGTGCTGGATGATGTAAAAACTCCGGCATTATTTCCATCGTCTCAGAGCCTGAAAAGCTTACTGGAAGACCCAGATTCACATCTGGCACCAAGCCAGTTTATCGTTATAGAGGGAAGTAGTCATGAGCCGGCTGACGGTGTTATTAACACCAGCACGCCCACGAATGAGCTAACGCAAGACGAATTAAAACAAAAATATATTACTGATACTTTGGGTGCAAACAAGGTATGGTGGGAACATCGCCGTTTTGGTGCCGCCGACCAACCGCTGAGTCGAGCCAAAACGGTGCAAGTTGAAGGCAATGCCCAAGAAGGTGCAGGCGCGCTAGACATCCTTGAATTCTTGCCTGAGGCCGAGCAGTTATCGCCATCTGAAATGTCCGCAGTCGTGAAAACGATTGAATTTATCGATCAAATGAGTGGTGGCGGCGTCTTTGTTGATCCTTCATCAAGACGACTGATATTTGGATCTGACAGCCAACTGAAAACAGATACTTCTGATGTGTATGGCGCGGCTGGCAGCTCGGGCGTCGAAATCAATATGAATAAGATTCGCACAGAAGCCGCTAAATTTGGCGATGTCCCAGAGCATATCTTGGCGCAGGTATTAGTGCACGAGATTCTTGGTCATCAGATGGAACAATTTGTTGAAAATGGCCAAACTGGCAAACAGTTTGAACGTGCTTTTGACTACTCCACAGAAAAAGTAGATAGCATCGTGCACAAAGATCTACATGCCAATATTACACCAAAAGCCAGTGATGCGCCGGCCACAGCACCAGGCAATGTATACGGATCGAAGGACGCTGCCGAAGATTTGGCGGTTACTGCTGAAGGTACCACGCAGGTCATGACCGGCACCAGCGAAATGAATAATCCAAACTTACAGGTGAATCGCGACACCTACCGTGAGGAGCTTCTCCTGAAATTCTTGAATGAAGTCGCCGCCAAAGCGCAGAGTGACGCTTTAGACGGACAAGGTGTTGGGACGCCACTAAAATATGAAGTTGATAAAAATGGTAAAGCTGTCGGTGTCGAATCTGCCCGTCCGGTCACGACTACAGAAATCGTTCCAATTGCTTACATGAAAAAGGAAGTCACTAAATTGCTCGAAAAAGGTAATAAAGAAACGTTCGTCTATAAAAAGAAAAGTTCGAGGGGTTAAATAAAACTATTCACCAGCGGCGAGAATTTCGTGCTCGGCTTTTTGCAATTCTTCGATGAGGTCGTCAATCTGACCGGCCATGGCACCTGGAATATTGCTCCGCGAATAGCCAATGCGGTGATCGGTAATGCGGTCCTGTGGGAAGTTATAGGTACGGATTTTTTCGCTGCGGTCGCCCGAGCCAATCAGTTTCTGTCGTTGAGCACTCATTTTGGCTTGTTCTGATTCGATTTGGGCCTGCAACAGCCGGGAACGCAGTACACCCATGGCTTTGGCTTTGTTCTTGGTCTGTGATTTTTCATCCTGCTGCGTCACAACCACTCCTGTTGGAATGTGCGTGATACGTACGGCGCTATCGGTGGTGTTGACTGACTGGCCGCCATGGCCACTGGCGTGATATACGTCAATGCGTAGGTCGGATGAGTTGATTTCGATGTCGGCTTCTTCGGCTTCGGGCAGCACCGCCACAGTAATCGTGCTGGTATGAATGCGGCCTTGGCTTTCGGTTGCAGGCACGCGCTGGACGCGGTGGACGCCGGCTTCAAGGTGGAAGGTCTTGTAGGCATCAATGCCACGGACTTCAAAGACGATTTCTTTGAAGCCGCCGACTTCGCTGGGGCTTTCGCTGATCAGTTCAACTTTGAAGGAGTTCGTTTCAGCGTATTTGACGTAGGCCTTGTAAAGTTCGGCCACAAACAAGCTGGCCTCGTCGCCACCAGCACCTGCCCGCATTTCGATGATACAGTTCTTGGCATCGTTGGGGTCCTTCGGCATCAGTGCATCCTGCAAGGCCTGCTGAGTAGTTTCAAGGGCGGCGCGGACTTCTTCAAGCTCCATCGCAGCAAGTTCGGCTAATTCGCCGCCGGCATTGACGAGCTCAATGGCTTCGGCTTCTTGCTTTTTGTATTTAGCGAGATCATCAAAATGCTTGACGATATCTGTTAACTCGCTGGCGCGTTTGGCGGTCTGCGGGTAGTCTTTGCGGCTATAGACATCAGGATCCTGCAGTTTTACCTGCAGTTCGGCCAGTTCTTTTCTGTAGGTATCTGGATTCATAGTGGTATCCCTTTACTGATAGTGTAGCGCAAAAACAAAAACCGCCCGAAAAATCAGAGCGGTTTATGAGGCGGAGTAGCTAGTTCTGTTTGAGGTTGCCGATTTTGGCAGGGGCTTCTTTTTCGGTGCGTTCTGCTTTTGCGGGAGCTTTAACGTGCGCGGCTTTGGCAGCGGCAGCAGCCTTGCGGCGCTTTTCGAACTTATCAACGCGACCTTCAATGTCGACCAGTTTTTCTTGGCCGGTAAAGAACGGGTGGCTGGTGCTAGAAATGTGCACTTTTACGAGCGGATACTCGTTGCCGTCAGTCCATTTGGTGGTGTCTTCACTCATAACCGTTGAACGGGTGAGGAATTTTTCGTTGTTGTTGAGATCTTCAAAGACCACAAAACGATAGTTGTCGGGGTGAATAGCTGTTTTCATAATTCCGTTTATATTACCACATCTGTTAGCCGGTGGTCAACTCCTATGGCCGCGTCGGTGGTGTCAGAATCTTCGAGCCGGTAAAACTATTATTCGGATCAGCAAACGGTTGTTTGAGAACCGTACCGTCGCCTAACTGGCCACCTTGGCAGTTCAACATCCCGTGTATACAGGTATTTGTCCACTTTGTCAAGATGGCCGGATCCCATGCACCCAACCAGTCGCTGTGAAAAGTCGAACCATTCGGGTACACGGGCATACTCGGCATCCGATCGGACGATAAATACCAGCTGGATGAAGGCCCGTCGGCTGCGGCATCTGTGAACCAAATCCCCAGTTCGATCGTCGGTAGATTTACTGCCACTGTTCCGTCTGACTGCTTGACACCGAACCCAACGGGGCACTCCGGAAAATTGTGACCAACATAGGCAGCATAAGCAAGATGTGAGCGATGATCAGCACTATCTAAGTCGTGTCCATCCCAGCATGGCGGAAAAGCTACATGCACTCCTACGCGCTCACCGGCCGGGCACGTTGGGATAGTATTTTGCTTTACCTGCGTCGTCTCGCAGTACCAATCAAAGTGGCGAGTGCTGTTATCAGCCCCGGCAGTGAGGTTGTAACCGGCAATCATACGAAGGCCCGCTGGAAGTTCTAAGACAGAATGAATCACCGATTGGGATAGGGTATTCTCACCCTTGTAATAGACGCTGATAAAGTCGGGAACTATGACATTGTTTGATTGATTAAAAACGGCAGGGAACCAATAGCCGGTGCGGTTGAGTGGACCACCCTGACAGGTGCCATCGCCCGAAGTGCGCAGAGATTGATACGTGCTATTGGCATCAGTCAAGCTGTTTCCGAAAAACATATGCAAATGTGCCGATGCGCCAGACTGACCGGGGTACACGATCGGATCGTCGTAGCTTAAGTGCGAGTAGCCACAAATAAGCCGAAAATTACCGGTCGGTTCATTCGCAGTAGAGGCCGGAATGGTCCCGCCACTCACCAAATACTGGCTGGAATCAAAATTACTGGCGATAGCGGGAATAGAACCAGCCTGAGGGTACTCGCAGTTGGGCGGTGTGCCGACTTCAAAGATGGGGCAGGTGTTGGTGCTGGAATTCGCTGCGAAGCTTATGTAGTGCCCATCAGAAGCAGAAGAATCGACGCCATCCACTGCGCCATTAGTTTTTGTACCCGTTTCTGGTTCGATAGAATTTGTGTTGGTAGCAGCATGAGAAAAAGTCAGGATAAGCGTGCCGACAACTCCAAATACCAGAACAGCAACAAACCCAACAATGCTTCGTAGATGTACCTTTCGCATTTGTATGTACATTACCATAATTGGTGACCGGATTGGATGTATCAAATGTACGTAGTTGCTACGAAGATTGATATCTGTTAGAATAATAGGGAAATTAATTAAGCAGTACGGGGCAAAATCCTCCTAACCAGCACCTTGTCAGGACTGGAAGGGCTAGCACCTGTACGAAGAAGAAGGATTTATGACACCATGGCTACAGACGTAGACATCAAAGAACTATTAGCGGCCGGCGCGCACTTCGGTCACAAGACCAGTCGTTGGCACCCAAAAATGGCGCAATACATTCACTCCAAGCGGAATGGCAGCCATATTATTGACCTGACAAAGACGGTTGAAGGCCTGGAAGACGCCATGGCGTTCCTCACCAAGACTGCTGCCGCTGGCAAACAGGTTTTGCTGGTATCAACAAAGCGCCAGGCTGCTGAGATGGTCCAAGAGACCGCCGAAGCCCTGAACATGCCATTTGTTGTAAACCGCTGGCTTGGTGGCATGATGACCAACCAGAAGACCATTTCTGGCCGTATCAAGCACCTTAAAAGCCTTGAAGAGCGCATGGCCAACGGCGAACTGGCTGCTAAATACAACAAACTCGAAGTCCAACGCTTCCAAGAAGAAATCGAAGCGATGAACGTCCTCTACGGTGGCATCAAGAACATGGCAGCCAAAGTTGGCGCTGTTTTTGTCATCGACATTCTTAATGACAAGAACGCTGTTTCCGAATCCAAAGTCCTTGGTATTCCAGTCGTTGCTATTGTCGACACCAACGTTGATCCAAGCGACATCCAGTACCCGATTCCTGCCAACGATGACGCCGCGAAGGCCGTCAAACTCATTTTGAGCTACATCCAGAGCGCCATTGCTGAAGGCCAGGGAACCGCCACCAAGAATAATGAAGTTGCTGCTGCCGAATCCGAGAAAAAGGCCGTCGCCGAAGCAAAAGCAAAAGATCTCAAAGACATGACTAAAGCAGAAGATGTGGCTGCACCAGCAAAAGGAAACGGCTAGTCCGAAGACCATATATGAGTGGTGATGAAAGATTACTAGGTGTTGCGCTCAGCAAGTTTAATGACCCGCGGTTCAGGCAGGAAAGAGCTACACAATTTCCAGGGACACGACCTTTATTTGACGCACGTGCAGCAGCATATGAAGCTATGGTTGCGCTAGAGGCATTCGGACCTGAAATTGGAACGTGTAGTAATGAAGATCAAGTTACATTAAAGTTTTTAGGAGATGCAGTCGTGCAACTCACTGGAAGTGGAGAATAATATGGCAATCGATATTGATACAATCAAAAGACTTAAAGAATTAACAGGGGTTGGTTTGACCGACGCCAAGGCCGCATTAACGGATGCCGGTGGCGATTTTGACAAAGCCCTCCAAGCCATGCGTAAAAAAGGTCAGACCAAAGCCGACAAGCGCGGCGAACGCGAAGCTCGTGCTGGCGTCATTGGCTCATATGTCCACGACAACCGTATCGGTGTTTTAGTCGAAGTAAACTGTGAGACCGATTTTGTTGCGCGCAACGAGAAGTTCACTGACCTCGTCAAAGACATAACTTTGCATATTGCTGCCAGCGCTCCAGAATACGTTAGCGAAGAAGACATTTCCCTCGAAGCAAAAGAGAAAATCGCGACTGAATTTACCGAAAAAGTCATCGCCGAAGGCAAGCCAGAAAAAATCGTTTCAAATATCGTCGAAGGCATGCTCAAGAAGTATTTTGCCGAGCGTTGTTTGCTCGATCAACCATTCGTGAAGAATCCCGATATGACCGTTGGCGACCTCGTCAAAGAGGCCAATGCCATCCTCGGTGAGAACATCGTTGTGAAACGCTTTAGCCGCCTGCAACTCGGCGAAGTAACCGCCTAAGCTTGTTACAATACAATAAGTAACAAAGGAGCCAGCGTGAATCCACAAGACAGCGTAGGACAAGCAGATGACAAGTTCAAAGAACAGGTAACCCACTTTGAAGGCGAGCTCAAGAAGCTCCGTACCGGCCGCGCTCACGCCAGTATGCTTGATGGCCTGATGGTTATGGCGTACGGTGTTTCGACGCCAATTATTCAGGTTGGTAACGTCAGTGCTCCCGAACCGCAGCTCCTCCAAATTACTCCTTTTGATCCGAGTAACATTCAGGCGATAGCGTCAGCAATCCGCGATAATCCTTCACTCGGACTCAACCCAAGCGACGATGGTCGCGTGATTCGCATTCCAGTTCCTGCACTTACCACTGAACGTCGCCAACAGATTGTAAAACAGCTGAGCGAAAAAGTTGAAGATTGTATGATCGCCATGCGTCAGACCCGTCATGACGCGCTTGATAAGATTGAAAAAGCCAAAAAGGATAAAGAAATCGGCGAAGACGACGCCAAGCGTCTACAAAAAGTTCTCGATGATTCCATGTCCAAGGCCAAAATGGACGTCGATGCCAAATCCAAGTCTAAAGAACAAGAGATAATGACGGTCTAAATGAGTAGCGAGATACCGGCCCATGTCGGGCTCATTTTGGATGGCAATCGTCGCTGGGCCAAGGCCAAAGGTCTGACCGTAGTCGAGGGTCACAAAGAAGGCGCTGAGACATTTAAAAAAATCTCTTTGGCCGCCTTTGACAGGGGGGTGAAGTACCTGACGGCGTTCATTTTTAGTACCGAAAACTGGTATCGTGCCAAAGAGGAAGTGTCGTTTTTGATGAAGTTGATGGTACGTGCCGTCGAGTTACATCTGGATGAGTTCCACAAAAAAAACATCAAGATTGTGATCGTTGGCAGCCGCGATAATGTGCCGGAAAGCGTGCAAAAAGCGATGGAACGAACTGAGTCAAAAACTGCCGGTAACACCGGTGGCGTGCTTGGTCTGTGCTTCAATTACGGCGGCAAACCAGAGTTGGTTGACGCGATTCGCAAAATTGCCGCTAGTGGCGTTAGCCTAACTGAAATTGATGATGAATTAGTCGATTCATATCTGTATCAACCAGAAATTCCTGGTATGGATCTGATGATTCGTACCAGTGGCGAACGCCGTACGAGCGGGTTTATGATGTGGCGCGCAGATTATGCCGAACTGTATTTCGTCGAAAAAATGTGGCCGGACTTCACGGTCGAAGACCTAGACACCGCGCTTGCCGATTATGCCGAACGCCAACGACGCTTCGGCAAATAACTCCCCAGTGCTGTATACTTAAGAGGAATGTTTCTGTTTATACTTGGCGCGATCTTATTTGTGAGTCTGGTGCTCGTTCACGAGTGGGGCCATGCCATCGCTGCACGCAAAAATGGCGTCGTGGTTGAGGAATTCGGTCTCGGCTTTCCACCCCGAGCGCGAAGTCTTGGCATCAAAAACGGCACCGAATACACCTTGAATTGGCTGCCGCTGGGCGGCTTCGTTAAGCTAATGGGCGAACATGATGCCGACAAAAGTAAAGGCAGCTTTGGCGCTGCCAGTATGAAGGCCAAAACAGTGATTATGTTGGCTGGTGTGGCCATGAATCTGGTCGTTGCGTATCTATTATTTACAGTTGTTGCGCTGATTGGTATGCCAAATGTGATTCCCAACCAATTTACCGTCAAAAGCGACACCAAAATAGTGCGTGATTACGATAACAAGGACGTCGTCAACGTAGATACGGTTTTGCCGAACACGCCGGCTGAAAAAGCTGGCCTTAAGCCAGACGACAGAATCATCTCCCTGAACGGTACAAAAATCACCACAACGGAAGGCTTGAGTACTGCGACTAAACAGCATGCTGGTCAAACGGTGACGTTTACCATCAAACGAGGTGCTGAGACTGCAATCAAACAGGTGACTTTGAATCAAACTAGCCCAAATCTTGGAGTGTCGTCTTATTCCGGTGAGACAGGTATTCAACTTCGTCGTAGTACCTGGAGCGCACCTATCGTTGCGGCCGGCGTCACCAAAGACTTTACGATGGCGACGCTCCAGGGTCTCGGCAGTGCGCTAAAGGGCCTTGGTGGCCTGATTGCTGGTAGCGTAACAGGCAATAAGCAAGCTCGACAGTCAGCACAAACGGCGGCCAGTTCACAAGTTGCCGGACCAATCGGCATCGTCCAAACGCTCTATCAAGGCAGTAAGCTTGGTATTGGCTTCATGCTCTTTATCATTGCCGTTATTTCACTCACACTAGCTGTCATGAATGTTCTGCCGATTCCAGCGCTCGACGGTGGTCGTCTGTACACGATGCTGCTTTTCCGAGCTGCCCGCAAAAAGCTCACCCAGCACACCGAGGAACGCATACAGGCAACAGGGATGGGTGTATTGTTGGTGATTATATTACTCGTGACGATCGTCGATGTGACGCGCGTTATCCACACGCACCACTTATTCTAGATGGCCATGCAGCAACTAACTTCGGTAGAAGAACCAACGCCTTCGTTACTCGAAGTGCTTGTCAATACAATCACAACCGTGCTCAGCGCAGTCTTTGTATTTTTTGGAGCACAGTTAGTCGCCCCGTTTCTGCTCGCATTTGTAGTCCTCAGTTTTAATAGGCACGGCCAGACACTGACCAAACTTTTTGAGTCCAATGTCTATATACATTTCTTACTTATTCTCCTCATAGAAGTAGTCACGATTTGGGGAGTCATGGTTCTTTTTAGAATCCGCAAATGGAGCTGGGCAACCATCGGTTTAGGCCGTCGACCAGTCTGGGGTGATCTGGCGCGGGGCATACAAGTGTATGGTATCTACTTTCTTATCTTTATCGCCGTCTACGCTTTGGAGCGAGCGACACATCTTATTAACATTAACCAGAGCCAGCAATTAGGATTTGATAACACGCACGGGATCCAACTTATAGCGGTCTTTTTTTCGCTAGTTATTTTGCCGCCGATTGCCGAAGAAATTATTTTCCGCGGTTATATCTTTATGGGGCTGCGAAAAAAACTGCCCTTTATTTATTCCGCACTCATTACGAGTGCACTTTTTGGTATCGCTCATCTGGAATTCGGCAGTGGTCAGCCACTTAACTGGGCGGCAGCAATTGATACCTTTACGCTGTCGTGCGTGCTGACTTATGCAGTCGAAAAGAATCGCTCGCTATGGCCGAATATGGTCGTCCACGCCATGAAAAACCTGTTGGCTTTCATGCTGGTTTTTGTTATTAAGTAAATCACATCTGTTAACAGGGAGCGTTTTCCTGTAAACTAAGCGTATGAGTAGTAAAAAATTATTGCCTCCAAAAACGGGGGATTTGTCCGATTGGTATACTGGCGTCATTGCTTTGGCTGAACTTGCTGATTATGGCCCCGCAAAAGGGACGATGATTATTCGACCTTATGGCTATGCGATCTGGGAAAACATAGTTGCTGCGCTCGATGCCGAAATCAAAGCGAAAGGCGTCGGTAATGCTTATTTCCCATTGTTTATTCCAATGAGCTTACTGCAAAAAGAGGCCGACCACGTACAGGGTTTTGCACCAGAACTGGCTGTCGTGACGCATGGCGGCGGGGAAGAGCTCGAAGAAAAACTCGTCGTTCGTCCAACCAGCGAAACCATCATGTACCAGAGTTACTCCAAGTGGGTACAGTCGTGGCGCGATTTGCCGATTCTGATTAACCAGTGGAACAACGTTGTTCGTTGGGAGAAACGCACCATACCGTTCCTACGTACTAGCGAATTTTTGTGGCAAGAAGGTCACACTGCTCACGCCACACACGAAGAAGCTTCGGCTATGCAACTGTGGGGCATGGAAGCCTATGCGCGCATCTACCGGGACTTCATGGCAATGGACGGCTATGAGGGCTACAAGAGCGAAAGCGAGAAATTCGCCGGTGCCGACAACACCTTGACGTACGAGTCTTTGATGCCCAGCGGCAAGGCATTACAGGCCTGTACATCGCATGATTTAGGGCAGAACTTCAGCAGAGTATTTGATATCTCTTTTCAGGATAAAGACGGAGTCAATCAGTTTGTCTGGCAGACCAGCTGGGGCTTTAGTACACGCAGTATCGGCGGCTTAATTCTGGCTCATGGTGACGACAACGGCCTACGACTACCTCCGAAGATCGCACCGACGCAAGTTGTGATAGTCCCTGTTAAATCAGATGATAAGGTAGTCATGGATTATTGCGATAAACTGGTAGCCTCGCTCAAAGGCAAGGTCCGCGTGGTGCTTGATGATCGTGACGACGAAAGCTTCGGCTTCCGCTTGAATAAATGGGAAGTTAAAGGTGTGCCACTCATCTTAAAAATCGGTGGCAAAGAAGCCGAAGCAGGTACGGTAAGCGCTAAACGCCGCTATGATGGTGCCGAGCTGACATTCTCGCCGGATACGCTCGCAGAAGAGGTCGCCGTTGAACTCGATACTATCCAGGCGATGATGCTGAAAGCGAGCCAGGAGTATCTCAAAAACGAAACCCGTGAAGCCAAAGACTACGATGAGTTCAAACAGATTCTCAAAGACCATAAAGGTTTTGTTAAGGTGTATTGGAATGACAACGCCGAAATTGAGAAGAAGATCAAAGACGAGACCAAGGCTACCAGCCGTTGTAAGCCGCTCCATTTGCGGGGCGGTGAAGGCAAAGACTTCTTTACGGGCAAACCGGCCAAGGATGTTTGGATTTTTGCCCAATCCTATTAAACAGAGTGTGATAAAACGCACATTGCATGGCGTACAGGCCATTTGCTACACTTCAATCTTCAAGGCTACCTTCAGATAAGCATATACGCTAGCCTTAGGGTCAAAAAGTGAAAAATATGCTAGTAATAGCGTCCTCTGTCTGTTAAGATGGTGCAAAGCAGACGGTGGTAAACAAATCGGGTGCTTTATTTTTTTAGCTTAAAGGTATTGAGAGTATGAAAAAACAATTTAAACTCACACAAACTGGTATTACGGAACTTGAAATTGAACTGAAGGCGCTCATTGCTGATCGGAGTGCAATTGCTGATCGTATCAAAACCGCCCGTGAATTTGGCGATTTGAGTGAGAATGCAGAGTATAGTTCGGCCCGCCAAGATCAAGATCGCGCCGAAAGCCGCATCGCCGAAATTGAAAAGATTCTCCAGAATGTTGAAGTCATTAAAGCGCCGAAAGGCGATAGTAAAGTCGCACTTGGCTCAAATGTCTCCCTAAAGAGCCCTGACGGCAAGACTAAACAGTTCCAAGTCGTCGGTACGGTCGAAGCAGATCCGCTCAATGGTAAGATCAGCGACGAGTCACCTATCGGCAAACAGCTCATCGGCAAAAAAGTCGGCGAAGAAGTCGAAATCAAGACGCCTGCTGAAACGGTCAGCTATACGATTGTTTCAATCGCTTAATTTTGACACAGAAAACAATAATGATACAATAATTCATGGTTATGAAATACATGGACGCAACAGATAATAAGAATACCGATACCAAGGCTGCTGCCTAGCGTTCTTCTTATTCCCAAAAAGAAAATCAGAACCCTCGGCAAACAGCCGAGGGTTTTTCTTTGGGTCGATAGCAAGGCCACCCGAAGAGGAAAGACTTATCTAGGACGACCGAACATACTAAATCTGAACATGGAGAAAAGAGATGAGAACGTTTTACAAAGCACAATTGTATGAAGTATACGGGGAACCGACTCCACAAATGGTGCGTGAATTCCTAGAAAGTGGTCTTGGCATCATGGAAGATTATACAGGCGAAGTGAGCGGGCTCATGCGAGCCAACGGTCAAGAGGCTCCGCAATTGCCCGTGTTTGTTGGCGGGACAGCCTTAGCGCTTTCTCAAGAAGCGTAACTACTGTAAAATAAGAGGTACTATGGCAACACTCAAAGACTTCCGTGACGAACGGCTACGCAAAATCGAAGAACTCAAAAAACTTGGCGTAAATCCGTATCCTGCCAAAGCCTCGCGGACCAACAAAAATGCCGAGATTACCGAGAAGTTTACCAAGCTTGAAAATAAGCAGGTGACTGTCGTCGGGCGCATTAAATCTATCCGTAAGTTCGGCAAAATTGCCTTCGTAGTCATCAAAGATGATTCCGGCTCGATACAGTTATTCTGGCGCACGAGCGATGCTGAGGTAAATTACGCAAATAGCGAAGTTTCGATGAAAGATATAGCACTGCTAGACAGCGGCGACTTCGTGGAGTGTGTTGGCAAAGTCATCAAAACTCAAACGGGCGAAATATCCGTAGAAGTAGAAAAACTGCGCCTGCTCACGAAGGCGCTGCGACCGATGCCAAGCGATCAAGAAGGCTTTACCGACAAAGAAGAGCGCTTCCGCCGCCGCTACGTCGATATGAACGTCAATCAGGACGTCCATGATCGATTCATCCGTCGCAGCAATTTCTGGCAGGCAACGCGCCAATTTATGCTCGACAACAGCTTTCTAGAGATTAATATTCCAGTCCTAGAGCATACCACCGGCGGTGCTGATGCCAACCCGTTCGTCACCCATATGGACGCCTTGAACGAAGATTTTTATCTGCGAATTAGCCATGAGTTGCCACTGAAGCGACTCATTGGGGCCGGCTACGAAAAAGTTTTTGATATTGGCCCACGTTTCCGCAATGAAAACTATTCCGATGAGCATTTGCCGGAGCATATCGCCATGGAATGGTACTGGGCTTATGCCGATTGGCAGGATGGTATGCAGCTGATGGAAGATATGTTCGCCTCTATTCTGCAAAAGACTTTTGGTACGCTCCAGTTCAAGGTAAACGGCAAAGACGTCGATATGAGCAAAGCGTGGGAGCGATGGGACTATGCCGAGACGATCAAAAAGCACTACGGTATAGACATTTTCAACTGCACGATTGCTGATGTACAAACACAGTTAAAAAAGTTCAAATTAGAAGTTGAAAAAGCCGAAAATATTCCGCGTGGCATCGATAAGTTATGGAAGAATATCCGTAAAGACGTCGCCGGACCTGTGTGGCTCATAAACACGCCGGCTTTTATTTCGCCACTCTCAAAATCTGATGATCAGAATCCTGATTTCACACAGCGCGCTCAGGCGGTGATCGGTGGTTCGGAACTCTGTAATTTATTCTCAGAACTTAACGATCCAGTCGATCAGCTCAATCGCTTTTTGGAACAACAACAGATGCGCGACGCCGGTGACGACGAAGCCATGATGCTTGATATAGATTTCGTCGAAATGCTCGAATACGGCATGCCACCAACCTGCGGTCTCGGCTTTTCGGAGCGCGTTTTCTGGATTTTTGAAGGTGTTACGGCGCGTGAAGGCGTACCGTTCCCCCAGCTTCGCCAAGAAATAGACGGTGTCACCAAAGCTATCTATTCCGAAGTATTCGCAGACACGAAGCGTGGCAAAAAATCTATTGACCGGCCGCAGGACTTTAGCAAACGGATTGTGTCAGTAGTTCGAAAGGATCTTGAGCCATGGCGTGTTGCCAATGCAGTTGCGCATATGGAAACAATCATCGGAAGCAAAGTACCAAATAAAGTCCTGACAAGCGGCGAAAATTTCACCGGCACAGACAGCGTGAGTGTACCGCGAAATAGTCAGTTTCCAATTATTATCATGCGGGCCGACGAAAAGGAACTGCACAAACTATACGAAAAAGTAGCCAAAGCTAACCTTGTGCACCACGTTTTCATAAAAGAGATGCAAGACACCACCAGCGATCAAGAAATTATTGATACTTTGTCACAACAACCCATGAAAGATACTGAATTCTACGGTGTCAGCTTTTTTGCGTCCAATGAAAAAGCTGACGAGCTCACCAAGGGCTTGCAACTCTGGTCTTAAAAAAATTATTTCTGCTTGGAGGCGTGGGCGAGATTGGCAATCATAGTACCAAAGATTATAAATACAGCACTATAGAAAAATATTTCACCGTAGAGTTGCACACGGTAACCTTCATTAAAGAAATCATAGAAATACTTAGTCGAGCTTACCATATACATTGCTGAGGCAAGCAAGGAAACAGCGATAGTAAAAGTACGACTCTTCCATAGTGCCATACTGATAATCGGTAATAAATACAGCAGCGTTGACGTGCTTGCCATACCGCGCTCCCAGTACGTCATAAAGCCTGCCAAAGCCAGTTCAGCTACCACACAACCCACTAAGGCCGTAAAAATAACGGCGCTGGAATGGACCTTATTAATTACTACCCAAAAAACGGTAAAAACAAAGAAGAGCAGTCCTTCGAACATCCAACGGTGGTACGTACTCTCGCGCGTAATGACATTACTACTGTCAAAAATAATGATAAATGCAGCATACACCGCCAAAAAAGCAAAATTCAATCTTGAGAGCATCGGCAATAGCCGACTTGGAGCGGAGAGGTTTTTATTGTTTGTTGCCATATAGTAGAGATATCATAGCATAAGTGTTTTAAGCAGCGGACACCTTAAGTTCGCGACCGCCAATGTTGCGGGCAAAGTAGCTATCGTGGCTAATAAAGATAATGGCGCCGTGGTAGGCTTTCAGGGCATTCTCTAATTCTTCGATACTTGGCAAGTCGAGGTGGTTCGTTGGTTCATCTAAAATGAGGAGGTTTGGTTTATTGATGAGCATGCGAATCAGCTGCAAGCGAGCTTTTTGGCCGCCGCTTAAATTGCGGACCAAGATATTTGAGTCGGTCGCCGGATCAAATAAATAATTGCCCATCTCGCGCATGATGATCTCTTGGTTAATCGGAATATCAAACTCGCGGTGAATTGCTTCGATGGCTTCATACAGCGTATGATCCATTAAAGCATCGCCGATTTCTTGCTCATATTTATTCAGCCTGAGCAGGTGTCCGGGCTCAATGATACCGTTTATAAGCGTGGCTGGCTTTTTGTTGTTTACAGCATCGGCAATCGCTCGGACAATCGTGGTCTTACCGGCGCCGTTGCGGCCGATAATGTGCAATCGTTCACCGTGCGAGAGGCTGAAGCTGACCGGTTTGAAAAGCGGCTTTTTGTCGTAGCCAAGCACCAACGTGCTGACACTCAGCAAGTCAGTGATACGCTCTTTTTGATCATGTCGCCCAAGTTTGATGTTCTTTTCTTTGTGCCTGTCATAGCTGGCTGTCACGCGTGGGTTGAGCAGGGCAACCGATTCTTGGTCGATCCAGAAACTCGGCTTGGGTGTTTCGGCTTCTAACTTCTTAAGTTGTTTGGTAAGGCGAATTTCAATCACTACAAATGGGTTTTTCTGGTCGGCGGTACCACCCCAGAGTGGTTTCTTAGCCCGCGCTGATTCAATCTGTTTCTTAATGTTTACCATGGTGCGCTGGGCGATTTCATAAGCCTGCAGTTTATTCGTTGTACTAACGCTATTCTGACGCAAGTAATCGGTGTAATTGCCTTTGTACACATGAGCAGTCTTGTCTTTAATCTCGATAATGCGGTCGACAGTATCCAGAACATCGCGGTCGTGGGTAATCACCAGACAGCCGTGCTTAGCCATTTTGAGCCACTCAATGAAGGCGGCTTTGGCAACATAGTCCATGTGGTTGGTCGGCTCATCAATCAAGGCTAAATCAGGGTCTGAGAACTGGACGCGCACCAACTCCACAAACCGCTTTTGACCACCACTCAGGCTCTGCATCGGTAGCAGCGCCTTTTCTTTTGGCAGTTGATATTTTTCGAGCGTCATCAGAATCTGATCATCAATATCGTAATAGCCTTTTTCGCTGAAAGTCGCCAAAGCTTCGGAATACTCAGTGATCTTTTTCATGTTGTCGCTCATGTGGTCGGGGTAGGTATCAATGATGTGTTTCAGTCGGGCGTAATCGGGTAGGTTTTGCAGAATGTAATCCAGTGCAGTAATATCGCCCAAATCATGATGTTCTTGGCGGGTTGCCAACATGCGCGCATCACGAATCCTCACCACTTCGCCTTCAAATTCTGTATCTTCCCCCGATAAAACGTTAAAAAGAGTGGTTTTGCCGACGCCATTGCGCCCCACGACGCCGATTTTCTCGCCGTCTTCCACAAAGAAATGCAAATCGTGCAACAAATGCTTGTTGCCAATAATTTTATCGTCAATATCTACGGTGAGGAGCATCCTCTAAGCGTACCATTTTTCTCGTCTAACACCTATGGAGACTTTCAATTTGACGAGAACAGGCCGGTGGAACTAAAGTATGATTAGTAAGAAAAGTATAACTGTGCTATCAAACATGAAACTATGGGGTACCGCCACAGTCGGTGCCAAAGGTCAAGTGGTTATCCCAGCTGAAGCACGTGAAGTACTCGGCATTAGTGAAGGCGATAAACTTGTCGTTATGAGCGCGCCGCACAACAAAGGTGCTGTATTATTAAAAGCAGAAGTATTTGAGCAGACAATGCGTGAGATGAGTGATCATATTTCGGCAATGACACAACACATGAAAGGTGGGAACAAAAAGTGATAGAACTCAAAGATGTGGGGAAGGTCTACGGCAAGAAAGATGCTACTTTTGTGGCGCTCAAAGATATAAACTTAAAAATTGCAGACGGAGCCAGCGTGGCGATTGTTGGCAAAAGCGGCTCGGGCAAAAGCACCATGATGCACGTGATGAGCGGCCTTGACCACGCCTCGGCAGGCAGTATAAAGATTAACGGTACCAGTCTGCTCACCATGAAGCAGAAGGCCGTTGATCGCTTCCGAGCGACCGACATGAGCTTTATTTTCCAATCATTCTTTGTTGAACCAAATCAAACCTGCTTTCAGAACGTCGCTTTACCGCTCGAAATCGCCGAAGTACCGCGCCGAAAACGTCGCGCACTCGTCGAAAAGGCATTAGAAGAAGTCGAGTTGTTCGACAAGATAAATTCGCCGGCCCGAAATCTGTCTGGCGGCCAAAAACAGCGCTTAGCAATAGCTCGGGCGATTGTGAACAAACCAAAGCTGATTTTTGCGGATGAGCCAACCGGAAACCTTGATAGTACAACTGGTGAAAAAATTATGGACCTGCTTTTTGACCTCAATAAGACCCTCGGTAGTACGCTAATTATCGTGACACATGATCATGAGTTGGCCGCTCGCTGTCAGGTCCAAGTCATCATTAAAGATGGCAAAATTGAATCAGTGAAAGGCGGCAAATAATGTACTTTTCTGACATCGTGAAGCGCAGTGGCCGCTCGCTCAAATCTTCCAAATTACGCACGATTCTTACCGCACTAGCCATCTCGGTGGGCGCTTTTACGCTCAGCATTACACTTGCCGCCAGCAATGGCCTGCACGATTACACCAGTAAACTTATCAACAATAACTTTGACCAATCGGAGTTGATCGTTGGCCGTGACAAAGCCGTCGGTGGTCCAAATTCAGTGTCAGGTACGCCACAAGAATACGACAGCTCAGTCTCTTCGATTTCTGTCGGCGCCAAAAACACCGTGCAAATCAAGAAAATCAGTGAAGACGATGCTAACGCGTTGCGCGCCAAAAGCTTTATCAGCCAGGTTCGTGAAAACTATCAAATTACGATTAATTATGTGACTCGTGACGGACAACGAAAATATACCGGTGGGGCTCAGGCCTACAATCCATCTCAGAAGCCTGAACTCAAGGCCGGTTTAACCCCAGCCAGTGGCGATATTCCGAGCGGTACGATTTTGCTGCCAGACAGCTATATCTCATTGCTAGGATTCGGGAGTGCGGAGGCGGCAATTGGTCAGACAATCAACGTTGATGTTGCCCAGCCATTCTCGACCGCGTCTTTGCAATCACTTCTCAGCAGTAAACAGTCAATCGCGCAGATTGCAGCCACGACGACATCTTTGAAGGCCAAGGAGCAAGTTTTTACCTTTAAGATAGGTGCGGTCTCCAAGAAGACAGCAACGACGCTGAGCGTTGGTGTTGAGCCGATTCGACTTGCAAGTACTGACGCTCGTACTGTCTATGATTTTAGCGCCAAAGGGACGAGTGATTACAATAAGTTCATCTATGTGTCAGCCAGTGTAAAAGACGGCACGAATGCTGCAAAACTAGCGGCCGCGCAGAACGAACTCAACAGCGAAGGTTATTTTACGCAGAGCAGCAAAGACCTCGAAAAAACCATCACCCAGTTTGTGAACATTCTCACGATCATGGTAGGTGTCTTTGGCCTCATCACCGTCATAGCGTCAGTCTTTGGTATAGTAAATACGCAATATATTAGTGTGCTTGAGCGCACCCGTGAAATCGGTCTGATGAAGGCGCTTGGAATGAGCGGTGGCGAAATTAGCCAGCTGTTTATGCTGGAAGCGACCTGGATCGGCTTCTTGGGCGGCGCAATCGGTGCGATTACGGGCACGCTCCTCGGTATCGCCATCAATCCGACTTTAACGACAAAACTTGACCTTGGAGCCGGAAACTCTCTGCTTATTTTCCGTCCCCTGCAAATGGGTTCACTGATAGTGGCGTTGATGCTGGTGGCGACCATCGCTGGACTCTTGCCATCGCGCAAAGCTGCCAAACTTGATCCAATCGAAGCACTTCGTACTGAATAGCTAGGCAGGGTATACTAAGTAGAGAAAGAAGGAGCACTATGAAAGCACTATGGAACGATAAAGTGATTGCCGAAGCAGCTAAAGAAGACCTTATATATATTGAAGGTAACTGGTACTTTCCACCTTCAAGCATCAAGATGGAATTTCTCGAGAAAAGCCCGACGCCATACACCTGCCCATGGAAGGGTGTCTGTCAGTACTTTAATGTGGTAGATGGCGACACAAAAAGCGAAGACAATGCTTTTAGCTACCCCGAACCAAAAGCGAGCGCTATTGATACGGTGAAAAAGGACTTTTCAAATTACGTCGCGTTTTACCGTGATGTCCGTGTTGAGGAATAGAGCTGTTTTCGTCGGACTTGTAGTGCTGTTGGTAGTATCCTTCAGCTATATGAACCATCGATACAATCAACTTTCTAATGTGCAAAATGATGTATCGGCCATAGACTTTCATGACCAGTTTTATGAAGGCAAGGCCTGCGGATTGTTGACGACCGTGGAAGCGGCAAAGTGGCTCGATACACCGGTTGGCACCAGCGGCAGCGTATCGCCAGCCGACAGCCCGACGGCCGGCACACGCTTCGGCAGCCCGCGCATCGACAGTTGCTCGCATACTGCCATAAAAAGCTCAGATGGCTACATAGATCTTGTTTTAAAAACTTACAGTAGCCAAAAAGTTGCCGACTCCGCGTATAGCCAGGAAATCGCCAAACTTTTTACGGTGACAGCACGAGATGCCAGCGGGCTAGGGCAAAAACTTAGCTATGGTGATGGTGCGTTTTATGTAGAAAAGCAGTGCATGGTCATCGAAATCAGTGCTTCAAAAACTCCCCGTATTGGTGACGCCAGCACTGAAAGATTCGCGCGCGCGATAGTAGAATCAATCCTGGTGAAACTATGAAAAAAACAGCTATCGCAATTGTTGTTTTGCTGGCCGCGAGCGTCAGTGCAGGCTTGCTCGTGTATGAGCATTCAGTAAAGCCGAAAGCGCTTCAGAAAGCGCCACCTGTAGTTGTCAAGACGCTGCCCATTCCCATCAAACAGACGCCTGTTGCTGCGCCACAACCCGTCGTCGAAAGTGGCTATGTGATAGGTGTAGTCGCGATTAGCAAGTCAGTCAACGGCGAGCTGATTTCGCTAAAGATTTATAATGATGGCGATACAACGCTGACGTCGGATCCTGATACCCAGTTCAAGCTGGTCGGCGTGGATGATCATGTCAGCCGATCGCCGATACCACGTACGACATCATCTAGTTTGATTGGTCAGCTACCAACGAATACTTCTCGATCGGGGATTATTAAATTTGATAGCTTTGTAAATGAAGCCAGTCAACTGCGTTTTTATCCCGATTCTGCGCAGCCAAATTTCATTGTAGTTCCGCTGATTCCATTGCCAGAGAGTCAGTAATAGCGTTGTAATAGTTTGTCATTGCTTGTAACGCTTACCTATAACCGGTACACTGTTTGCTATGGCTACAACTTCTAAAAAATCATCCAGCAAAAAGACCAAAACGACTCGTAAGGTAAGTACCGCACCCATTAAGAAAACTACCGCCAAAAAAGTATCACCAAAGAAAAGTACGACTCAAGGCACGACTTCAAAGGCAGCAGCGACCAAAACAACTGAAGTATCAGCAAAGGTCCAAAAGCCTGTATTAAATAAAGCAGTGAGTGTTTCTACGCCGCTGCAAAAACTGCGATCGCTGAACTTTTTTGTAGCGTTTGCTAGCGTTCTGCAAGCAGGCCTGATTCTTTTCTTGAGCAAAGCTTTTGGTGGCATACATTCCGTGTTTGCAAGCTTCCCAACGAATGATTCTCTGGCAACTGCTAGCAGTGGTCAGGCACAAATAGTGACTGGTGCACATCGCTTATTTGATGTTCATCTTTCTTGGCTTATCGCAGCCTTTCTTATTGTCACTGCAGTGATGCACCTTGCGCTTGCGACCATTCTGCGTAAGCGCTATGAGCGAGAGGTAGCTGTTCGTGTGAACCGCGTACGATGGGCAACGTACGCAATTTCGGGTAGCTTGCTACTCGTCACGATTGCCCTCGCTGCCGGCGTGAGTGACCTTGTTACTTTGCTTGCCATTGTTGGCTTCAACGTTATAGCTGCTCTCGTCGCTTTGAGCCGCGAACACTATACGCAAAACGGTGAGCGCACACGTTTGGTCTACGGCATCGGCGCAATAGCAGCTGGCGCACCATTCGTAATCTTTCTACTGAATATTTTAGGTACGCATCAGTACGGTGAAGGTGGAACGCCTAAGTATGTGTATTGGCTTTACTTTACTGGTTTTGTCATAGTGAGTGCATTGGCACGTAACCTCATTCAGCAGACTCGTGTTCGTGGCCGTTGGATTGATTATATCTATGCAGAACGTGTCTACATTTGGCTTAGTCTTATCGGTAGTAGTGCTGTTGCATGGGAAATTTACTCCGCCGTCCTAAAGAAGTAAATTCGTTTTGGAAGAAGTAACGATTGAAAAATTGGTGCATGGCGGGCAAGGTCTTGGAACCTTGCCCGATGGACGTCGTGTGTTCGTCTGGAATGCATTGCCTGGCGAGACCGTCAAGGTTGATCTTCTAAAAAGCAAAAAAGGCTTCGCGGAAGCCATTGCCAATGAAGTTATAAGGGCCAGTCCTGATCGTATTCCACCTCTCGAACCAGACAGTTATCTAGCAACCAGCCCTTGGCAAATGATGCAATGGGAAACCGAGAATAGGTCAAAAAAAGAAATTATCGAAGAGACTTTTGCGCGTGAAAAAGTTGGGCTGCCAGCGTTTGAATTTGTGCATGGAAAAAAAGAATTTGGCTATCGCAGTAAAATGGAATTTGGCCTATGGGGCGACGACGACGGTATTCACTTGGCGCACTTTGTGCGTGGAAGTCATGGTAAAACCAAGGTCAAAGGCAGCGCGTTGGCCAGTGATGAGCTGAACGCCGCCGCAGCCGCTGTGCTCGCCGAAATTACCTCGCACACTATGCGCGCTGGTGATATTAAATCGATCATGATCCGTAATGATCAAAAAGGTAATTCTGTCGTTGCGCTATTCGTAAAGCGCGAGGACTTCACAAAAATAAAAAAGCCAAACAATGTGCAGGGACTGGTCGTGTATTATAGCAATCCAAAGAGCCCAGCCTCGGTGCCCACAAAGCTTTTGTATGAGCTTGGTGTGCGAAGCCTGAAAGACACTATTCTTGGTGTGAATTTCTCATATGATGTTCTTTCATTCTTCCAAGTAAATCTGCCAGTTTTTGAAATGGCAGCAGCGCGCATTCAGAAGTTCGTTAAAGGTGCCAAAAACATCGTTGATCTTTATAGTGGTGTTGGTTCGATAGGGATTCCAGTCGGTGCCAAAACCCTTGTTGAAATTGATGCCACAAATGTGGCGATGGCCAAAGAAAATATCGGTGATTTGCCAATCGAAGTCGTGCGCGCCAGTGCCGAAGGTGCTCTTGACTACATTACTGCAGACGCAACGATTATCGTTGACCCTCCGCGCGCTGGATTGCACGCCGATGTGACACAAAAAATTATCGAGGTCAGGCCAAAAAAAGTCGTCTATTTATCATGCAATCCAAGTACGCAGGCTCGCGACATAAAGCTGCTGACTGACGGCGGCTACAACCTCACCCACTTTGAGGGGTATAACTTTTTCCCTCGTACACCTCACATCGAATCACTCGCCGTGTTAGAGTTAAAGTAAATGAAACTTCACAGATTTTTCGCCGGCGATTTACACGACAAATATGGACCGACTGAACTGCGTCAGCACATTTGGGTCAGTGATGCGGAACTATTTAATCAGTGGAGTCGGGTGCTCCGCTACAAAGTAGGTGACGAGCTGGTGCTCTTCAATGGCCAAGGAGAAGATCGCCTCTATAAAATCCACAAGATTGAAGATTTGAGCATCGGTCTCGATCTTGTGACTGAACTTGAGCCAAGCTATCCACGACGCGAAGTCTATTTGTTTTGGAGCATGCTCAAAAAAGATAAAAATGAGTGGGTGCTGCAGAAGTGTACCGAAATCGGCGTCACGCACTTCGTGCCGATCGTATCTGACCGTACCGAAAAGACCGGTTTTGATGAAGAGCGTGCCAAGAAAATTGTGATAGAAGCTAGTGAACAGTGTGGCCGCAGCGATATTCCGCGCGTCCGTGAAGCCATGAACCTCGATTCGGCGGTCGAAGAATTTAAAGACAAGATTGATCTGTATTTTGCTGAGCAAACTGAGGCCAGTGATGAGCTGGGTGATGCCGAAAAGCCGGTCGGCGTATTTGTGGGTCCAGAAGGTGGTTGGACCGACACCGAAAAAGAGCTTCTCGCCAAAACCTGCAAAAAAATTAACATCGCTCAGTTCACGTTGCGAGCCGAAACCGCCTGCGTCACTGCTGCCTCATTACTGCTGCAATAATACTTGTACTACTCATTAGAGTCGCTTATGCTTCACTCAGGTATATTTAAGGAGACTTTATGGATCCGCAACAACAGCCAGCTCCAAACGTACATCCGATGCCGCCAGTGCCGCCAGAGCTTCCTGGCTCACTGCCAGCTGCACCACCAGTTGGAATCTACCCACAAGCAGCACCGATCGGTGGGCCATTACAGCCAGTGAACTTTGGTGAGCAAAAGGTGCCGCTTTCCGTCCAGATCTTCTACGTACTGGCTGTCATCGGTCTCGTAGTCGGTGTTTTGGCGCTCTTAGTTATTCTATTTTTGGGTACACAAGCTGCACACAGCTCATTTTCTGGATTTGGCGGCCTCATCTTCGTTATCGCACTCGCCTTAGTCGCTTTGGTTGGGTTCATGTTCTTTCTGGCTGTTAAAATTCGCGCCGGAAGAAAGTGGGCACTCATCGTGTATTCCGTAATTCTTGGTATCAGCTTACTTAGTAATCTTATTGGACACAATTCAAGATCCATAGGCACGAGCATCAGCGGAGAGCTCGTCACCACTGTACTCGTCGTTCTGATGTGGACCAGAGACCGCCACTACTTCCGCTAAAAAGCGTCGCCAGACTGTTACAATTAAAGCCATATGGTAAATAATTACTGGCGGGAGCGCTCACAACCGTACCTGCCCGGGCAGACCAAACCTTTTAAAGTCAGTCGCAGTAAGATTGAGTTGTTTATGCAGTGTCCGCGCTGCTTCTGGCTGGATGTGCGGCTCAAAATTACGCGTCCCAACAGTCCACCGTTCAACATCAATAAAACGATTGATGAGCTCTTCAAAAAAGAGTTCGATCTGTACCGCGCCAAAGGTGAGCCGCACCCACTAATCACTGAGTATAAGATTGACGCGATCCCATTTGCGCATAAAGATTTGGATCAGTGGCGTGAGACATTTGTCGGTGTTTATACCGTCCACGAACCAACAAATTTGCATGTTTTTGGTGGCATCGACGATGTCTGGGTGCGCCCGAACGGGGAACTGGCTGTCGTCGATTATAAAGCGACTTCAAAAAATAAAGAAGTCGATATTAATTCCGATTGGCAAGTCTCATATAAACGACAACTCGAAGTCTATCAATGGTTGCTGCGTCAAAATGGCCAGGTCGTATCTGACACAGGCTACTTTGTTTATACGAATGGCCGGATGGATGTTGATGGCTTTAATGATCGTGTTGAATTCCGCACAAAAGTGATTCCATATACGGGCAACGCTAGCTGGGTCGAACCGACACTCGTAAAAATGAAAAAATGCATGGAAAGTGACGCGATGCCGCCGGTCGGCATGGCCGCAATGGGCGGAGAATGTGATTTCTGCATGTATGCCCGAAGTCGCACGCAACTCACCTTGGATGCAATCAAAAAAAAGATTAAAAAATAACTTCTTTCAGGCTATAATGGAAGCATGATTGACATTGAGTTTATTCGTCAGCACCCCGACGAAGTGAGGGAAAAGTCAGCTCAAAAGAGCTACCCAGTGGATGTCGAGGCGATTCTGAAACTCGATACCGAGTACCGCGAACTACTAGGCACGGTTGAGGCCTTGCGCGCTAAGCGCAATGAGATCGCCGGCCGTATGAAGGGTGGCAAACCGTCCAAAGATGATATAAACGAGGGTAAGCAGGTCAAGGTTGAACTGGCCGAGCGCGAAGGCTATCTTGCCGAAAGCGAAACGGCCCTCGCAGCACAGCTCAAAAAAGTCCCAAATATGCCGCTTGCCGAAGTACCAGTCGGTGCCAGTGAGGACGAAAATAAGGTCGTTAAAACAGTTGGCGAGCCGACGAAATTTGATTTCGAACCGAAGAACCATGCCCAAATCGGCGAACAAAATGACTGGATCGACAAAGAGCGAGCCACCAAAGTTGCGGGCGCCCGCTTTACCTATCTTAAAGGTCCAATCGTCCTCCTGCAATTCGCGATTATGCAGTGGGTGATGAGCGTCTTAACAAGCGAAACGACGCTGCAAAAAATCATCGATGACAACGACCTCAAAGTCAGTGCCAAGCCGTTTATCCCCGTTATTCCTCCTGCAATTGTGAAAACCGATGCATATAAAGCCACCGGCCGATTGAACGAAGAAGAAGTCACTTATAAGCTCGTCGGTGACGAAGAACAGTGGCTTAACGCCAGCGCCGAACACACGCTCTGCAATATATATATGGGTGAGACGTTACTGGCCGATACATTGCCTCGGCGATTTATCGGCTACTCTACCAGCTTTCGGAAAGAGGCCGGCACATATGGTAAAGACATGGAAGGCATCATCCGTTTGCACCAGTTCGACAAGCTCGAGATGGAATCTTTCACGACCCCAGAAGATGGTGCCAATGAACACGCTTTCATGATAGCCATTCAGGAATACCTCGTCACACAGTTGGGGTTGCCGTATCGCATGCTTCAGAAATGTACGTTCGATATTGGTTTCCCGAATGCCAGTGGTTGGGATCTTGAAGTTTGGGTGCCGACTCAAAACAAGTATCGCGAGACGCATTCCGCCGATTTTATGGCCGACTTCCAAGCCCGCGGCCTCAACACGCGCGTCAAAAGTAAAGACGGCAAAATCGTCTTCGCCAACACCAATGATGCCACCGCTTTTGCACTCGGCAGAATCATGGCCTTCATTATTGAGAATTATCAAACTGCCGATGGACAGGTGCGTATCCCAGAGGTCTTAAGGCAATTTATGGGAGGGGTAGAACAGATATGAAATTAGAAATTGCCGGCGTTCATTTAGAACTCGAAGAAGACCTCAAAAAATACGTCACCAAAAATATTGAAAAGCTCGAGCACTTCATTCCGCGACTTGCTCGTCGTTCGGCCCATGTCGAAGTCAAACTCAAAGAGTCACATGCTAAAAACAAACGTCAGTTTACCTGCGAAATCATGCTGACACTCCCAGGTGAGAAAATCATGGTCACCGAAAGCACGCTGAACATATTTGCAGCCGTCGATATTGCCGAAGAAACTCTCAAAAACCGTCTCAAAAAGTACAAAGAAAAACGAGTGAGTGAAAAATCTGCTCACAAAGACCGCAAAGTCCGTAAATTACTCGGGAAGATATTAGCCAAAAATAGGTGAAAAAACACCCCTTGTAAGGTATAATCAAAGGTGAATGACATGCTAGTAGGTGGGCCAAAGTGCTTTTTCGCTTTGTGCAGCCTGTTCGGCAACTTATAACACCCGAAGGATAGTGCTAAAAAGCGTATGAAAAAAACCGTCAAACGATTACTCGGCGACCCACAGGCAAAAACGCTCAAGCGCATGCGTAAGCGCGTTGTAGTTATTAATAAGCTTGAACCAAAGTACAAAAAGATGTCTGACAAGGATTTGGCAGCGCAGACCGATATTCTCAGAAAGCGCCTCAAGGGCAAGGATACGCTCGATACAATTTTACCGGATGCTTTTGCGGTAGTTCGCGAAGCCTCGAGCCGCGCGCTTGGTATGCGCCACTTTGATGTCCAGCTCGTGGGTGGCCAAGTATTGCACGAAGGCAAAGTTGCCGAAATGAAGACTGGTGAAGGTAAGACGCTCGTTGCGACCTTACCGATTTATCTGAACGCTATTCAAGGCAAAGGTGCCCATCTCGTCACGGTCAACGAATACCTTGTGCAGCGTGATGCTGGCTGGATGGCTCAAGTGTACAGTTTCTTAGGTCTCACGACTGGTGTTATTATCCCTGATCAATCGTTCATTTATGACAAAGATTTCCTTAACAAAGATCACGAAGATCCTCGCTTCCAACACCTCAAGCCATGCACGCGTCAAGACGCGTACCGCGCCGATATCACCTATGGTACCAACAACGAATATGGCTTCGATTACCTCCGCGACAATATGGTGCGCGAAGTCGAGCAGCTGCGCCAACGTGAGCTAAACTTTGCCATCGTCGACGAAGTTGACTCCATCCTGATTGATGAAGCTCGTACGCCGCTCATTATCAGTGCCAGTGCGACTGCCAGTGGCAGCGCCTACGCCCAGTTTGCCAAACTGACTCGTAACCTGAAGCTTGATGAACACTTTGAGGTCGACGAAAAGCGCCGTACGGTTGTTTTAACAGACGAAGGTATCAGTTACATCGAGAAAGCCCTCGGTCTCAATAATCTATACGACACCACCAATATTCGTACGATTTATCACCTCGATCAAGCCTTGAAGGCCCATGGCCTATTCAAGCGTGACAAAGATTACGTCGTCACCACTGATGGCGAAGTCGTGATCGTCGATGAATTCACTGGTCGTCTGCTGAAGGGTCGCCGCTATAACGAAGGCCTCCATCAGGCCATCGAAGCCAAAGAAAACGTGACTGTCCAAGAAGAATCCATGACCCTGGCAACCATCAGCTTCCAGAACTACTTTCGCCTGTACACCAAACTATCTGGTATGACCGGTACCGCCGAAACCGAAGCCGAAGAATTCCACATGATCTACAAGCTCGACGTCGTGCAGATTCCACCGAACCGCAAAGTGTCGCGTAATGACCGTCCCGACCGCATTTACCGGACAGAAGCCGGCAAGTTTAAAGCCATCGCCAAAGAAGTAAAACGTCTCCATACCAAGGGCCAGCCGGTGCTACTTGGTACTGTTTCAATCGAAAAGAACGAGCTGTTAAGCGAACTTCTCAACAAAGAGAAGGTTCCGCACCAGATTTTGAACGCCAAGAACAACGAACGTGAGGCCAAGATCGTGGCCGAGGCCGGTAACAAAGGTGCTGTCACATTGGCCACTAACATTGCTGGTCGCGGTACCGACATCGTACTTGGCGAAGGCGTCAAAGAAGTCGGTGGACTCTTTGTGCTTGGTAGCGAACGTCACGAATCACGTCGTATCGACAACCAGCTACGTGGTCGTTCCGGTCGGCAAGGTGACCCGGGTGAAAGTCAGTTCTTTGTATCTACGGAAGACGATCTGATGCGTATCTTTGGTGGCGAGCGTATTGCTGGCATCATGTCTCGCCTAAAAATTGAAGACGAAATCCCAATCGAGAACCGCATTATCAGCAAATCACTCGAATCAGCCCAAAAGAAGGTCGAAGGCTTCAACTTTGATATGCGTAAGAACGTCGTCGAGTATGACGATGTCATGAACCGTCACCGTAAGGCGACGTATGTGATGCGCCGCGAAATCCTGCATCAGGCGGAAATTTCTGGCCGCATTAAAGAATTTACGAAAGACGAAGCCCGAACTTTGGTGGCTTCTCCAGAATCAATTCAGGCCGGATTCGACAAACTGATCGCCGAAGTCTTCCCGCTATCTGATGCAGAACTCGATCGTCTATTCAACGCCGAAGCCAGCAAGTTCGAGAAGTCACTCGCCGAAGCCGGTGCCGAACTCTATAAAGACAAAGAAGAGCAGTTTGGTAAAGTCGTTCTGCAAAAAGTAGAGCGTGACATCTACCTGCAGGTGCTCGATAACCTCTGGATGCAACACCTCGAAAACATGGACCACCTGCGCGAAGGCATTCACTGGATAAGTGTCGGCCAGCGCGATCCGCTCGTTGAATACCGCCGTCAAGGACAACATCTCTTCGAAAAAATGCAGCAGGACTTGCGCCGCGAAACATTGAAGGCACTGTTCAGTGCTGAGCCAAGTTCGATTGAAGATCTCGATGAGCCAATCGAAACCGAGCTGACGCGTGCTGCCCGCCAATCTGTTGATAATGCCGACAAAATACTTGACGCCGATGAGTTTGAAGAAATAGATTTCACAACCGAAAAGAGCGACAAGAGCGCACTCGCCAAGAAGCACAACGTCAAAAAGAAGACTCGCAAAGCGGAGCGAACCCGTAAAAAAACCGGCCGAAAACGAAAATAGTCGCCACAACGATAAGGAATCAAATTGAAACACACTGTCGAAGAAGTTACTCTTAAAAACGGCCTCCAAGGGCTGGTAATACGTACCCCAGGAGCATCGGTGGTCAGTGTTGAAGTCAGTATGCGCGCCGGCGAGTTCTTACTCGAAAAAGAGAAGTGGGAAACAGCTCATCTCATGGAACACCTCATGTTGGGCGCGAATACCAACTTCAAAACCGCCCGCGCTTTTCAATCTGAACTTGAGAAAAACGGTGCATATAGTAATGCCAGCACCAGTGTGTATGACGTCACCTATGAGCTTGAATGTGCCGCCTTTGAGGCCGACCGAGTCATCGAACTTTTAGTGCGCGGTCTCGAAAAGCCGGTTTTTAAAAAGAGCGAATTTAAGGCCGAATTCGGGAACGTTTCCGAAGAACTGGTTGGACGCTCCAACAATCATTTCAGGGCACTAAACCTTGGGCTGCGTCAGGCACTGGGTCTCTTTGGCTTGACCGACGCCGAGCGAATCGAACTGATAAAAAACGTCCACGTTGAAGATGTTCGTGAGCACTACATGAAGACGCACAGCATCAAGAATACCCGATTTATTATTGCCGGTGACATACAGGATTCACAACTGGCGATTCTGGAATCAATGCAGCTGCCGGGTACGGCTGAGCGTATTGATCTGCCAGATGAGTTACCAAAACAGAACGCAGCACCACTCGTGATTGTGCGTGGCGATGTCCCTAACATGTATTTTTATATTGATACGTATGCTGGTCGATCGTTGACTCGTGCCGAGCGCGATGCGCTGAGTCTCGCCAGCACATTACTCACCGATACGCTTCATTCGAAATTACTTGGTACGGCGCGTGAACTTGGATTAGTTTATGCAATGGGCTCGGGGTTGCAGCATCTTAAAACCAACAGTAGTTTTTGGTTGGGTGCGCAGGTCAGCAAAAAGAATAGTAAAAAATTGTTTGCACTCATTACGACCGTATTATCGGATCTCGCCCGCAATGGCGTTTCAGATGTTGAACTCGAAGCCGCCAAGCAATACATGCGCGGCAAATACGAACGTTCCGCGCAGACTGTGTCTGGTACCTTACAGCGCTACGCCGGTGAATATTATCATGATGGTGTCGTCGAAGACGAGGCACACTACAATGAGCATCTTTCGGCGGTTACAAATCAACAATTGATCGATGCTATACGCACTGTTACTGGTGGCGGTGCTTGGGCGCTTGGCATTTTAGGTTCTGTAAGTGAAGCAGAAGCGGCAGGGCTACACGAGTCGCTCGCGCCGTTATTCGTTTGAACCTAGGCAAGGTATACTGAGTAATGTATGGAAGACCTCAAAAAGCAGATCGCAGAGACCCTTGCAGCGGTACATAAGGCGCGTGAAAAAGTGCCGCTTCTAGAGCTTATGCAAAGCATCGCTGGCTATAAAAAAGAGATGGATGACGTAGCAGGTTTTTGGACTAACCGTCAGCGCGCAGAGGTTGTTACCAAAGAACGCGCGGCAGCCGAGCAGACGGTCAAGTTGTGGGACGGATTTGTTCTTGAACTGCTAGATATGTCAGAACTTGCTGACCTAAATGACGATTCGCTCATCGATGATTTGACTGAGCAACTGCACATTTTACAAAAATCGTTTACCGTAGCCAAGCGCGAGCTGGAATTCGACGGTCCGTACGATAATCATAATGTTATATTGCGAATATTGGCCGGGGCAGGTGGCACCGATGCACAAGACTGGGCTGGCATGTTGCTGCGCATGTATACGCGTTGGGCGGAAGCGCACAAAGTTAAAGCAGTCGTTTTGGAAGAATCAACTGGTGAAGAAGCTGGTCTCAAAAGCGTCACGGTTGAACTGACCGGCGGCAGTTTTTTGTATGGTAAATTCCGCGGCGAACATGGCGTGCACCGCCTCGTGCGATTGAGTCCTTTTAACGCTGATTCTTTGCGCCAAACTAGTTTTGCACGCGTCGAAATCATGCCAAAAGTAGATCGGCCAAGCGAAGTTGAAATTGACGATAACGACCTGAAAATCGATGTCTACCGTAGCGGTGGCAAAGGTGGCCAATCAGTCAATACAACAGATTCGGCAGTTCGTATTACTCACCTGCCAACCGGAATTGTGGTGTCGATTCAGAATGAGCGCTCGCAGCTGCAAAATCGCGAAACCGCTATGACAATTCTAAGATCAAAACTAGTAGCCTTGCAGTTAGAGCAGCACAAAGAAAAAGCCAGCGAATTGCGCGGTCCGAGTGAGGAAGCGGCCTGGGGAAATCAGATTCGTAATTACGTCCTACATCCCTACAAAATGGTCAAAGACCTGCGCACCAATTATGAAACCAGCGACACCCAAGGAGTTCTCGACGGCGATCTTGATCCATTCATCTCAGCCTATTTAGAATCAGCTAAATAGTCCTTTAAGTGAAGCGCTTTTGCTATACTGTTTATGTGATATTACTGGACAGGGTAACCAAGACGTACAACCGCAAGGGAACAGCACTCGAGCGCATCTCGCTTCATGTCGAGCCAAAAGAGTTCGTGATCATCGTCGGCGCCAGCGGTGCTGGCAAAAGTACGCTTCTCAAACTGTTAACTCGCGAAGAAAAGCCAACCAGCGGCAAGATTATTGTTGGCGGCATTGATTACGAGCGGCTCAAAGACCGTGATATCCCGTATTTACGTCGTAAGATTGGCGTGGTTTTTCAGGATTTCAAACTGCTACCAGCCAAAACTGTTTTTGAAAATGTTTCTTTTGCACTCGAGATTATCGGATTGTCTAATCGAGAAATCCGTCACACTGTGCCAAAAGTACTTGATCTGGTTGGCCTCAAAGGCAAAGAAGACGCCTATCCTGGTGAGCTTTCAGGTGGAGAGCGCCAGCGCGTAGCGATTGCCCGAGCTGTAGTTCGTCAGCCAAAAATCTTGATTGCCGATGAGCCAACAGGGAATCTCGATCCAAAACATGCTTGGGATGTGATTCGCGTACTTGAGAAAATTAACAGATACGGTACGACCGTTTTGCTCACCACGCATAACCAAGACATCGTCAATAAGCTCAAACGCCGCGTCGTCACCATCTCCGACGGTCACATAGTGAACGACCAAGCCGGAGGCGGTTACAAGTAATGAACCATAAGATCATTACGTTCTGGCGGATTGTAAAAGCCGGCGGCAAGAACTTCCTGCGCAATAACTGGCTGTCCGTTGCTGCTACTGCCGTCATGATGGTGGCGTTGACGATCATGTTGTCGGCTGTCGTTCTGAACGTCACGACGCGTAATGCCATCAAAGAACTTTCTAAGCAAATCAAAGTCACGATTTATTTGAGAGAGGGCGCCAGCGACGACAAGCGCAACGGCCTGATTGCGCGCCTTAAGGCTGAGCCAAGTATTGCCGATGTGAATTATGTGAACCGCGCCGAAGCCACGCGACGGTTCAAAACAACCCAAAATCCTGACGATAAAGCTTTTATTGAGCAAGCCTTGGCATTGACTGGGTCGAATACATTACCAGAGTCACTTGAAGTCTCACTGACGGATCTATCGCATAGCGGTACGGTCGTTTCTATCGCCAAAGAAAAAAACTATAAAGATGTCGTCGATGATGTTTCAGTCGGCAAAAACGATGTCGCCAAAGAAACAATTGCGCGGGCGACGAGTGCCCAAAAATACATCGTGCGCGGTAGTGTTTTTGCGGCTATTTTGTTCGCTGCTGTCTCTGTCCTGATTATCTTTAACACCATCCGTATGGCCATCTTTACGCGTAGTGAAGAAATTAGAATTATGAAGCTAATCGGTGCTACGCCGAGCTATATCCGCGGTCCGTTCCTGATCGAGTCATGTATCTACGGTGTCATCGCCGGAGTGCTAGCAAACACGGCGGTGTACGGCGCGGTTTTGAGCCTCGGACCAAAGGTACAGAATCAGGCTGAGTTTTCTGCAACTTACACGTTCTTCACGACAACTTGGGTGATGGCAGCTATGTTACTTGGAGCAATCGTCACTGGCATGATCGTCGGCATTGTTTCGAGCCTCCTCGCCATGAACAAATACTTGAAATTGAAGCACTGGTAAAGAGTCATTTCGCTAGTGGTATACTAGTTAAGTGAAGATAATTCGAAGCCTTCTCCGTACCAGCAGCTTTTTGATTTTGAGCGCTGTATTGGTCGTGATGAGTTTGCACCCGGTCAATGTGAAGGCGGCGACTTCTGCTGAAATCCGTGCGCAAGTAAGTGTTTTGCAGGATCAGATTAATGCTGGCAAGGCCCAAGCTGTAGCGCTTGCCGCACAGGCGGATTCATTACAGAAAGCTGTTAATGCACTCAACATCCAGATAAATGACGCCAACGCCCAGATTCAGCAGACGGCCCTTAAAATCGCCGACCTCGAAGCCAAACTCAAGCAAACCCAGATAGATTTGGATACCCAGACCGGTCTCCTCAAAGACAGCATGGTAGCGCTCTACAAGAAGGGCGGAGCATCAACCGTTGAACTGCTGATCGGCAGTGACAGTTTTTCGCAGTTCGTTGACAGCCAAGAGTACTTTACGCGCCTGAAAACCGCCATTCAGGCCTCAACCGAAAAGATTATTACCCTCAAACAGCAGCTCCAAGCTCAAGCAGACCAACAACAGGTACTGCTAGATCAAGAACAACAGCAAAAAGCCAGTGTTGAGGCCAATAAAACTGATCGGCAGAATCTGCTCGACCAAACACAAGGCGACGAAGCTCGATATAAAGCTTTAGTTGCCAATCTGACTGCTCAGCAAGCCGATGCCAACAAACGATTGTTTGCCCAAATCCAACTCGAAAGCGGCAACGGCAATAATGGCGGCTACCCCTATAATAATTATGCCTTCAGCATGACACCGGGCGGCTGTGGCCCCGGCGAAGGTCCAGACCGATGGGAATACTGTACTCGTCAATGCGTGAGTTATGCAGCTTGGGCCGTGGAGCGCTCTGGTCGCACCGCACCAGTGGGGTACGGCAATGCTAAGAACTGGGTCAATGAGGCGCCGGCTGCTTGGCAGCATAATAATCCGAAAGTTGGCGATGTTGGTGTGGCCACAGGTGGTGGTTTTGGTCATGTAGCGTACATAGAAGCAATTTATGGTGACGGCACAATGCGTATCAGCCAATATAACGCGCAGCTTACCGGTCGCTATAGCGAAGCAACCGTCTCTACAGGGTTATTTGATAAGTACATCACGTTCCCCTAAATCTATTCTCAGATTTCGGCAAGGGAGGGTTCTATCATGTACAATGAAGCAAATGAGGGGTTTTAAGTGTCACAAAATTTAGAAGATTTTAGTCCAGTAAAATTAAAAAACAAAAAGCTTCAGAAGGGGGCTGCCGTCGCGTCAGTCGCTATTGTTATAGTCCTTATATTTGGGAGTGGGTGGGCATTTGGCAAGGGAAACATCACGCTTTCGGGCTTGAAGAATGGTAATCTCGCCGCCAACACATCAAGCAGCCTGAATTACGCCAGCGTAAATGATCTCTATAATCAGCTAAAAGATAATTACGACGGCACACTCGACAACACAAAAGTCCTTGATGGCCTCAAATCAGGCTTATCAAGTTCCGCAGGCGATCCCTATACCGAATATTTCAACGCCAAAGACAGTAAGGCATTTCAGGATCAACTTGATGGCAACTTTGAAGGCATAGGAGCCGAGCTCGGCACCGATTCCAACAAGAACGTTCAGATTATCTCACCAATTGCCGGTAGTCCGGCCGAAAAAGCTGGACTGCAGCCAAAAGACATCATTGCCAAAATCGACGGAAAATCGACAGAAGGCTTGACGGTTGATGCGGCAGTTGGACTGATTCGTGGCAAAGCTGGAACCGATGTAAAGCTGGAGCTGGTTCGAGCCGGAGCGTTAGTTGATGTCACCATTACGCGTGCGCAAATCACCGTTCCAAGTGTCACCTGGAAAGAAGATGGCACGATTGGTATCCTGACGGTGAGCCGATTTGGTGAAGACACACCTTCACTTGTTGCGAAGGCCGCCACCGAATTTTCCGACAAGAAAGTGACTGGCATCGTGTTAGATCTGCGCAGTGACCCAGGTGGGTTGCTCGATGCTGCGGTAAAACTGAGTAGTCAGTGGCTTGATGAAGGCAAAACTGTCTTGCTTGAAAAACGCGGTGGCAAAGTGGAGCATACCTATACTGCACTCGGCAATCCGTCGTTCAAAGGCATCAAAACGGTAGCACTTATCAACGCCGGTAGTGCCAGCGCCAGCGAAATCACAGCCGGTGCATTGCACGACAACAAAGCGGCAACACTCATGGGCGTGAAGTCTTATGGCAAGGGAAGCGTTCAGCAGGTACTCACTTTGGCTGGTGGCGGCACCCTCAAAGTCACGATTGCCCGCTGGTACACGCCGAACGACATAAATATCGATAAACAAGGTATTAGCCCAGACAAAGAAGTCAAACAAGCCGACGAAGATGCAAAGAACGGCGTCGACACTCAGCTGCAAGCAGCTCTCAATAATCTCCGTTAAATGCGTCAGACAAGAGGAGATAAGGCTTGCGCTTAGGCACTTTCTGAGCTATGATATATGTTAATTAAGAGGTAACCACGTGGCACAAGAGCGACGAGCTCCTAAATATGTGTTTGTCACTGGCGGCGTACTCTCAGGCGTCGGCAAGGGTATTACCGCCTCCTCAATTGGTAGAATTCTGAAAGCCCGTGGGCTCAAAGTCACCATCCAAAAATGTGATCCGTATCTGAACGTTGATGCCGGCACGCTCAATCCAGCCGAACATGGCGAATGTTTTGTGACGTTCGATGGTGCCGAAACCGATCTTGATCTCGGTCACTACGAGCGCTTCCTCGACATCGAACTACCGCGCGAAGGCAGCCTCATGAGCGGTCGACTCTTTCTGAACGTTATCAACGATGAGCGGAACGGTAAGTATATTGGCAAAACGGTGCAGGTTATTCCTCACCTTACGAATGCCATCCAAGAACATATCATGGGGCTCGCCAATGATTCTGATGTGCACATCGTAGAAATTGGTGGCACTGTCGGTGATTACGAAAGCCCCGCGTTCATTGAAGCGATACGCGAACTCGGTATGAAAGTCGGCCGTGAAAATTGTGCATATATCCATGTCGTCTATATCCCATACTTAGGCGCCAGCGGAGAATTTAAGACGAAACCGGCCCAAAACGCTGTTCGTGACCTTCGATCAGTCGGGATCGTTCCAGATATTCTCGTCGCACGTAGCGAAGACATGCCACCACAGGCAGTCGTAAATAAACTGAGTTTATTCAGTGGTGTCGATCCGAAAGCGATCGTTCTGCTGCCGAACGCCAGCACGATTTATCAGGTGCCAATAACACTCGAGGAACAAGGTATAGGCACCGTGCTGACCGATATATTCGGCATGCCACAGAGTGATGGCGACCTAACAGAGTGGAAGGCAATGCTGGCACGTGCCATGGATAAAGATGCACCGCTCGTTCGCATCGGTATCGTAGCCAAATACATGAACAACCAGGATACCTACATGTCGGTGTTTGAGGCGCTGAAAAGCGCGGCATGGTCCCGTGGCAAACAGATAGATATCGTGTGGGTAGATGCCGAAAAACTGGCAGAAGAAGCAGCAACTGCCGAAGCATTCCTCAAAGGCCTCGACGGCATCGTCGTACCTGGAGGCTTTGGCGCACGTGCCATCGAAGGTAAAATCAAAGCCGCTATGTATGCTCTGCAGAATAAACTTCCGTATCTTGGATTGTGCCTTGGGTTGCAGATTTCGGTGATTGCGGCCGCGCGACTCGCTGGTTTAACTGATGCCAATTCAACCGAATTTGATCCTGAAACGAAGAATCCGGTGATTGCCACAATGGATGAACAGGTTGGCAAAGAAAACACCGGAGGCACGATGCGCCTTGGTAACTACAGGTGTGACCTTGAGCCCGGTTCGCTGGCCGAAAAAGTCTACGGCACCAAAGAGATCGTGGAACGCCACCGTCATCGCTATGAGTGCAACAACGCCTACAAAGACCAATACGCCGCGTGGGGTCTCAAGGCGAGCGGCATGTCACCAGACGGCAAGCTTGTCGAAATGATTGAAGGCACCGATCATCCATTCTTACTGGGCAGCCAGGCGCACCCGGAGTTTAAATCACGTCCCACTGTTCCACACCCAATGTTCGTCGGTCTCATTGACGCAATCAGCAAATAACGTTAGGATAAGTATTATGGATCCATCAGTTGTTCAACCAACCCCACCAGCCGCCAACGCTATGAAAAAGATTCTTCTTGTAGAGGACGATGATGCACTCGCGAGTGTCTATACCACCCGTCTCGATGCTGAAGGTTTTAGTATTCGACGTGTCCCGAATGGCGAAGAAGCACTGCAGGCCACTCTTGAATACAAACCAGATCTGATTTTGCTCGATGTTATGATGCCAAAAGTCAGCGGCTTCGATGTCCTCGACATCCTGCGCAACACGCCCGATACTGCTCACATAAAAGTGATCATGCTCACCGCTCTCAGTCAAGAAAGCGACAAACAGCGCGCCATGGATCTCGGTGTTGATGACTATTTAGTAAAATCCCAAGTTGTTATTGCTGACGTCGTCGACAAAATCCGTCAGCACCTCGACATTTAATTATTTTTTGCCCGACCGATTGTGGAGCGGCCCAAGAAGGCCGTTTTTTCTACTATAAACGCTAACACTATATTGACAAATAATAAAACTTATGCTAATGTTATATCTGTTAATTAAAAAGCTACTATGTCAGCAGATATTCCCACACCAGCACCAATCGAAGCCCAGCAAACAGTAGCCCCAGTTGAGGCAACTTTTAACGATCCAAATGCAATTACCCAGCCTCGACTCACACCTGCAGAGCGTCTTGGGTTGGTCGACGGATTATTCGATGTCACCAGAGGAATTGGCGATAACGCGCGCACTGAACAGGGTTGGCACATCCAGCACGTCGGTATGGCTACAGACAATACTACAGGACAAGAACGTGAAGAAGTCGTAATTGCCAGAGCGCAGGTTAACGCTGATGGTAGTCCAATCCTAGACGATGATGGGAACGCTATAGATGATGTTAAGTTGATGTGGGCCGACGTTCTTCTAGATGCACAAGAAAATACAGCCGAAGCACCTAATACAGCCGAAGCACAGGCAATACAGGCCGTTGAAAACGTTGGCTCAGCAGTTACTTTTAACGAGGTACAGGTCGAACCAGTAAGCGTTGAAACACTCGTTGAACAGCAGGGTGCCGAAGCACCCGAAACACTTCAGGGCGAAGCGCTCAAAGAAGCCAAGGGACGTTTTGAAGATCTGTTTTCAATTATAAATGACATTGCAAGCAACCCAAATCGTCCAGACCGCGAGCAAATTATCACACAGGCAATAGAGCTGACTACTCGCATGCCCGCAGAGCTTAAACAAGCATACAATGGCGCGCTGATCGGTCTAATAAGAGAACCGGCACAATTAAGGCATTTGTATGACGGCCAAATCCGATCACAGCTCGCTGCAGTGCAAGGAATTGATACTCGAGTTTTGAATATGATTGATGGCATCGTTCAAAAAAGAATAGGCTTTCTTCACGCTGCAGAAAATGACGCCGATCCTGGCTACGCACAACAACTCATTAGACTAATTAATACTGATGCACTGGCTGCAGCCCAACTGACAGAATCGGGAGCAAGCGATAATGAACATGCAGCAAAAACAGCTGCTGTATTTTTGCGAGGTATTGCCGCTTCAACGTCTACGGGTCAAGGCAGGGCTCAAATAAGAGATCGCTTACAAGCTGATTTATTTGGCAAATAGTTTTTAGATAACTTGGACTTCGGTGCGGCGAACGGTTTTGCCGGTGTAGGTCTTCTTGCGGCGAGGGATAAAAGCGACGATACCGTCACGGGCGGCGTGGATCGTGTAGTTGCGGCTCATCATGGTGCCTTTGCCAGGAATCTTGGTCATGCCAACTTGGCGAAAAATAACTTGGCCAACAGAGACTTTTTGGCCGCCGCTCTTTTTGATACCAAGGCGCTGCCCAGGGGAGTCATGTATATTTTTACTGGTTCCGCCGGCTTTGACGTGTGACATGGATTATTCCTTCGTTATTACTACGAGTTCACGGGCGACAAGCTGATTTTCTCGATGGTAAATCATGTCGCTTTTACGAGCGTGAACAAACTTGAATTCATTATAGCCTAACTCCTTGAGATGGTCAAGCACCGGTAAGCGTAAAAACGCACCTTTAACGACGCTCCACGCCGGTACTGCTAAACAGAGGCGAGTGCCGCTTTCTAGCTGCGGGGCGATATTCTCCAGAAACTTCTGGTGGATAGCGTTGGTATTCTCAATAATTTTACGTAGATTCTCAGGGTTTGGTAGGGTAGTTAGTGGTGCGCCAAGATAGGTTTCACCTGCGACGGCACCAATTGGCTGTTGCCACTTGTGGGTCGTAGCGTCGCCGATCTCGATTCGGACATTCGTATCGACATCTTTCCATTTGTTGCGCAGCCAGTGCATGTTGCCAATGGAATATTCGACCATCCGCAGCTCGAGGTCGGTCCCAAAAGAGTCATAGTTCATGAGGCTTGCTTCTTGCAAGATTACGCCAGTCCCGCAGAAAGGATCTAAAACGGGGCCTTTGAGCTTTGTTGATCCAACGGCGAGGTTGACGATTGTCTGGGCGAGTTTTGGCGGCAGCATACCCACGCGCGCGTCGCGCATCGGGCGAGCCTGGTCGCGAGCTGCATATTTTTCGATATTCTGAATGTCGGTTGTCTGGCAGAGGTACGTTGTGCGACCATCGCTTATTACGATGAGTTCCCAATTGCCAGGTTCGGCCAGTTTATTATGTAAGACCTGCGCGCTATTGAGTTCCAGTTCCTTATTGGGGACGATACGCACTGGGCGACCAGATTTTTTGATCTGTTTCTTCATTTCAAGTAGGCCACGTTCAAGTTCTTTTATGTGCACTTTCACACCGAATAAGCTCAGACCGATGGTAATTTTTCCTTCGGGCAGGGCAGCAGCGTGGATAGGTGTTTTCTCGAGTAAATAATTACGGATGCCGGTCCAGTCATTCGGTACTTTCGTGAGCACCTTGCACAGTCGGGTGCTGCCGCCAATTTGATCGAACTTTATCTCTATAGTGGCAACATCCACAAAGACCGCGCCACGGCCATAGGGTTCGATCTTATGGCTGCCGTAGAGGCTTTCGAGCTCAGCGAGCCCAAGCACTGGCTGGCGCCCCAAAATAAGCAGTGAAGGAAAAACTGTCTCCATATTCAGTACAGTATACGGTGTTATCGCTTTCGGCGCATCCCCATAAACAATGCTTGTGTTTAGCTGGGGAGTGGAGTACACTTACACCATAAATAAGGAAACAAATATGCGACTTCTGTCAAAGCTAGCCACCCGTATCAATCGTGCGGTCCTGGCTACCGTGCTCATTGGTATTGCGCTTGTTCCACTCACTGGTCTTATAACCCCTGCAACTGCTTCTGCATCTGCTTGTGAATATACAGGTGGTGGTGGTGGTGGAGCGGGTGGTTCTCCACCACTCATTAATCTAGAAGGACATTCCGTTTCTTTAGACAGTACAGTGAACAAGGTGGGCTTCGAGTTTTCGCCGCAATCGAATTGGAATGCTAATAATTTATTAGATATTAGCGGCATTGGGCTGGCCGATTCCGGCTGTGCCTCACTAAGCTCAAGTGTACAGTTTTCATTAGACCACAGCGGCAAATTAACAATGTTCTACTACGACAACAATCGTAGCGCTGTTTTTGTTTCAAGCACTGATTATAATGTTATTGATGGCGGCGTTACGGCAACAGTTGATTCTAATATCAAAAGTATGTCAGCAACCTATACGTTTCCAACAATCCTTGCTTCTACTACTGACGTTATCTCGGTCGATCTAACTACGGATGCGGGTTTTGTTGATGTCTTTGCAAAATCAGGTTCAGGCACAGACACGAAGCTTATTAATTTCAAGTCTCCAACCGGCACAACTTCTTTCTACGGAAACAATGGTAAGGGTATAGCTTTCCAATATAGTGCCATCGATCAGACGCAAGCATCTTGTACGGCAATCACTGGTTCGAATGAGTTGTTGGTTCACGTACTCGCTGGCGGCGTCGGTGGAACCCCAGTAGTACTATCTGCCACCCCAGACATCTATGCCGCTTGTAACAACTTTGACAAGACTTCGTACGACTCAAGCACAAAAACAGCCTCACTTAAATATGATGTTGCTGGTGTTTCTCCAAACCACGTTATTAAGCTGACGAGTGACCAAAGTAGTCTAAAAGCTAAGACCACGGATTCGTATATAGATCGCTTCACTTCAATAGCAGTTTCCACCGATCACATGTATTTCACCGATTACTTTAATTCAGGTAGTAGTGCATCGCAGCCTCTTTACTTCACTACGAGCGAGTCACAGGACGGTAAATCCCTCCCTAAGAGCACACCTTGGCCTATTGCGGGTGGCGTATTTGACATGAGCTCTAAAGATGTAGATTTAGCCGCGGGTGGTGTCGTCTTTGATACCTCACTGTCGGGACATGCCGCTGTTGCCCATAATATGAACAAAGTCACAAAAGACGGTACATTCACGCTCTTCATTCCTTATAAGGACAAAGACAACTACGTTGGTCTTTGTGCTGGTGCTGCTGATCTTTCAGCAGTCGGTAACAAGTGTAGTGGCATCTACTATCTTAAAGACGGTCAGACCAAAAAGAATAGCGACACCAAGTCAATACCTGTAGGGCACAGTGTCAAAGCGTCAATTGTCACTGTCGGGGTTACGAAGTTCTGGCAGGTCGAAGGCCTGACGGGTACTGGTGGCTTCAGCACGACCCTCGTCAGCGATCCTGCAACCGGAATTTCCGTTAGCGCAACTAGCACTCCAGCGGTCGTTGCAGTTGTTTTCGCCACAATCGTACTCGCATTTGCTGCTCGTCGCTACGCAACCGTTAAGAAGTAATTAATCCCAAAAAGCCCGCTCCAAAACCCTAAAACGTTTCGCTCAAACAAAACCAAAAAGGCACTCAAAAATGGACGCTCCAAAACCAAAACACAAGTTGTTATCGGATGTGCAAACTGGCCCTCGGCAGGCGCATGTTCAACGCGTCCCGCAGTCCGTTGAACACAGGCTGGTTTTGACGGGGAAGCGACCGATACCAGCGGTCCATGGCTATGCTCGCTTTTACCGTGCACCAGCAGATGTCGCAACCGTAAAAGCGGTGACGCGGGAGCCGGTGCCACAGGAGAGACTATTGGCCCTTCAAGCAGTCACGCAGGCAAGGCCGGCAACTCCAGAGAGACACGACTTCACAGCGGTATCTTCTAAAAAGAAAAGAACTCGACGGTCAGGTAAGCTGGTTCATCGGACGGCTAATGTACTTATTGCGCTCACAATCATCATGAGTGGCGTCATGGGCGTCATGGTCTACCGCTATCACCTTGCTTTGCAGAAAGTTGAAGCTTTACCGCTGCAGGCTGCCGTTGATGGTACTAGCGACGCGTCGCCACCTACTGCAGGTCCAGCATCGTCTGCCAACCTAAGCGAAGCAAAAACTGCCGGCTCGACGGTAAGCGCCAACCGACTTGCACCAGGAACGCCATACAAGATTTCGATTCCAAAATTGAAAGTTTCCGGACCGATTATCAGTGTTGGAGTCACAAAGAGCGGGGCGATGAATGTGCCTAGCAATATCTGGCAGGCCGGCTGGTATAAAACGAGCGCCAAGCCATCAGAAAACACTGGTGTCGTGGTGATAAACGGTCATGTCCATGGTCCGACACAGCCAGGTATATTTGCAAATCTGATTAAGCTGAAAGCAGGTGATGCAATCACCGTAACGGATGCCGGCGGTACCACCTATAACTACAAGGTTGATTCATCACAGAGCTTCAAAGCCGGTGAGGCCAACGAGAGCCTGATGCAATCTGCCTCACCAACCAAGCAGGGGCTTAATCTCGTCACGTGTACGGGCCAAATAAAAGATAGCGAATACCAGGACCGTTTAGTAGTGTTCGCCGAACGGGTGTAAGATTAAAAGAATGGCAGATAAAAAACAAAGCAAGCTCAAGACAGCGCTCAGTGTCATAACGATCATTGCGCTTATATTCTTTGTATACGCCTTGCGCCATCAAATAATCGATACCTTCCGAAATCTACGTAATGTGAATCCTTGGGCGATTGCGCTGCTGCCGTTTATTCAGCTTATAAACTACCATGCCTATGCCAAGATGTATCAGAATATATACCGTACGCTCGGTGACGAGCTTGCATACAAGCAACTTTTCAAAGTGCAATTAGAACTTAACTTTGTGAATCATGTGTTGCCGAGTGGCGGTGTATCTGGAATTTCATATTTTAGCGTGCGAATGCGCAGCCTGGGTATTGGAGCGGGTAAGTCAACGCTCGTACAGTTTATTAAGTTTGGCCTCGTTTTTATATCGTTTCAAGTGCTTCTGGCATTTGGTTTAGTAGCCTTGGCGATTGTTGGACATGCCAGTCCACTGCTGATTTTAATTGCCGGTAGCCTTTCTACGCTGCTGTTTGTCGGTACATTCTTCGCTGCCTATATGCTCGGTAGCCGCGAGCGTATCAATAGCTTTTTCATTTTCTTTACGAGGGCATTAAACAAATTTATCTCGTTTTTCCGCCGCGGCCAACATGAAACAATCAAGATCGATAAGGTTCGTGATACCTTTAATGAGCTACATGATAATTATCTGCTGATTCGCCGAAACCTTGGTCAGATGAAGTTGCCGCTGGTGTGGGGCCTGGTCGCTAATCTTACAGAGGTACTGACTGTGTATGCAGTCTATATAGCCTTCGGTAAGTTTGTAAATATTGGCGCCGTGACGATTGCATACGCAGTGAGTAATTTTGCTGGTCTAGTGTCGGTCTTGCCTGGCGGTATCGGTATCTATGAGGCCCTCATGACCGGTACCCTCGTAGCGGCTGGAGTTCCTGCGGCTTTGTCATTACCGGTGACCGTCATGTACCGTATCTTGAGCGCGCTGATTCAGTTACCCCCGGGCTACTACTATTATCATAAGTTTCTCAACCGGACAGACAAAGCTGCACCACACGCTTAAGCTACAATAAGAGCAATGGAAGACATTCAACTCGAGGTTTCTGATGCGGTGGCGCTGTTTAACCAGACGCTTGATTATGCCTATCCGAGTGTGACGATTGTTGGGGAGCTCGCTAACTTCCGTGTGTCACGGGGCAAGTGGGTTTATTTTGATCTTAAGGACGAGTACGCCCTGATGCGCTTCTTTGGCACGGTGTACAGCTTGCCGGGGCCGCTAGAAGACGGTATGAAACTGGCCGTCCGTGGCCGTCCGCATATCCATGAACAGTATGGATTCAGCATTCAAGTGTCTTCAGTGCAGCCGGTGGGCGAGGGCAGTATCAAAAAGGCCGCCAACTTATTGGCGACGAAGCTCGAAGCTGAAGGGTTGTTTGACCCAGAGCGCAAAAGACCGATTCCGTATCCGCCACGGACCATCGGATTGATTACATCCATGCAATCTGCGGCCTATGCTGATTTTATTAAAGTCACGGCTGCGCGTTTTGGTGGTCTGGATATTCAAGTCTATGACTCACAGGTACAGGGCGAACAGGCCATCGCCGACGTATTGGCGGGACTGAAATACTTTAACGAGACTGGTGATACACCTGACGTGATTGTAATGACACGTGGGGGCGGTAGTGCCGAAGATTTAGCCGTTTTCAGTAACGAGCTGGTAGTAAGGGCTGTAGCCGCGAGCCGAGTACCGATACTAGTCGCTATTGGTCACGAAGTTGATATTTCGCTCGCCGAACTGGCCGCCGACGCACGGGCCTCGACGCCTAGTAACGCCGCCGAACTCCTCGTGCCCGACAAAAAGGACCTCCTCATGCAATTCGAAGACAAAAAATTATGGTTAGCGAAGGGTCTGAGCCAGCAGCTCGAATCACTCAAGAGCTGGTTAGAATCGAGCACTGAACAGCTCACCAGTACAATCAACTTAGAACTACAAAATCAGGAAGATGACTTACGCGCCAAAGCCCGCCTGCTGGAGGTTTTAAGCCCGCAAGCAGCCCTAAACAGGGGATATGCGCTCGTCCACACCAGTGGTAAACTCGTCAAAAGCGCCAAAATGCTCAAGTCCGCAGACATCATCGACATAAATTTTAAAGACGGGAACGTCAAAGCGAGAGTACACTAACCATATGGCAAGGTCACAAAAAACAACTTTCGAACTGCAAACTGAACTTGACGAACTTTTGCTCTGGTTTGAGTCCGATAAAGTCGATATTGACGAAGCAGTTGCAATGTATGAGCATGGCCTGCAGCTGATTGCCGAACTGCAGACTCGTTTGAAGACGGCCGAAAACACGATTAAGAAAATATCCAAAGCCTGATGCTTATCGCCTGGGCTATTGGCATTGCGCTCATCTTATTGTTTGGGTTTACGGCTTTTTTTGGCGCACCGTTCCTGCCGACGCTTGCCAACCGGACGAAAGATGCGCTTGATTTACTCGATTTAAAACCCGGCGAGCGGTTACTGGAGCTAGGCAGCGGCGACGGGCGTTTATTGGCGGAAGCGGCCAAGCGGGGCATCGACTCGATTGGCTACGAGTTAAATCCACTACTCGTCTGGTATTCTCGCATAAAACTATTGCGCTATCGAAATCTCACCACTGTTAAATGTGTAAATTATTGGACACATAAGTTGCCTGAAGCCGAAGGTATTTACGTCTTTTTACTGAATCCGTACATGGAAAAACTGGACAAAAAAATCAAAAAAGAAGCCAAAAAACCAGTGAAACTCGTCAGTTTTGCCTTTGAAATCCCGGGCAAAACATCAACCAAAGAAATCAAAGGTATGCGCTTATACTTGTATAAGTAACAGATTTTGTTTACCATAAGAACAATCATGAAACGTTCGAACCAGTGGGGTGCAATCAGTATCGCGGTCATCGTGGCCGTCACCATGTCTATGCTTTTTATAGGCGCGGTGATTTTTGGAGTTATTACATATTCTGGGGAGCAGGATTACAAGAACAACACAAATCAAAAGATTGATACTGCGATTGAGGTCACCAAGAAGCAAGAAGACACCACCAAAGATAATCAGTTTGCTGAAGATTCCAAAAAGCCAACCAAGAACTATCAAAGCTCGGCAACATTTGGCAGCGTGTCATTTGATTATCCTCGGACATACAGTGGCTACGTCGTGGAGACAAATACAGATAGTAGCAAACCGGTCGATGGCTACTTCCATCCAAATATTGTCCCATCAATTACTGATGACTCTGTTTCCTACGCTTTACGCATCAACGTCGTTAGTACGACGTATGATTCGATACTTAAGACGTATGCGCAGAATATCAAAATTGGCACTGTAAAAGCGGCGCCATTTCGCGCTGCCAAAGTGCCACAGACTTTAGGAACGCGCCTTGATGGACAGATTTTTGTAAAGAAATCCGGAACGATGATCGTGTTGCCGCTGCGTGACAAGACAATAGAAATCTGGACAGAGTCGAGTCAGAACGCCGGTGACTTTAGTAAGTTCGTCATTCCAAGTATCAACTTCGTACCGTAGTAAAAGAGACTGCAATTATAAAATCTTGTCGGTGCTATACTCAGTTATAGACATATAAGGGGTAACGATGGCTGTAAACGGGCACGATGCTTTGCAAGAAGATTCACTCTTCAGTGCGCTTGCTGAAGACCTAAAAACACCTTTCTTACGCATTGCGTATCAAGCCGAAGTTTCGGCAGCTGCGGATATTAAAATGACTGCCGTTGCTGCCCTCAGACTGATCGATGCTTATCTGTTAAGCACCAAATCGCAAGCTCAATTTGAACTCGAGCCAGTCAACCCAGATGCTGTACTTGTTGACGTGGCGCACGAACTCTCCGCCCATGCTCGGCGATTTGATTGCGAGCTACAACTCAGTCTGCCAACGCAGCACGGCGCGGCTTTGCTCCATCGTCAAGCCTTGACCTCGGCCCTGACGGCAATTGGCATGGTCTTCATTGAGGCGCAGGGCATTATGGGTGGTACACGTATCATTAAGATGGCTGCTTACCGCACTCCAAAAGGAATATCAGTTGGCCTGTTTCAAACCGAAGGTCTCAGCACGATTAACGCGCAACTGCTATCGCGCGCCCGAACGCACGTTGGCAGTGCGGCGCGACCTTTTGCGGGCCTGGCGAGCGGTGCTGCCGCTCAACTATTCGTGGCGGAGCGGTTGCTGACTGGTATGCAGTCATCATTACGATCCGCCAAACGCGGTGGCCTCGTTGGCCTCGCCGCTGACTTATTGCCATCGAGCCAATTGCACTTAATATGAAAACTACCTCCGTCAAACAAGTCTTGCTCATCGAACCTGATAGTGTGCAAGGACTGGCAATCACACGCCTGCTAAGCACAGCGTCACTGCAGCTGCATATTGCATCCAGCGCGCAGAGCGCCGTCTCAACTGCCGATGGTATCGTACCCAATGCGGTGATATTGGAACTTGCTTTACCAGAGCACAACGGCATCGAATTTCTGCATGAATTCCGTAGTTATCCGGAGTGGGCCGAGGTACCGATCATCATCTTTTCGCAACAGCGCGTAGATGACGTCACCGTATTTAAAGGCCTCGGCGATATCACGTATCTCTACAAACCGACGACGAGCCTCGCAGCCTTAAAAAAGCAACTCGAGCATGTATTAGCGTGAAGCAGATCGCCACCGAAGCAATCGTTCTAGGCCGCATCGACTTCGGTGAAGCTGGTCGTATCCTGACGCTGCTTACCAAGGATCAAGGCAAAATCAGCGCCCTCGCCAAAGGCGTTCGGCGCCCCAAAAGCAAGCTTGCTGGCGGCGTAGAGCTGTTCACAATTTCAGACATAGTCTACATCGACGGCAAAGGCGACATCAAAACCCTCGTATCTGCCCAGCTCAAAACAAACTTCCAATACATTAACAGCGACATCACGCGTAGTATGTTGGCCTACGACGTACTCAAATACACTAATCTTTACACCGAAAGTGTGTGTGAAGACAGCTATTTTGAGCTCGTCATCACCGTATTTGGTAACCTGCAAAATAGGGAATTAGATCCTGCAATTATCTGGCTGTGGTTTGGTGCTCAGTTGTTGGAACTATCAGGTCACGCCATCAACGTTGCGACCGATGCCGACGGCAATCAGCTGCTAGCCACTGACAAGTTTAGGTTTGATTACGAGAATATGGCATTCATGCCGGCTGCGCAGGGGAGTTTTACGGCAAAACACATCAAAGTCGTCCGTTTGTGCCAGCAGTTTGACGCAGCGCATATCTCATCTGTACAAGGCGTAACGGAGGCGGCAAAAGCCATGCATATCCTTATTCTAGAATGTATCAAGTACAACAACTAATTATTGACATAAGCGCTATTATGCTGTATAGTCATAATCACTATGAATAAAACAAAAATGTTCGAATTCACCAACAACCCAAAAACTCCACAGGAATTCATGGCTGCCCGCATGGCCAGCTTCGTCTTGCCTCATACACTTGAAGTCGTCAGGGTAGAGGCTTAAAATAATGAAACCAACACCCCTGCCACTAAGCGCTACGGTCGTAAACGCGCAACTCGATACTGCTTCAGAAACCGCATTTATGGAGCAAGGATTAAGCGATAAGCCATATGACTGGGCACATGAAAAGCCAACCGTAGAGCCTGCCGTCGATACAGCTCAGTTAGAGAGAGCAGATACACAACGATTCTTGAACGAACTCAAAGGTGAAACTGAAGCCCGCAACGGCGTACTAGGTGTCGGACGTTTTGCTATGAACTATAGTGGAGGTTTGGTAGAACCAGTCGGTAAGAGCGAACAGATTGATTCCGATCCAACTCCTGCTCATGGTACAGAACGACCCGCCATCATTCCTGATGCTGCCTAGTTACGACTAACATGACGAACACTACGATAGCTTAGCCCGTTTCTTATTTGCGCGACCTCAGTTATACTAGAGTCAATGAGTGAAGTGACTTTAGAAGATATTGCATCATTGGCTAAGCGCCGCGGCTTTCTGTACCAAGGTTCGGAGATTTATGGCGGCCTCGCCGGAACCTATGACTGGGGTCCGCTCGGAGTTCAGCTGAAGCGTAACATTACGAATCTGTGGTGGAAGACGTTCGTAGAAGACCGCGATGATGTATTCGGACTAGATACCGCCATCCTCATGAATCAGAAAGTTTGGCAGACCAGCGGGCATGTCTCCGGCTTTAATGATCCGCTGTTTGAGTGTGGTAACTGCAGAAACCGCTTCCGCGCCGACCATCTTGTGGAAACCTGGGTCGAAAAACATGCCAAAGAGGTGAAAGCCGCCGATCTACCCAAATACGAGCAGTCACCAGCAACATTGAACGTCTACAAGAATACGCTCAACATGACGTGTCCTACGTGCGGCAAACAGGAACTGAGCGACGTCAAACAGTTCAATATGATGTTCAAAACGCATGTCGGTGCTGTCGAAGACGAGACCAGCGTGTCGTATCTGCGCCCAGAAACCGCCCAAGGCATGTTCGTGAACTTCAAGAACGTCGTCGATAGTTTTTATCCGGATCTTCCATTCGGTTTAGCCCAGATCGGTAAGGCCTTCCGAAACGAAATCGCACCGCGTGATTTTATTTTCCGTCTACGCGAGCTGGAACAGATGGAGATCGAGTTTTTCGTCCACCCAGAAAATTGGCGTGAATCGTTTGATATTTGGCTCGAACGACAGAGGCAGTTCCTCATGAACCTCGGTCTACCAGAATCAAAAATCCACCAAGTAGAAATCGGACCAGAAGACAGAGCTCATTATAGTAAGCATTCGGTTGATACAGAATTCGACTTTCCGTTTGGGCAAAAAGAACTCTATGGCTGTGCATACCGCACTGACTACGATTTAAGCAAGCATCAGGAGGCCTCTGGCAAGAACTTGGAGTACCGTCCGAAAGACGGCAGCGCGCCATTCATCCCACATGTCATTGAGCCGACCTTTGGGGTTGATCGCACCGTCCTCGCAGTCATTGCCACAGCGTATACGGTCGACACGGTGAACGGAGAAGACCGCATTGTGCTAAAGCTTCCTGAACACATCGCGCCTGTCAAGATGTGTATTTCACCTCTGCTAAAAAACAAACCAGAACTGGTTGCTACAGCTCGCGAGATTTACGCCACACTAAAGAAGAAGCACGGTGCAGTCATGTGGGACGACAATGGCAATATCGGCAAACGCTACCGTCGGCAAGACGAAATCGGCACGCCAAAGTGCGTCGTTATCGACTTCCAAACACTTGAAGATGGCACGGTGACAGTCCGCGACCGCGATACCACCGAACAACATCGGGCGACGATCGATGAGCTTCTGGGCTAGTAGTAATATTACTAAATAATATTACGTATTGTGCCAGAAAAGTGTATACTAAATTTATGACTTTTCTTAAGAGATGGAAACTCAAAGCAATAGCTTCATTGGTTGTTATATCGGTGGCCGGGAGCGGCTTTGTTACTTTTGGTTCCAGAACAGCAACACAACTATACACCGAAGCCGGTTCGCAGTCCGGAAAATCGATGTATAAGGTCACAAAAGCGCCCACATCAGCTACGCAGGGGAGTGTTAAGGCAGTGCTCAGCGTTTCTACAAGTCCTAGCAACGGGACAACACAGGCAGCCGCACCAACAGCACTCACCCCTGATCCAATTCAGCCGGCCGCAGTCGTTGTGCCTGCAGTCACACCATCACCGCCAGTTTCCTCGCCGACTCCCATCGATCCTCCAGTGGTCACTGATCCACCAGCTACGCCGCCGAGCTTCTGCGGAAACTGTGGCCAATTGAGCCCGACTGCACCAAAAGGCAGTATGTGTCCGATGTCGCAGTTTCAATCTACTAGCATGTCAGTTCAAGTTTGCAGCCAATACTCGCTAAACTAGCCAAATAGCAGCTTTTCTCACCTCTAAAATGCTATGCTTTAGTCATGGAAAGTAACATGAAACCAAAGAAACCGAAGGCTTACGCCTTTATTGATTCTCAAAACCTGAATATCGGTGTCCAAACCTTTGGCTGGAAGATTGATTGGCGCAAGTTCCGCAAGTTCCTTCTGGACGAATATAACGTCGTACAAGCCTACTTGTTTATCGGCTATCTGCCGGAAAACGAAGATATGTATACCCAGATGCATGATGCTGGGTATTTGGTCGTCCTTAAGCCGACACTCGAGATGTACATGACCTCGCCTGACAAAGACGCGCCACCTGAGCCCCCAAAGCCGGTGAAAGAAGGTGAGCCTGAAACCAAAAAACCAGCTACCAAAGGCAATGTCGATGCAGAATTAGTGCTGTATGCTGTCAAAGAAATGCCAAATTATGACAAGGCCATCATTGTCTCGGGCGATGGCGATTTTTATTGCCTCGTCGAATACCTTGATCAACAGGGGAAGCTACTGCATTTACTGGCGCCAAACTGGAAGTACTCTAGCTTGCTGAAACCCTTCGAAAAATACATTGTGCGTGTTGATGAATTCAAGAGCAAGATTTCGTATCGCGGCGGCTACCGTGGCAAAAAGCCGACGGTTAAGAAGTGATTACGTACTACACGGACGGCAGCTGTGAACCCAACCCTGGTACTGGTGGATTTTCGGTAATAAAAGAGATGCAGCCGCACATTTTGGGCGGTGATTTTGAGACGACAAATATCCGTATGGAAGGATTGGCAATCGTTGCGGCGCTCAAAGATGCCGACGGCGAGCCATGTAAAATCCATAGCGATAGTGAACTGTGGATCAAGATCATCACGATTTGGTCGCTGACGTGGGAGGCGAATGGCTGGCAGAAGAAAGGCGGCATTAAGAACCTGGATATCGTTCAAGAAGTCTGCCCGCTACACCGTGCTTCCAAAGCCGAGCTGATCTGGGTTCGCGGCCACAACAATGACCCTGGCAACGAACTAGCCGACGAATACGCCAACAAAGCCCGTCAAGAACAGCTCAAGAAACCTGCGGTTTCTAAATAAGCGCCCGGGTCCTGTTACGGATTATTACGAATTTTTTGATTCGCGATTACACGAAAAAAATTCAAACAACCCCCGTCACCCCAATTTAGAATTTAATAACTTCTTCGAGATAACTAAAGAATTTCACGGGTTTGTTTTCGAGGTCGGCGAAGTTTTCTCCTCTTAAAAAGGCAGGATAGAGATCTTCTTTGGCGGCTTCTATGAATTTAACTTCTTTTATTTCAGTTTCGCCGTGTGTTGTTTTTGAGAGGTCGATTGTAGTGTAATCACCGCCATTTGTGACATGGAAGAAAAATTCGAGATGTTCTTTGGCAGCACTTATAAATTGGTGTACGTATAGTAAATTTCCTATGTCAGGCTTGACGCCGGTTTCCTCTATGACCTCACGCTCCAAAGCTGGCAGCAGTGCTTCAAGATCCTCTAAACTACCACCAACCGTAAACCAAATGCCGACAGTCACATGTTCATGATAGGGCTTTGGCGTCATTGCCAGTAACTTGCCGTCTTTGACGATAATGGCGCGCACAGCAATTCGTCTACTCATAGTCGTAGTATACTTGGTTTGATGAAAGTTAAAATCGATCCATACATAAAAACACTGGCTTGGGACTTTGACGGCACGATTATCGATAGTTTTCGGATTGTGGTTGAGATCGTCACCGAGATTGCAATTGCCGAAGGTTTGGCTGTACCAACAGATGAAGAGTTTGTAACGAATTTTCACGGGACGATGCGCGAGACGTTGTATTTGCTGTTAGGAGGAAATTTTCCTGAGGCGGAAGTTGATCGCCTGATGAACATGTTCCTCAATAAACAGACCCGTTATTACGAATCAGTCTCTGAACACCTGATCGATGACGCACTCGCGCTTGTTGGACGTGCCAAAAAGGCAGGCTTGGAACAGATTTTAGTGACCAACCGAGAGCATGCCGACCGTGGCAATGCGAGTCCACGCCATCTTGTAACGAATAGTGTCTTAGATGATGCATTTAAGATAATTATCTGTGGTGATGAGGTTGAATATCGCAAACCCGATGCCAGGGTGTTGGATAAGTACGTCAAAGATCATCCATTTAATGCTGAAGAATTTTTGATTATCGGTGATCAGTTTGTGGACGGGCAGCTCGCCATGAATCTTGGCTGCAAAGCAATATTAGTGAGTCGTGATGGCGGAGAAATCGCCCACATAGAAAAGCTCGGTGAAGGCTGGCAAGACCATATCACCATCGTTTCAAGCCTGCACGATGTCGAACTATGAAAAATAACGAAAGAGATACCTAGATGTTAAGCAATTTATTAATTGCGGTAAGCGTCGTACTTGCTTGCATATCTCCCATTACTTACATACGAAGTATGGTAAGAGGCAAGAGTAGCCCACATGTTGTCACGAGATTTGTCGTCATGACAGCATCGGTTGTTACTTTTTTGAGTCTTTATGCGAGTGTAGGAAAGATCGCCGCATTTATCGCCGGCGTATTCGCTGTGCGTAGTGTTGTGCTTTTTCTTTTTACTTTAAAATATGGCACAAAAGGCACTAGTTCTCTTGATTATCTATGCCTCGTTTTGGCAATATTGGGACTCATATTATGGCGAGTTATAGGTAATCCATTATGGGCACTTTCTTTGTCTATTACTGCAGATTTTCTTGGTTTTATACCAACGCTTCGAAAAACATATCACAAACCAAAATCAGAAGCACCAAGCTTCTACTTACTCGAATTAATACTTATTTATATCAATGCGTATGCGACAATATTGGCAACTGGCTTTATCGTACGTGCACTGGTATTTCCAGTATATATCGCTGTGCTTTGCACATCTGTGCTATTCCTTATTTATAGACTTGAAATTAAAAGGTATCTACGTGAAATACTGGGTTAACACAATTTCTTTTGATCATGTGCATCGCGGTGTAGCAGGTGGGTTTACGCAGGCCAATCACGGCAAGCCGCAGGGTCTGAAACGGATGCAAAAAGGAGACTGGATAGTTTTCTATTCGCCAAAAACGTCGTATGAAAACGGGGAACCACTGCAGGCTTTTACGGCCATTGGCCAGATAGCTGACGATGAAATTTATCAGTTTGCGATGTCGCCGGATTTTGTACCTTATCGCCGCCGTGTTGATTTCAAGGAGTGTCAGCAGATGCCCGTCAGACCACTTATAGATGGACTCGACTTTATTTTAGATAAACGGCGCTGGGGACATCGTTTTCGGTTTGGTCTGTTTACAATCAGTCAGCACGATTTTGAACTGATTGCGACGGCTATGGACGTGCCGATTTCTTAGGTTTTTTGGGCTTGGGCAAGGGAAGTACATCGGCTGTTTGGCGGACAAAATCACTAAGCCAATTGCGGTCTTCCAGCATGTCTTCTGGTACTTTATAGTAGTCTTTTGAGCCAGGGTAACAGGGGGCGAGCGTCGAGTCGTCGAGAAATTTATTTCCAACTTCGGTTGGTTTCATGAAGAGCTGGTCGTTGCAGATAAAAGCGACAACTTTCGTATCACAATACAAAGCATACTCGCCAAACATTTTGCGGACGATCATATCACCGGCGGAACCAGTTTGTTCCAGAATAAAATCTGCTGTCTGTTGTGAAGTCGCCATTTAAGCTGCCTTTTTTGCAGGAAGGAAAATAAAATCATCGAGATCATGTGTAAGAGCCCGGTCGCCAAGCGTATCAAGAACCTCAGGGAGATACTCCCGGTATTCTTCTTTTTGGACGCGCGAGAGAGCGATCTCACCATCCATACGATTTACCTCATTGAGTATAATTTTTTTCTCAGTATCAGGTATCATATATTCCCATTTCCCATCCATGCCCCAGCACGATCCCCAAGGCGGCGGAATATAGAAACCAATCTGAACATCACTACCAAATAAGGCATAATTAGCCAGTCCTTTATCGGATCCGAGTCGCAGTCCGACTGGCAAATCTGGATCTCCTGTTAGGTCCTCGTATTGAGCTCTCACGAAGGTTCTCGCTTGGTGAGCGGTTTCCCCCATATCGCCGACTTCATCTACGAGCGTTACTTTTGTTGCTTTGAGCAGCGCCTTGGCTTGGAGCGCGAGAATTATTTCCATTACTTCCAAGCCTGTTTGTTCATCGCCAAGCCGACTGACTTTCATATACTCAACGACAGGGCTATTCGTGACATGAGACGACCGGGCGCGGACTTGGCGAGTGTAATCAAGTCCGAAAAGCGCACCGCCATCGAGCAGGATTGCATAAATGTTACCGAACTGTTGCTGTGTCGCATATTCCACTTTACTAAGTTCGCGAGTTCGATCTTGAACTTGACCTTTCGTAAAGTAGACCGCAGGGACTCCGAGACGTTTCGCATCCTTGATTTTACGAGCTTTGAGTGCGGCAGTCTCTTTGCTGAAATCATCCCAACGCTTTGGTTCTCGCAATCTCTCAATATCCTCCGCTGAAAGTCGGCTTGGAGTTCGGGCTGTATTAAGATTCCTCAGACCAGACATTACCTTCAGACTAAACGCTTCTTTTAAAATGAGCAACAAAAAACTAATTACACAACAATGTTTGAAGTCTTTCGTCCGGTTTATGCTCGTGCTAAAATAATAGGTGAAATGCACGAAACAAAAACGCTTCTTACTGCTGTCTCTATTCTATTTGCGCTATTGTCGTATATCCCGTATTTCCGCGACATCAAGAATCACAATACTCGACCGCATGCTTTTACGTGGCTCGTATGGTGCGTGATGAGCACGTCTGCATATTTTACGCAGGTCGCCGACGGCGGGGGAATCGCCTCGTGGGTGCTGGCGTTTACGGCCATAGTTAACTTCGCGATTTTTGCTTTGGCGCTGTACCACGGTGAAACCAAAATCACGCCACTCGACTGGTTCTGTTTGTTCGGTGCCTTTATTGGCCTTACGCTCCTGACCTTTAATGAAAATCCACCAATCTCACTGTTCCTGATTAGCTCGGTCAATGTGATCGGTTTTATCCCGACGGTCAGAAAGTCTATGTTAAAGCCGCAGCAAGAAACCGCCACGACATTCGCCTTTACGGCGCTGAAGTATTTCTTCTCGATTATCGCGCTTGAGCAGTTTACGCTTGGTACGGTCCTCTACCCACTGACTGTCGGTATCTGTAATGCACTGTTTGTTGTTTTGTTGTTAGTCAGGCGCAACCAGCTCGGGTATGGCCTCAAAAAACGTACTCTTCCAAAAGCGAAGCGAAAAACACAGCACAAGACTGTAAACTAGAAGTATATGAATCAGAGGCAAGCGCTGGCGCTGCTTGAAGCAGGGCACAATGTACTATTAACGGGCGCTGCAGGAAGTGGCAAAACATATCTCTTAAATCGCTTTATTTCGCGCGCTCGTAATCAGGGAAAGTCAGTTGCTGTCACGGCCACGACCGGTCTCGCAGCGACGCATCTTGGGGGCGCCACCATCCATGCCTGGAGTGGCATCGGCGTGCATGACTATTTGTCGCCGTACATCATCGGTGGGCTAGCTAAGGGTCGACTTGATAATCTGTTAAAAGCCGATATCCTCATCATTGATGAGATCAGTATGCTGCACGATTTCCGGCTTGATATGATAGAAGAGCTGTTGCGTCAGGTGCGCAAAAGCGAGCGGCCATTTGGCGGCATACAAGTGGTGTTGTGTGGTGATTTCTTTCAGCTGCCACCAATCAATCGTCAGGATAGCCGTCAGGGTGGGTTCGTGACTGGCTCCAACTCCTGGTCAAGTGCCAAGTTTATGGTGTGCTATCTGCAGGGTAGTCATCGCCAAAAGGATGACGCCGATTTCGCAGATTTGTTGAATGCGATTCGCGCCAACGATATGTCCGAGGTTCAATTTGAACGTTTGCAGGCGCGCCTCACAAACTTTGCCGATCCGTTTGAGCCGCACACCAAGCTCTATACGACCAATGCCGATGTTGATACGATCAATCACCGCGAACTCGACAAAATGCCCGCCCGTGCCATGACGTATCAGATGGAAACGAGTGGCCGTAAACAATATGTCGAAAACCTCAAAAAGAGCTGCCTGGCGAACGAAATCCTCACCTTAAAAGAAGGTGCGTTGGTGATGTGTATTAAGAACGCCCAAGACCGCAAATACGTAAACGGTTCGCTCGGCATTGTCGCCGGCTTCGAGAAGGGCACGAATTACCCAATTGTTGATTTAAAATCAGGTGAGACCGTTACTATCAAGCCAGATACATGGGAGTTGACTGATGGCGAAGTCCGTCGCGCCCAGCTCACGCAAATCCCATTGCGCTTAGCCTGGGCAATTACGGTACACAAAAGCCAAGGTATGACGCTGGATGCTGCCGAAGTCGATCTGAGCAAAGCTTTTACGCCAGGCATGGGTTACGTGGCGCTCTCGCGTGTGCGCAATCTGGCAAATCTGTATCTGTTGGGAATGAATGAAATGGCCTTGCGCGTCAGCGAAGATGCCCTCAGGATTGAAAGCGAACTGCAAGCCTCATCGCGTCATGTAGTCGATACGCATACCGCTTTGTTTGAAGAAGCCGAAGAACGCTGGAGGAAGGAAGCCAGCACCCCAAAATCAATCGAGGTAAAGGCCATCCCATCTAAGGTAGGCAAGTGGACCGAGAAGCTCGACAAGATGCGCGCTGATTATCCAAATGCTTACAAGTCATGGAGTGAAGATGAAGATGAAAAACTTAAAGAACTTTTCCAACAAGGCAAAAAAATAAAGCAGTTAACTGAAGACTTCGGCCGTCATCCGGGCAGTATCCGCTCACGCCTCAAAAAACACTTCGGCGACGACTACCTGCAAATCCAAAAATAACTGTATACTATGTGAATGATTAGCGAAAAGTTCGTTTGGCTCGCTGCGTTCATCGAACTTGTGGGTGGACTCAGCTATATTATCGCGACACTTAAAGGTAAGACGAAGCCGAACAGAGTATCTTGGTTTTTATGGTTCTTAGCGCCGATGATTGCCTTTGCGTCACAGATACATCAGGGAGTGCACGCACAAGCGCTTTTAACATTTATGGCAGGTTTTAATCCACTACTCGTTCTCATAGCGACTTTTGTAAGCCATAAATCACAGTGGAAAATTAGTCGACTGGATATTATATGCGGCGGCCTTTCCATCATGGGGCTCGCTTTTTGGTTGTTGGCAGACGCGCCGAATGTGGCTATCCTCTTCAGTATTTTTGCCGATGCGATGGCTGGTGTACCTACAATTATAAAATCTTATAAAGAACCAGAAACCGAACATGGCTTAGTGTTCTTGGGTGGGGCAATTGCTTCAATCATCACTTTGCTTACAATCCATGGCTGGAAGTTTCAGAACGCTGCCTTTTCAGTCTATATACTTATCATATGTATCACCTTATTCTCACTTATTGAAGTTCGTCCATTTTTGAAAGTACGAAAAATCGCAGCGAATAAATGAAGCACCAGAGAAATTTGCTACAATACCGGTAATGGATGAGAGTCACAAAAAACAACCGCCGCTGTTTCCGAAGGGCTTTTTCTGGGGTGCGAGCACTTCGAGCCATCAAGTAGAAGGTGGCACACACAACCAATGGACAGAATGGGAGCTGGCTCACGCAGCCCATCTGGCCAAAACTGCTCACAAACGCCTCGACTGGTTGCCAAGCTGGGGCGGTGTTAAAACACGTGCCCAAGACCCAAATAACTACATCTCGGGTCGCGGCATTGAGCATTACAAACTCTATAAAGATGATTTTAAGCTACTCAAAGAACTGAACCTCAACTCTTTCCGATTTGGCATTGAGTGGAGCCGTGTCGAACCCGAAGAAGGTGTCTGGGATAAGGCCGCTTGGGACCACTATAAAGAGTATATACAGACGCTCCTCGACATGAACATCGAACCGTTCTTAAATATTTGGCACTGGACGATGCCGACATGGTTTACCCAGAAAGGCGCCTTTACGAAGAAGGCTAACATCAAATACTTCGACCGCTTTGTTGCGAAGTTAGTTCAAGAACTACCCGTCGACAAACTGAAGTACATCATCACCTTGAACGAAACAAACGTGTATACCAGTTTCAGTTACGTCACTGGTGAGTGGGTACCGAACGAGAAGAACCTGCTGCATGGTGCCGCCACCTATCTGAATCTGGTACAAGCACACAAAAACAGTTACAAAACAATCAAGGCAGCCAACCCAAAATTACAGATCGGCATCGCCGCCCAGCTTGCCAATATCCAAGCCAAACGGCCGCATAACTTGCTCGACGAGTGGGCGACGCAAGGCATGCGCTTCGCCTGGAACTGGTGGTTTATAAATCGCATCCGGAAGTACCAGGACTTCGTGGGGATCAACTATTATTTTACCGATTATTACGAGCTGGGTGATCACAAGGGTACTAAAAATATTGAGTTCTTCCACCGGGCCGATCCAAACGTTCCTAAGAATGATCTTGGCTGGTACATGGAGCCGGAAGGCGTCTACCCACTGCTTTTGCGGACGTGGGCACACTATAAGAAACCAATAATCATTACTGAGAGTGGACTCGCCGACGAGCAAGATGAGTATCGGCAGTGGTGGCTGACCGAAAGTATGGTTGCCATGGAGCGCGCCATCAGTGAGGGTGTTGATCTGCGAGGCTATTTCTATTGGAGTCTGCTCGATAACTTTGAGTGGGCCTATGGCTGGTGGCCGAAGTTCGGTCTGGTTCATGTTGACCGTGAACATGGCATGAAGCGGACGATTCGTCCGAGTGCCTTATGGTGGGCTGAGTGGCTCAAGAGGCATGGTTCATGACAAAGTTTTACATAATTGCCTTCGTAGTATTGCTGCTGTTGATCTGGCCAATTGAGCTCGCCGTGCTGTATTCACACATCAGCTCATATAAGAAGTATTGGACGAAGCAGAACGAACAGCCCGCTCAACCGAATCAGCTCCTTTACGTTGCGCTAGGTGATTCAACCGCGCAGGGTATCGGCGCCAGCACGCCAAAAAACAGCTACCCATATCTGGTAAAGGAATGGCTGCAGACGCAAACCGGCCGAACAGTGAAACTCCTTAATTACAGTGTCAGTGGAGCAAAAGTCGCCGACACCATCAAAACGCAACTGCCGCAGATCAAAAACCTCAAACCGGACGTACTAACAATTGAAATCGGGGCCAACGACATGAAGACGTATGATGCCGACACGTTTGCGAAACAAATGAATGAGTTAATCGCACAGCTACCTAAATCAGCCTATGTATCAGATGTGCCAGCCTTTACGGGTCGCGCAAAAAATCTCAACAAGAATGTCATTGACGCCAACAAGCATGTCCATGACATCGTCCAAACGGCCGACCTCAACCAAGTGAACTTATATGACGTAACCAAAAACAATAAGAATCTCAGAGACTTCGCGGCCGACTACTTCCATCCAAGCAATCAAGCCTACAAAAACTGGACCAGAGCCTTCACAGACGCAATGTCGACCCGCTTCAGCAAATAGAAACACTAGCGTCTTACGAAATTGCTGGGCGCTACATGTTGTGTATAACTTATCCACACCCTGTAAAGATGGTATAAAACTGTGGATAAACCCGATAAACCCTAAAAGTCATGAAAAATCCTATTGCAGTGGGTAACAGTGGGTAGTATTGTTAGTCCAGTGGGTAAACGTGGGTAACCGCGGCAAAAACAAACACCACTTGGCAGAATTAAAAAATTATGGCCCAAACAGACTACTTCGAACGTAAGCTTGACGACAAGCGGCGGTTAACCATACCGACCGAGTTAAGAGCTGAATTCGCAAGCGGGGTAGTCGTCACAAGAGGCTTTAAACAATATCTGCACCTGTACCCATTATCAGTTTGGAATGAACTGGTTGAATCACAGCTATCGGGGAACATTCTCGACGAAAACATAGCTGATCTCAACGTTCAGTTCCGAACAGGGAAAGTAGAGACCATCCTGGATGAAAAGCAGGGTCGGTTTACACTGGAACAACACTTGCTAGACTACGCTCGCATAGAGCGGGACGTCGAAGCGGTGAGGGTAGGGCGCTACTGGCGGCTTATGGCCAAGATAAGCTAGTGACCACAGCGTTCAAGTAAGTATAGGTACATTAACAATTTAAAAAACAGTAAGACCAATTAACAGAACATCGATACAGGTAGTTTCAATTTTTTCCTATTTCGCAATAAGGAAAAGAAGCACTCGGTCGAGGTTAGCTAATTGGCAGTCAACGAGTGGATCTGTAGGCACCACTTTAAAAACCTAAGTTCATTACATAAAAAAACACCTCCCAAAACTCCACCTCACATAAGTCTCTCAAGGTACGTTTTCGCAAGAATCGTACAGGTACGCAGGAAAATGGTCTCACAGCCACCTGGTCGTGCCACCACAAAAACAAAAACTCCAAAAAAACAAAAAGTTGACTGCTGATTAGGTGACCTTGTAACAAAAACAAAAATGGGCCTTAAAAAAGTCCAGCAAGAAAAAGATGCAAACAAACACCAAAACAAATACAAAAAACATTCATATACCAGTCCTTCTTAATGAAGTACTGTCCACGCTAAAACCAAATAACGGCGATACGTATCTCGACTTAACGGCCGGATATGGTGGACACGCAGGTGAGATCTTAGCAAAAACTAATTTCACAGCCGCTACATTAGTAGACAGGGATATACATGCAGTCAAATACTTGCAAGAAAAATTTGCGGGGAATCCGGTCGAGATCATGCAAAGTGATTTCCACGCGGCAAGCCAGCAATTAGTCGAACAAGGAAAAAACTATAGTATTATATTGGCCGATTTGGGCGTATCGTCACCGCACCTAGACAATGCAAGCCGAGGCTTTTCGATAGCTACGGATGGTCCACTTGATATGCGCATGGACGAAAGTGCAGCGCTATCAGCTTACGACATAGTCAATAGCTATGAAGTAAAAGAATTGAGAGATATTTTAAAACGCTATGGTGAAGAGCCAAAGGCGGATAAGATAGCACATCTCATTGTGGAGCACCGACCGATCGAATCGACAACACAACTTGCAGAAATAGTTGCAAGAGCCTGGCCGGGGCACAGCAGGGTACATCCCGCAACACGAACGTTTCAAGCGATTCGGATTGCGGTGAACGATGAATTGTCTCAACTTGAGCACTCATTGCCACTATGGACGAACTTGCTCGCTCCGGGCGGACGACTGGCAGTTATATCCTTCCACAGTCTTGAAGATCGAATTGTAAAACAATACTTCAAAGACAATACCGACAGCTACGAGTCTGAGCTCACCAGCCTTACCAAACATCCGCTCACGGCTGGGCAACCTGAAATCGTTATTAATCCGCGTGCACGCAGCGCCAAGTTGCGAGCCGTAGCGAAAATAAAAACAAAGGACCACATTTAAAACACAAACAAATAAAGACTGGCGAGCCGCTCTATAACCTGGAATAGGACGTAGTTTTCCTTTTTAGCCAGGAAATAAACAGTACTCTAGTTAAGTGCTCTATTTGCCGTGCAGAAAATCAATCCAAAAACAAAGAACGGAGTAAGAACTCATGCCAATACAGGTAAAAAGCTCTTCTCGTGCCTATAAAGTCGTCGTCAAAGTAATGTAGTTTTAGGTCTACATTACACAAAGTTGACTGACTTTATGTAAATAGGCGTGCCCCCGGATTTAATTGCCGTCTGGGGGCCGCCGGCCACGATCAAAGGCGTTCGCAATACAAAAATAACTGGCAACAAAAACAAAATTATATATGACCTACTCATCTTCACTCGCTATGGGACGTCAGCGCTATGTCCGTCGCAACCAGAATTCAGTGACGTTCAAAGAAGAAACCCTTAAACTTGGCCCGATCAGCAATACAATTATGCTGATAGTCTTAGCTTGTCTTTTGGGGCTTGTGTATCTCACGCAGGTGACCAAAACCAATGCCTATAGTTATAGTATCCGTAATCTGCAGAACGAGCAGTCATCACTCAAAGACAAGCGTGATGAACTAGAAGTCGCTTCCGCTAGACTGCAAGCACTTGATACAATAAAGAACAGCAAACAGGCAGCCAGTCTCGTTTCTGTAGCACCAACTGCTACCATCCAGAATTAACGAAAAAAACTATGTTGACCCGATCAGGCTTTCTATCTGACAAGAAGCCGACAAAATCCCAATCATTAAAACGCGTATCGATTTGGTATGGCATATTGGTGGCGATTTTCGGTATCTTTGTTATTCGAGTTTTTTACTTGGCGGTGCTACAGCATGATTATTACCAAAAAGTTGCTTTGAGCGGCCAGCTCAAACAGTATTCGATTCCGGCCGAGCGGGGGGCCATCCGGGCTTACGACGGCGATCAGATTGTGCCACTCGTTTTAAATGAACAACGCTTCAACATCACAGCTGATCCAAAACTTATTAAAGATCCCGCTAAAACCGCCAACAGGCTCATAGCTGTTATCAACCAAAAATCGGCGGATGACATGAAAGCCCTCCTCGCCACCAAAAATTCACGTTATGAAATTCTGGCTAAAAAAATCACAAAGGCTCAGAAAGATGCGGTCGTAAAACTCGAACTCGCTGGTATCTTCACTGAGAAAGTATCAGTTCGCACCTACCCACAAGATGATTTGGCGGCGCAGGTCCTGGGCTTTGTAGATGATAGTGGTGATGGCAAATATGGCGTTGAGCAAGCCTTTGACGCGACGCTCAAAGGCAAGGCTGGCGAGCTGAAAGCTATCACCGATCAAAAAGGCGTTCCACTACTCGCTACCGGCGATAATATTTTGATCGATCCAGTTGACGGCAAAGATACTGTTTTAACGATTGATGTCGGTATGCAGCGTCAACTCCAAGATATTCTAAAAACCGGCCTCGACAATGTTCAAAGCAAGTCAGGCAGTGCCATTATTATGGATCCACGGACGGGTGAAGTGAAAGCTATGGCTAATTATCCGACATTTAATCCGACTGGTTTTGCCCAAGTCAAAGATGCCGGCGTGTTTCAGAATAATGCCGTAACTGCTCCGCTTGAAGTTGGCTCGACGATGAAGCCGCTCACGGTCGCTGCGGCGCTTGATCAAGGAGTCGTGACTCAGAATACGACATATAACGATCCCGGGCACTTTACGGTTGATGACGCCACGATTACCAATATCGAAGAAGATGGCGGTCCTGGTGTCAAAAGTATCGCAGATATCTTACAACTTTCCCTCAATACCGGTGCGACATGGCTCTTTATGCAGATGGGCGGTGGTCAATTTAATCAAAAAGGTCGCGACGCCTGGCACAATTACTTGGTCAATCACTATGGCTTTGGTGCCAAAACTGGCATTGAACAGGGCTATGAAAGTCCGGGCTATATTCCTGATCCAGACGACGGTTTTGGACTCAACATTGTGTATGCGAACATGGCGTTCGGGCAGGGTATGACGGTAACGCCGTTACAGATGACTGCTGCATTGAGTGGTGTGTTGAATGGTGGAAATTATGAACCACCACATCTCGTCAAAGAGACGCTTGATGCCAGTGGCAAGGCGAACCCGACAAAAATTAGAGTCAAGCAGGGAATTGTGAAGGCCTCTACGAGCAAAAGCATCATTAGTCTGATGGAATATGTCTTTACGACCAATCATGTGTTGTACAGCATGCCAAAAATACCTCCCGGCTATATTATTGGTGGCAAAACTGGTACGGCTCAGATTGCTAAGAGCACTGGTGGCTACTTAGATGACAAATATAATGGGACTTTTATGGGGTTCGTCGGTGGTAATGAACCGGATTACGTTATATTTGTGCGTGTAAATGATGTTAGTACGGCAATCGGTTATGCTGGAGCCAAGGCGGCAGCGCCGATCTTCTCATCACTAACTACAATGCTTATAAATAACTTCAACATAACGCCCCATCAGTAATATCACCTTGGCTCCGAAGATGGTATAATTCATGTAGAGGATTTAAACACAAATGACCACTATTACATTCAACGTCGATGTTCCTACACTGATTCAGACTTTTTCGCTGGCTTTCTTCAGTTTTGCGCTGGCCATGATTTTGACGCCGCTCTACACCACCCTTGCGTATAAGTATAAGTGGTGGAAAGTCGGCCGCACCAAGGACGTAACGGGCGCGCCGGCGACCATTTTCCAGAAACTCCACGCCGCCAAGCACCGCGGCAATATCCCCACGATGGCTGGTACGATTTTCATCACCGCTACGATCCTTATTACACTAGTTGCTAACTTATCTCGCAATCAGACTTGGCTGCCGCTCGCTGCCATGAGTGGAGCAGGGCTAATAGGCCTCTTAGACGACATCCTTAACATCGGTAATTTCGGGAATGGCATCGCTGGTATGCGAGCAAAGACCAAGTCAATACTACTGTTTATTGTCACTTTAATTGGTGGGTGGTGGTTCTTCGCAAAACTCGGCATCACTTCGGTACAAATCCCATTTTATGGTGCTGTTCACATAGGTTGGCTTATTGTGCCGCTATTTATGCTGGTGGTGATATCAACGGCCAACGCTGTGAACATCAGCGATGGCCTCGATGGTCTGGCAGGCGGATTAGCGGCTTCTGCCTTCGGTGCCTATGCTATCATTGCAGCGTTTCAAGGTCGTTTTGGGATTGCCGGCTTCTGCCTAACGATTGTCGGTGCGCTTCTGAGTTACACCTGGTTCAACATCTTCCCGGCCCGCTTCTTTATGGGCGATTCGGGGTCGTTTGCGCTCGGTACGGCACTTGGCGTAGTAGCGATGCTTACAAATACCGTCTTTGTTCTGCCAATTATTGGTTTTGTTTTCGTCGTTGAAGCTGGTTCGTCATTGATTCAAATCTATAGTAAGAAGTTACGCAACGGCAAAAAAGTCTTTAAAATTGCACCGATTCATCACCACTTCGAAGCCAGCGGCTGGCCGGAAACCAAGGTCACGATGCGCTTCTGGATTGTCGGCCAGATCTCTGCCGTCAGCGGTATTCTTGTCTACTTAATAGGCAAAAAATAGGAACGCACGTGAATATACGGCCCGCGAATGCACGTCGGCGGCCCTCAATTGGGGGAAGTGAGACTGCGCCACGCCGCCATAAGCCTGATTACGTGCTGGTCCTGTTAGCGACGGCTTTGTTGGCTGTTGGATTCGTGGTGGTGTATGCCATTTCGCCGAGTATTGCGGCCGCTCGGGGCGTCAGTGAACAGTACCTTATCAGTAAGCAAATCATTGCGATCGTGCTCGGACTTTTGAGCTTTTTTGCAATGTCGCTGGTACCTGTGCAGTGGTGGCGAAAAATGGCCAAGCCGCTCGCAATCCTGGCGGTTTTGCTGACGATTATTGCCTTGATAACACCGGTAAACGCTGATTATCCGGCCCATCGCTGGGTGCGATTTTCTGGCCTGTCCTTCCAAACTGCAGAGTATGTCAAATTGGCACTACTCATCTGGGCAGCTTCATTTTTTGCGGAGCGCGCTAAGCGCGCCGAACTTACCAGCTCCGATCGAACGTTTCGACCTGTGATGGGAGTGATTATCGCCCTTGGTATTATTATCGCCGGTTTACAGAGTGATCTCGGTTCGGCAGGTGTTATGGTGGCGATTATCATTGCCACTGCCTACCTCGCTGGTATGCCAATCAAGCGTTTTCTGCCTCTTGGCGCGGCGGTGGCAGGTCTGATTGGACTCATACTTTTGGTGTCTTTTGTTGTACCGTCGCTGCAGTATCGAGTGAGTCGTCTCAGCACTTTTCTACATCCTGCCAGCGACTGTCAGAATGCTGGCTACCAGTCGTGTCAGGCCCTCATTGCCATCGGCTCCGGTGGTATTTTAGGTAAGGGTGTGGGCAAGAGCGTCGAAGCCAGTGGCTATCTGCCAGAAGCAGCAAATGACTCCATTTTTGCCATCATGGCTGAGAAGTTCGGCTTCTTTGGCGTCACCATCATCCTTGGGGTTTACGTTGCGCTCTTTAGCCGCTTGAAACGACTGATTGACCGTGCGCCATCGATGTACACACGGCTCCTCATCGCAGGTATATTAGCTTGGTTCAGTACGCAGGCGATTATCAACATTGGCGCGATGGTCGGCTTATTGCCCCTGAAGGGAATTACGCTACCATTCGTTAGCTACGGTGGTACCAGCCTCCTCTTTGTGACCGCAGCCCTTGGTCTGGCCTTCCAAGTCTCCCGCTACTCAACCTATGCGAATCATCTCGATGATGTAACGGAACATACATATGATGAGTCGGCCATGAAGCAGGCTCGTCCACTGATTGTTCGGAGGCGCGCATGAAGAACGCGGTAAACATGGTGGTGATGACCGGTGGCGGGTCGGGCGGGCATATAACGCCGATCCTATCGGTTGCAATTGAGCTTAAAGAAATGTCGCCCGCCACAAAAATCGTCTATGTTGGCCAGAAAGGCGACTCTCTTGGTGATGTCATGCGCGAAAACCCTATCTTTGACGAGGTGTTTACGGTGCGCGCTGGCAAATTCCGCCGCTTTAATGGTGAAGGCATCAAGCAGCTTCTTGACGTGCCGACGATGGCGAAGAACGCTCGTGATTCAATCTATGTCCTTATTGGCTTTGTCCAGTCGGTACTACTTCTACGCAAGTTGCGGCCAAAAACGGTCTTTTGCAAAGGCGGGTTTGTGAGCGTACCAGTCGGGCTCGCAGCAGCGCTGTTACGCATACCCTTTATCACGCATGATTCAGATGCTTTGCCGGGTCTTGCAAACCGAATTATTTCGCCATGGGCGCGCTTACATGCTGTTGGCCTGCCAAAAGAGGTCTACCACTATCCACCCGTCAAAACTATAACGGTGGGTGTGCCAATCAATCAGAAGCAATACAAGTACGTGACCAAAGAGGTAAAATCTGCCGCACGAGCCGCGCTCAGCGTGCCTGCTTCGGCCAAGATCGTACTTGTGACGGGCGGTGGTAATGGCGCGATTCGTCTGAACAGGGCGGTGACAGATGGCGCTAAACAGCTGTTTTCGCACATTGACAATCTGTATATTTTCCATCTGGCCGGAAGGAAGGACGAAGAAAAAACTCGAGCTGCGTATGATGAGAAGCTTTCGGCCGACAACGCAGCAAAGGTACGGGTCTTTGGCTTTACCGATGATATGGCGCGTATCAGCGAAGCTTCTGATGTGGTAGTGACGAGAGCGGGCGCCACAAATATTGCGGAATTTGCGCAACAAGGCAAGGCCTGTATCGTCGTCCCGAATCCGCAGCTGACTGGCGGCCATCAACTAAAAAATGCTTCGGTCTTTCATAAAGCTGACGCCGCAGTGATTCTTCTCGAGAGTGACCTCAAGAACTTGCCGAAACAAACTATTGAGCTTCTGAATGACGCGAAGCGACAGGTTGAGCTTGGTGAAAACCTGCGGGCTTTTGCGATGCCCAAGGCTGCAGAAAGCCTCGCCCAACTGCTGGTGACGATGCTAGAAGGGCATTAAGGGTAACTGGCGTGCTTGGTGTAAGACCAAAAAAGATTGAACGTCGGCGACCTTTGCCAGGTGACAATAGCCAACCAAAAGTCGTGCAGTATTATAGGAGTGCACCTCGTCCAGCAGGGCAGGAGGGGAGGCAGCAGCGCCCGCGCGAGAAGCGTGTTTCAGACAACGTCGTCGACCATTTGAAGCGGCTGCCAATCTATCTTTCTATTTTTGTAATAGGGGTATCCGTGATGTACTGTAGTATTTTAGGCAACACCGTCAGTGTTGTCTTGCCGGACACAACTCTTTATTCAAAGGAATTCTACACTAGCCAAGTCGGAGCAGTCCTGAATTCATCAGTCTTCAACCACTCCAAATTGACCCTCAATATTCGGGCCTTCAAGGCAGCCATTCAAGCCAAGCTGCCGGAAGTCTCGGATGTGACGGTGAGTATCCCACTTATAGGTCGTAAGCCAATCGTTGGTCTGTCGATTATTCCGGCCCAGTATCTATTGAGCTTGCCTGATGCGAGTTCATACATCGTTGGGGCTACTGGGGTCGTCTTGGCAAATGCCAGAGGTCTTGCGAGTAGCAGCTATAGCAACTTACAGGTGCTCCAAGAAGATGTACCCCTAAAAGTAAACGTTGGTAAAGCGATTATGACAGAAACGGACATCAACTTTATTCAGACTGTTGCCGCAAATCTACATAGTGCTGGTCAAACCGTCAGTAGCCTTGAGCTACCAGTTGGTGCCAGCGAACTCTTTGTGCACCTAAAAGGGGAGTCCTACGTCATCAAATTTGCATTGAACAGGGATGCGAGGCAGCAGGTAGGGGCATATTTAGCGGTGAAAAATAAACTTGGCGGAAACGTACCGATGTCATATGTTGACGTACGAATTGGCGAGCGTGTCTACGTCAAATAGGTAGCAATAACAGACTCCACTACTGTTCTCTTTCATGTTCGTATTTTGTTCAGTGAGGTTGGAGAAACCATAAAAACATATAAAAGCAGGGGAATAAGCAATTGTCAAAAAAACTATATAAAGCCAGAGAATATCAAAAAAGCAAGTAATTAGCGACGTCCGTGAAAACAACGCAATTTTCACGCAGAACGTTGTGGATAACTATATACGTGTATATGTGCATCTAAAGGTACAAAGTACTCTAATGAGAAGACTACGCGAAGAATTTGTAGAAGTTATAGTAAGTAAATTACATGTTTAGGTAAAAACTCCCCCGCAGCAGACGGACAGCTAATCAACTATGCAGGTAGATATGCAGTCGCAAAATATACATTGTACGACGTAAGTTATAGATTTTTTATAAGCGCTACACCACGCTTATTTGTCCAGAGGATCTAATTTTTTAAGGAACACTTGCATAATAGCACTCGTTCCCTCTTATGTCAATACATGATTGTGGGCGACTATCCCTTGACACCACGTATCATCTGTAGTACACTTAGAGTATGAAAACACCGAAGTACACAATAGATACACTGCATAAAGAGTTCCCTAACGATGATGTCTGCTTAGACTTTATCTTTCAACAGCGTTACGGACACGTAGAGTTCTGCCCACGCTGTGCAGCCGAAACTAAGTTTTATAAACTCAAGACCCATAAAATCTATAAATGTAAGCACTGTGGCTTTGAGCTTTACCCGTTGGCTAACACAATCTTTCACAAGTCCGAAACGCCTTTAACTAAGTGGTTCTATGCCATTTACCTGTTTAGTGTTGGTAAGAATGGCGTCAGTGCTAAAGAGATTGAGCGACACTTAGGCGTTACTTACAAGTGTGCTTGGCGCATGTGTAAACAAATCCGTCTTATGATGCAAGAGAATGGCGGTATGCTCAGTGGAATTATCGAAGCTGATGAAACTTACATAGGTGGCAAAGCTAAGTTAGATGTGAAGTTTGCTAACAAAACTGCCGTAGTTGGTATCGTTGAGAAACAAAAGGGTTTAGGCAAGGTCAAAGCCTTTGCTACTAAGCAAGCTGATGCAACTGTTACATTACCTTTTATCCGAAGCAACGTAGAACCTGGCTCAACCCTACATACTGACGACAGCCGTATTTATTCACGAGTCAAAAGAGATTTTACGCATGAGTTCGTCAATCACTCAAAATACGAATACGTTAAAGCTGGCGTTCACACTAATACTATTGAGGGTTTTTGGGGTCAGTTGAAGCGTTCTTTGGACGGGACTTATCACTGTGTTTCACCGAAGTATCTTCAGCTTTATGTGAACGAGTTTGTGTATCGCTATAATCATCGGCACGTCGCCGCTTTTCCTGCTTTGATGGAAGTGGCTGCGAAGCGAGTTCAATAAGTTTGTGGAATTTGTCTTTTTCGTTAGCCATAGTTAATGAACCCTAAAAGCATCTGCATCTAGCAATGCTGACACGTGAGACTGAAACGAAGCAACAGCCTTAATTGCTTTGTCTTTTTCTTCACCTGATGGTAGCGGCACCTTGAAGTATTTTTTCCACGCCTCATCTTTTAGCTCTGGCTGACTGGCGGTCTGCGCTAAGTAATAAACTTGTTTTCGGCAATACTCGCTCCTTAATGCATACCATAATAAACTAGCCTCTTCTTGAGACTTTGGTTTAAGCACTAAGAAGCCAGATGTACAAATGCCATCATCAAACTCTTTAGGAACCATCACTACAGTTCCTCGTGAGCTATTGTTAAGTGCCATCAAAATATCGCCCTCATTCATAAGATACTCACCCCTACTGGGTAGTTCGTTAAGAGTTCCGACAACTGAACTGGTAATAAGTCCATACCTCGTAACGTCGCCTATCTCGATATATTTGAGTTTTGTTTCATCATCTTTAATCTGTTGTTTGTCTGCACGGGTGAGTTTAGGCTTAAGTGCAAGCTGGCTAGTATCCGCAACTTTTATATGTCCACTTTTTTCTAATTCCGCCATCTGTTTGTAGGCATTATCTAGGTCGGGTGCATAGAAAAATGCGTCAAAGCGCTCAGCGCTAAAACGTGTTGGACTGGTAAGCCATATCTGCTCTGGACATTCTAGGTTTTCGTCTCGGTCTTGGTTTTCTTTTATGACTGGGTTCAATATGCCCGTTCGTTTCCACTCAAAATATGTATTAAGTATGTCGGTGAGATTATTGCGTTCGGGAGTATCATTCAAGGCATTGTCATGCCCGATATTGTTACTTATGGACATAAAGACGTGTCCTTGTGCTTCATACTCATTGCTCTTTTTTCTAAGATGTAATACAGATGTTTTTATGTTGGCTCTGGCTTTGAAGAACGCATTAAACGGCATTGAGTGAACGCCAAGTACAACGAACTTCTGCAAAATCCACTTTCGTACGTCTGCACGAGTTGAACCATTAAGCACGGTGTCATCTATTACTATAAGCATTTCGCCGTCTGGCTTCAGAATGTCGTAATAACGTTGCAAGAACATCACATTCGACTTAACCGATGAAGCTCCTTCGGCAATATCTAATTGACGGAGTATTCTTTCTTCGTCGTCATTTTCTTTTGAATAAGACATGCTAAAAGGCGGATTGGTTAATACAATGTCAAATGAGTCAGCTTTAATTTTTGCCGAGTGGTCTTGCACTTCACGTTCTCGTTCTTCGCTCATATCCTCGCTAGCAGTTGGGTCATTATCTAGGCCATCACCATGATAAATATGACTTCCGCCATCACCATGTAAGTACATATTTATCCTAGCTATACGGGATACACGCTCATTAGCCTCAACCCCATATAAGCACTGTGTTTGAATGTGTATTTTCTTTTCCTCTTTTTGGCTATCATTAAGTCTCGTGTCGTTGCGGAGTGAAGATGTTAAGTACGCCATAACTTCAATTAAGAAACCCGCTGTTCCGCAACATGAATCAATAACTTTAGGTGGATTGTTAATATCGTCTTTGCCGTACAAAGCAATTCTAGTCATAAAATCTACCAATGGGCGTGGGGTAAAGAACTGTCCTAGGTCTTTCCCTCGAATAGCTGCATTTAAGAATACCTCAAACATGCGTCCGTTCAAGTCGTCATCAATCGCACTTAGATTTATCTCCTGAAACTTCTTGATAAGTTCTTTGCATGTCTCGGCACTTAGATTAAGTTTTTCGTGTGGCTCGAAAATACGTTTTTTGCCATCTCTGACTATGGATTTTTCCAAGTCTTCGCATAATTGCTTAAAGAGGATGTCTCTTACTGGATGCTTTGAGGTGGCCTTTTGGGCATCTAGCCAGTCAATAGTCATAGGTAACTCATACGGCTTTAGCTTGTCGCCATTGAGTTGTCGCTCTTTGTCAGCACGTATCTTAATGAACATAAACTTACAAAACTCGTAAAAAGCATCGGCTGGTGCTAACTTCTCTTTTTTCCATATCAAGTTGTGGCATGTTTTGAATAAGTCGTTAAGTTTTTCAGGTGATAAGGTACCAAACTTCAGCCCATTGGTTTCTATAGTTGGGGTAGCAGCATACTTAATGTTCGAGCGTAAAGAAACGTACGGTGGTGAACCGCTAACAAAATCCGACAATTGCAAAGTTATTGTTGGGCTATCGCTATCATGCTGATAAAGCGAAGTGATATGCCCGTTACTTATAAGCAGCCACTGGATTTTCTGTTCTTTGGTCTTGTCTCGATTGTAGGTAAGTGCGTATCCTGCTGCTTGCCCCCACGCTTCCTGTACTGATTTTGTAGGGTCTTTCGCTTCTACGACAACCTTTGCGTAACTATTGCCACCCATTAGTAAGAAGTCAGCTTCTACGGTAGCCTTGCGAGAGCCTGCACTAACAATCAAAGGCGGTAACTGCTTTTTAGGTATAACTTTAGTTTGGGGATAGCCCAGGTCATTGAATAACAGTTGTAATAAGCGAGTCTCAACTTCTGCCTCCGAATGAATATCAGCAGAGTCAAGTTTGAAAAGTGTACTATAGCTCATGTTAACAGTATCACAGACCTGACGTTAAAACACAAATCTGCGTATCCGTAGAATTCACAACGGTGGGCCAACTCGCATGGCTCATAACCAACTACACTATATCATGTTACGTGGCGTGTGGGTATAGTCTCGTTCTAGTTCGTATTGTCTTTTTTGTAGATAGTGCCATCGATTAGTAGAGCAGAGATAGAATAGCCATGGCAACCATTCGCACTGCAGCCGGTTGCCGCATAG